>JAILEN010000108.1 GCA_024687655.1 Lachnospiraceae bacterium | reverse complement strand
GGTTACGGAGACGCGCGACATGTCCAGCCGAGGTTAAGCGCAGGCGAAGGGTGCGCTTAGTAGCGGAGCGACTAACGAAAGCAACACACATTTTCAGGCAGATCGGCGGCCCGGACTAGATTACAGCGCTAAATAGTAATAAAACTGTACAAAAAATATCTGGAAAGGAAGAGGAATTTTGTTCACCACAATATATGGGATTTGATCAAAATTGTTTCACGTGAAACATTTTTGTATGGTTCAATATATAGATGGATATCATATCACTGACACAAAATATATGAAATCTCCGAATGTTTCATGTGAAACATTGACAGTAAGAAATCTATATGTAGTAATACGGATGAAAACGAGCGTATATTTTGCGATAGATTAAAGAGCAATAAAGTGTTATACTTCTATTCGATTGCTAAATTCAGAAACCACTACAGGGGAGATAAATGAAATTCTATCAAACAATCACTCTGAAAAACGGAAAAGAAGCCATCTTAAGGAACGGAGATGCTGCAGATGGAGAGGCTGTTCTGGAGGTTTTTATCAAGACCCATGAAGAGACAGATTATCTGCTGACATATCCGGAAGAAAACACTTCTACTCCTGAGGAAGAGGCTGAGTTTTTAAGTGAGAAGACCGAGAGTGAAAACGGCATAGAGATCATTGCGATTGTCGACGAAAAGGTGGTAGGTACTGCAGGTATAGGAGCCCACGGAACCAAATACAAGGAAAAGCATAGAGCTGACTTCGGGATCAGCGTTCTGAAGGAATACTGGGGACTGGGATTGGGCACTGCTCTTACAAGGGCATGCATCGAATGTGCCAGGGAAGCAGGATACGCACAGCTGGAGCTTTCGGTAGTGGCTGATAATGAAGCGGCGGTGTCGCTATATCGAAAAGAGGGATTTGTGGAATATGGAAGAAATCCCAAAGGGTTTAACTCTCGGATAAGCGGATATCAGGAAGTCATCGATATGTTGCTTGATCTGGAATAATGGAAAATAGGAGGCAAAATGGGAAAAGTAATTGCTATTGCAAATCAAAAGGGCGGAGTCGGAAAGACTACTACTGCCATCAATCTTTCGGCTTGTCTGGCTGAGCAGGGGAAGAAGGTTCTTGTTATAGACATGGATCCCCAGGGAAATACAACCAGCGGACTGGGAATAGATAAGGAAGAGGCAGAGAATACGGTTTATGAACTGATACTTAATGAGTGTACCGTCAGGGAGGCGACTCATCCGGTAGAGGATATAGAGAATCTCAAGGTCATTCCTTCAAATGTGGATCTGGCCGGCGCCGAGATCGAGCTTCTGGGAGTAAAGGAAAAAGAGTACATTTTGAAGAATGAGGTGGACTATGTAAAGAACGATTATGATTATATCATGATCGACTGCCCTCCTTCATTGAATATGCTGACCATCAATGCAATGACCACAGCCGACAGTGTGCTGGTTCCCATTCAGTGTGAGTATTATGCCTTGGAGGGAATCAGTCAGTTGATCCACACCATCGATCTGGTGAGGGACAGACTGAATGATAAGTTGAAGATAGATGGTGTTGTATTTACCATGTATGATTCCAGGACAAATCTCTCATCGGATGTGGTAAATACTGTTAAGGATAATCTGAACGCATATGTGTATCAGACCATCATTCCGAGAAATGTCAAGCTGGCGGAGGCTCCTTCAAACGGACTTCCCATCAATCTCTATGATGCCAAGTCGGCAGGTGCGGAGAGCTACAGGAATCTGGCAAAGGAATTTATAGACAGAAAGTAAGGTATAGGATAATATTTACAGAGGAGTTTTTATAAATGGCAACAAAGAAAAAGAGCGGTCTGGGAAAAGGACTTGATTCCCTTATCAAGACACCGGAGACCAAGGTGAAGCCTGCCGAGGATAATAATGCAAAGACAGGCTATATTGAGATCGACATAAACAAGGTTGAACCTAACCGTGATCAGCCCAGAAAGAATTTTGAAGAGGATCCTCTTTTGGAGCTATCCGAATCAATCAAGGAGCACGGTATCATCGAGCCACTCATCGTTCAGAAAAAGGATGATTACTACATGATCATCGCAGGCGAGCGCAGGTGGAGAGCATCAAAGATGGCCGGCATCAAGACAGTGCCCGTGGTCATCAAGGACTATACCGATCAGGAGATACTTGAGATCTCTCTTTTGGAGAACCTCCAGAGAGAGGACCTGAATCCCATAGAGGAAGCCCAGGCATATAAGCAGCTCATCGACAACTTCAACCTGAAACAGGACGAGGTAGCTGAGCGGGTTTCAAAGAGCAGGACCGTCATCACCAATTCCATCAGACTTTTGAAGCTGGATGAAAAGGTTCAGCAGATGGTCATCGATGGCAACCTCTCATCCGGTCATGCAAGGACCATTTTGTCCCTGAGTGATCATGCCCAGCAGGTCCGTATGGCTGAACGTGTTATGGACGAGGGACTTACGGTCCGTGATCTGGAAAAGGAGATCAAGAACCTGCAGAAGAAGCCAACGGAAAAGGATAGCGAAAAGAAGCCTGCTCTGGATCCCAAGCTTTCTGCCGTATATTCCGAGCTGGAGGAAAAGCTCAAGCAGACACTGGGTACCAAGGTGAGTATCATAGCAAAGGACAGCAAGAGGGGTAAGGTGGAGATCGAGTATTACAACCCCGATGAGCTGGACATGATAGTAGACAAGTTGCAGGCATAATACAAACATATATTCGAGGTGAAAAATGATTGAATCATATTTGGGAATACCTGTTGATTATATTGTGATAGGACTGGCAGTGGCCGTTTTGGTGATCTTGATCCTTTTGATCATCAACATGGTCCGGTTTTCCGGTCTGAAGAAAAAACACGATATATTTATGAAGGGCAAGACAGCCAAGTCTCTGGAGGATACCCTGATATATCGTCTGGAGCAGATGGACGACCTGATCAAGTCCAATGCTTCAAATGAGCGAAATATAAAGACCATTTTCGACACATTAAAGATCTGCTTCCAAAAGTTTGGACTGGTAAAATATGATGCTCTGGATGAGATGGGCGGAAAGCTTTCCTGTGCCCTTTGTCTTCTCAATGATAGAAATGACGGATACATCATAAACATAGTCCATTCGAGAGAAGGCTGCTATAACTATATCAAGGAGATCATAGACGGCAATTCCATTATCGGGCTTTCCGATGAGGAAGCAGATGCATTGGAAAAAGCTCTTGGCAAAAATGCCTAAACTTGCGTTGCAAGTTATTCCAAGATAGTTTATAATTAATTAGATTTAGTTTGGAAGGTAATCTATATGCACGGATACATGCGATCCATCGGATTCAGAAACATAGGCAGGAGCGAGATGTCTGCGATCTTCCATGATGCGATGCGCCATCCGGATTCTTCCGATACAGCTCTTGATTCTGAGGGTTACGAGTATACGGAGCTTCGCAAGGAGGTGGTCTCCGGCATGGGGATCGCTTTTCGCGGTACATTTGATGAAAATGACCGCTTTGTGATGGATTATTACTTTCCATACAGACAGGCCAATGCGCTGTCCACCTATATCGAGGTGGAGATGGTCAAGGAGTCCGACCGTGAGAGTTTTTTGGGCATCTGTGAGGAGCCCAGGCTCGGAGTCGATCTTGTGTTTTTCGTACAGGATATGATGGTGGTTTTGGAATCTGAGCAGCGCAATACGCAAAAGGTCGATTTCGGAGGAGTCAGGCTTTCGGCACTTGCATCCAGCGGCAAGATACTTTTACCCATAGAGCGGACCGAGCAGGTCAAGGCAGTAGGTAAGGAGGCCAGCACCAGGCGACAGGAGCTCGTAGCTGCTGCCAGGGTCGGTGACCAGGGTGCATTTGAACAGCTTACTCTCGACGATATGGACATTTATAACTCTATAGCCCGTCGTATAGGTAATGAGGATGTTCTTTCTCTTGTGAATACCTACTTTATGCCCAATGGCATTGAGAGTGATAAGTATTCGGTTTTGGGAGAGATCATGGATATCAAAAAGATTCTCAATCACTATACCATGGAAGCTCTGTTTATTATGACGTTGAACTGTAATGATGTGGTGTTTGAGGTCTGTATAAATGAGAGGGATCTTTTAGGAGAGCCGGCCATAGGCAGACGGTTTAAGGGTGATATTTGGATGCAGGGCAGAGTCCGTGCATAGTTTTGAAATATGTCTGCGTAGCTCAGCTGGATAGAGCGACCGCCTCCTAAGCGGTAGGTCGGAGGTTCGAATCCTCTCGTGGACGTTTTAATCTTGGTGAGTCACAGTCGGTAACGGCTGTGACTTTGTTGCAAAAATGAGGATATTTTCGGGGGTGAGTCATGGATCACGAAAGAGAGAGAGATAAGGCAGACAGACAGACGCTTAAGGACAAGCTTTTTGCCGTAGGGGCAGGGATCATTTGTGCACTGCTTTTAGTGACTATCGGATATGTGCTGATGTTTTATTCAGAAAGCTACTTCATAGTTGCTGTTTTGGCAGTGATGCTTGTGGTCGCGCTTTTGGTTATGATCAATTCCATAATATCCATAGGCAGACGGACAAAGGAGCAGGACAAAGAGGACTATGACGAGATAGCCAGGGCGCAAAAGGCTCAGTATCTCATTATCAAGAAGAACTTCGATGAACTGCAGCAGAGGATGGCACACCTGGAAAAAGAGGGTGCCGGTGGATCCATTCCGGCAGAGGAGATCATAGAGGCTCAAAAGGCAGTTGCCAAGATCACTATTTCCCGAAACAAGGAAAATGCGGATGCCCTGCTTAATTCCAATGACGCACTTTTTGAAAAGGTTACGGAGTTTGAGGAGAAGCTCAAGAATAACAACAGAGACATCATGGATGAGATCAATACTCAAAACCGCAATCTGGAAAACAAGCTTAACGAGATCAATAATGCATTCTCCGGGATGCAGCGCACTCTTAATGCCATAGAGCAGAATCAGAGGATGATCGGTAACCAGCCGCCTGTAATGATGGTGGCACAGGCTATGCCGGCTTCCGGTATGCAGCCCGTTGTGCAGCAGCCCTATGTTGCACCTGTTGCAGAGCCGGTGGCTGCCAGCCCTGTTTCCGATGTTGTTCCTGAGCCTGCACCTGCACCCGCACCGGAGCCCGAGATCATGCCCGAGCCTGAGGTCATGCCCGAGATGGATCTTGAGCCTGAAGTGGATGTTGAGCCCGAGATCATGCCTGAGGCAGATCTCATGCCCGAACCTGAGCTTGATTTGGCAGCGGAGCCTGAGCCCGAAATACCTATTGAGCCTGAGATTACCATGGAACCTGAGATGGCAGAAGAGCTTGAGATCCCCATGGAGGCCATGCCCGAGGAGGCAGCGGTACCCGAGGCGACAGCCGATGATCTGGGTATGCCGGATGAGCTGGATCTGATGGAAGCTCCTATTGAGGAGATGCCTGAGATCATGGAAGAGCCGGTGATGCCCGAGGCCGAGATACCGGAGATGCCGGAAATGCCTGAAATCCCCGATATTCCTGAAATGCCCGAGATGCCTGAAATAGCAGAGATGCCTGAGATGCCCACTCTGGAGGAGGCTCCGGCAGCAGCACCTGATGCAGCTACAGACATGCCGGGAATGCCGGATCTGGATGAGCTTATGAATATGGATCTTACTGAGGAACCTCTTGAGGTGATCCCTGAGGTGGCAGCTCCCACCATAGAGCCTGTATCGGATGATCCCAATGCTCAGCTTTCACCGGACCAGATAGCAGCCATGTTCTCCCAGGTTGAGAATGCAGCCCCTGAGCCCGCTCCTGAACCTGCTCCGGCCCCTGCGGTCCAGCCTGTATCGGATGACCCCAATGCACAGCTTTCACCGGATCAGATAGCAGCCATGTTTGCCCAGGTTGATAACGCCATGGCAGCAGCTTCAGAGTCAGAGCCTGCACCTGCACCTGCGGTTCAGCCTGTATCTGACGATCCCAATGCGCAGCTTACACCCGAGCAGATAGCGGCCATGTTTGCCCAGGTACAGTAATTCAGAAAAAGATTGATAAAAAAGTTAAATTTTTACTTGCATTTTGATTTGTGTTGTTATATAATGTCTACTGTCGCTACGAGAGAGCGACAGTGATAAGCGCGATTAGCTCAGCTGGCAGAGCACCTGACTCTTAATCAGGGTGTCCAGGGTTCGAACCCCTGATCGCGTACTAAAGGTCTTGATATTACAGCTTGACTGTGGTGTCAGGGCTTTCTTTTTACCATAGCATCGCAGGATGAGCAAAAACGGTGTGTGACTACGAGGTTATCCTAAACCTCTCAGAGAAATAGATATGACGGTATTTACTAATTACGAGTTTTTCTTTCGGTTTTTTCCGATATTTCTGGTCCTATATTATATACTTCCGAGAAAATGGCAGAATCCCCTGCTGTTCGTCGGGAGTATCGTTTTTTATTCCTTCGGTCAACTGAGATTCATGCCGCTTTTGCTTGGACTTACCATATTTAACTATGTTCTGGCGTGTACACAGCAAAAGAGGATGGACAATAAGATTTTCAAGCGGCGCTTTCTGACCCTGGCCGTTACCGTAGATGTTTTTGCGCTTTTTATCTTCAAGGTACTGGCCCTTTCCATAGACGGCAGCTGGCTTCCCCTTGGCATCAGCTTTTTCATATTTAAGATGATCTCCTTCCAGGCAGATGTATATATGGGAAAGATCTGTAAAAAGGCCAATTTTTTCTCAGTGGCTGCGTATTTCACCATGTTTCCCCAGCTTACCCAGGGACCTATCATGCGTTATGATGATGATGTGTTCAATCATCCCAGGAAGTTTTCTCTGGTCAATCTCGAGCTGGGACTTCAATATTTCATTTTAGGTATGGCCATGAAGGTTCTACTGGCGGATCGTATAGCCATCCTTTGGAACGAGATAGCAAAGATAGGATATGAGAGCATTTCCACCTCTCTGGCATGGCTGGGAGCATATGGATATTCATTTGAGCTGTATTTTGATTTCTGGGGATATTCCCTTATGGCGGCGGGACTGGGCGTTATGCTGGGCTTCCCCTTCGTGGAGAACTTTCACCATCCCTATGCTTCGAAAAACATAGCCACTTTTTACCGGGACTGGCATATGACATTGGGCAGCTGGTTCAGGGATTACATTTATATTCCCCTGGGAGGCAGCCGGGTCAGCGGAATAAAGATATTCAGAAACCTGATGATAGTGTGGGCCATTACCGGCCTGTGGCACGGTGGGACAGTTAATTTCCTGATATGGGGTCTGGTGCTGGGACTCATTATTGCACTGGAGCGTTTTGCCATAGGGGGGCTTTTAAAAGAGGTCCCTGCCATAGGCAGATTTGAGGTGTTGGTCATCATCCCCCTGACATGGGTCATCTTTGCCATTACAAATCTGGGTGATCTGGGGATCTATTTTGCCAGGCTTTTCCCCTTCTTTGGCATAGGGGAGGCAGCCAATCCCGGAGACTTCATGAAGTTCTTCGGAATATACTGGGGCTATTTCGCGGCTTCGGTCCTGCTTCTGATACCGGGAGTTTTTGCACTCTTTACAAAAAAGATAAAGGGACCTCTGGGTTCGATACAAAAGCTTGTGACACTGGCCCTGTTTTTGGTAAGCCTCTATTATGTAAGCAACGGCAGCAGCAATCCATTCCTGTATTTTAGTTTTTGATCATGAAAAAGTTCAAACCGGTAGTTCAAAAAATACCTTTGGTCATAATGGTAACCCTCATAATGATCATCCTCTCCGTGATCGGTTTTATGGAAAAGGACGATTCCTATGTAAACCTCAACTATGATGTGGTTAAAAAACCGGCTGTATCCCTGGTATTCCAGGGGATACATGACGGTATATACCCCTGGAGCAAGGTTGAGGATCCCACAGAGACAATGGTGGCAGACAGTGGGGATGACGGTGAGGATATGGAAGCTGAAGTGGCAGAGGAGACTGCTGAAGCCGGGGATATCACCGTGGAGGAGACACCTGAGGAGGTGGGCAATACCACAGGGGTGGCAGATATCTCATCAGGATACTCCTATGTCACTGTCCATGACGAGGCTGTGGAGTCCGGCAAGACTCCGGACGAGATAGTTGAGGCCAGAAAGTTCCTTTCCAGGGGTACCTTTGTGTATGCTGAAAAGATCCCGGATGGCGTTAATTCCGAGATCGTGCCTGCCAAGGACTACGGCGTCATGGACATGGCGTTTTTGGATCCCGAAGGGACAAAGTACAAGCCAGCCCACAAGACCATATTCAAGAAAAACAGAGAGTTCTATCTCCAGACCAAGGCTGAGGACGACAGTTATTTTGACGATGCTCTTTTTGTGGGAGATTCCAGGACGGCGGGACTGGCAGACTACGGAAAGCTCACATCACATGCCAGCTATTTTGCCACAGAGAGTCTTACCGTATATGACATAATGGAGGTGAAGCTTAATCTTCGTACCCCCGATGGTGAGGAAGGAGCCGCTACGCTTCAGGATGTGCTTAAAAATCACTCCTATAAAAAGGTGTATTTCTGCATAGGCATCAATGAGCTGGGAAATGTGGGAACCCTGAAGTTTTACAACAAATACACGGAAGTGATACAGACCATAAGGGATCTTCAGCCCAATGCCGTGATCTATGTACAGGGCATCATGCATGAGAATAAAAAAATGAGCAGTTCGGATCCGGTGTTTAATAATAAGAACGTGCTGGAAAAGAATAAGGCTATCGCCACACTGGCAAACGGCCATGACATCTTTTATCTGGATATGAATGAGGCTGTATGTGATGAGGACGGTAATCTGAAGGATGAGTATACCAATGACGGCATACACCTTAAGGCTGCGGATTATGTGCTCTGGGAGGACTGGCTGAGGGATCATGTGATATACCCGGCATATTAAAGAGGTTAGAATGAGATTAAAAAATATCCCGGCGGCGAAGCCTGCCATAGAAAAAAGTGATTACTGCATAAAGACACCAAAAGACTTGAAAGGAAAGTGGAAATCGTCTGTTTCCGGACAAAAACCCATTTTTTTGGAGATAGGAATGGGTAAAGGACAGTTTATCATGACGCTGGCAGCCCGAAATCCCCACATTTTTTATCTGGGAATGGAGCTCCATGCCAGTGTTTTATACAGGGGACTTCAAAAGCTTGAGGCGGATCCTCTGGACAATCTTTTGTTTTTAAACTACCCGGCGGAGGAGCTTTGTGAGATGTTTGAACCGGGAGAGATCGAGGGTATCTATCTCAACTTTTCTGATCCCTGGCCAAAGGACAGGCATGCTAAAAGGAGACTTACCTCTCCGGCATTTTTGGACAGATATTCATCGCTTTTGGAATCAGGGGGCAGGATAGAGTTTAAGACTGACAATCGGGGACTGTTTGATTATTCGGTGGAGACCATTTCGGAGCATCCAGATTTTGACATCACAATAAAGACCTATGACCTCCATGCAGACAAGGTGCTTTCCCTGGGCAATATAATGACTGAATATGAGGAGAGATTTTCTGCCCTGGGCAATCCCATATGTAAGCTCGTTGCCATCCGATCCTGATAACGGGAATCCCTTGCAAGATTTGGCTGCTATTTGATAGGTTACGGCAAGACTTTTGTATAGGAATCCGTTATATTATAGTCATCCTAAGAAAAGAGCTTGGGAAATATGACTAAACGGAGGTAAATACTATGAGTATCAAGAAGCTTATGGAAGATGGATGGAAAGAGTATTGTAAGTATTGCGAGCTCAAGAGCAAGGCATACTACTGCTAATGTAAGGTATCGCTTTTAGGAGGTATCGCAATGGGAAAACTTAAGAATGCATTGTCGGGCCTGTTTGAATATGACACTGATTGGAGTTTACTTAGAAACATGCACGACAGGAGGATATAATGGCTGGTCGATTGACCGGCCATTATCCGTTTATAAGATTATTCAGTACAGACTCAAGTGAGTTTCTGTTATCGGTAAAGAAGATGATACCATTGTTTGTACGTAACATGGTGATATATTTGCCGGAAAGAGTATCTGACTCTCCGATAAGCTGATAGAGATAATCCAGGTATGATTCGTCGCAGGATAAAAACACCATCTCGGCAGTACCCATATCCGTGATCTCGGCATCCGTCCTGTTCATGACACGGGTAAGCTCCCTGTCCTGATCTGCCTGGGCGTGGGTTTTGTCAGCGATGAAATAACCGTCCTTATCCCGAGGCATATCCATGGCCTTGACTGCGCGCTGCACCTGCTTGGTGAGAGCCTGCCCTGCGGGATAGAGGGATTCAAAATATTTCATGAAATCTACGGCGCCCTTGAATCTGTCGTTTTTTCCGTTTTGAAGGATCTCGGTGATCAGGATGCGATGTATGGCTTCCTCGCATTCTCTGCGCGACGGGGTCTTTTTTTGATTATCCATTGACAGATCCATGAGTACCTCCTAAAGACATAAACGACAATAGTAGTTGTCTTTTCAGATAATAACATACAAAAAATGATTTGACAAGGGACAAGTGGACAAATATAATAACAATACTTATTAGGAAAGGACGGAACACCATGCTGGATAAAAAGTTGGATCGATATGCTGTATCGGGGGCTTATCCCTTTCATATGCCGGGGCACAAGAGAGTGAGCCTGGCGGATTTCGATCCTTATAAGATAGATATCACGGAGATACAGGGTTTTGATGATCTCCATGATGCTCATGATGTGATTGAGGAGCTGCAGAGGGGATATGCCGATCTCTATGGAGCAAAGCAGGTATATCTCTCTGTAAACGGTTCCACCCTGGGTAATCTGGCAGCCATCTTTTCTGCCACAGACCGGGGTGACGAGATCATCATCAGTGGAGGATGTCACAGGAGCGTGCTCCATGCAGCTGAGCTGAACGGACTAACTGTTCATACTATTGAGCCGGAGATGGTTTGGGAAGAGGGCTATCATGATCAGGGACGGGTAGGTCTGGCAGGCCGTATCACCGGGCATCAGGTAGCTCATATGCTGGATCGTCATCCGGCTGCCCGTCTTTTAGTAGTCACTTCTCCGGGGTATGAGGGCATCATCTCGGATATAGATGACATTGTAAGTATTGCCCATGAAAGGGGAGTTTTGGTCCATATAGACGGAGCCCACGGTGCTCATCATGGACTGGGCGGAATATGGGAAAAGCCCATTATCGCTTCCAATGCGGATACTGTGGTCCTATCCCTTCACAAGACACTTCCCGCATTTACGGGCAGTTCCGTTTTATTGAGATCTGCCGATAGCGGGGTTTCTGATGAAAAGATAGATCATTATCTGGACTGCTTTGAGACCAGCTCTCCCTCATATATTCTGATGTACGGTATGGCAGTATGCCTGAGATATATCAGGGAAAAGGGCAGCAGCCTGTTTGAAGGATACGCTCACAGGCTGAATGCATTTTATAAGGATACCGAGGACCTTAATGGTGTCGGTGTATGCAGATTTGACCATCATGATATCAGCAAGATCATAATAAGTTCAAGAGGCAGGATGTCCGGAAAAGAGCTGGCGGATATCCTCCGCAGCAGGTATTCCATTGAGACCGAGCTCTCCGGGGAGGGATACTGTCTGGCACTGAGCTCGGTGATGGACAGTGCCGAAGCTTTTGAGAAATTGTCAAAAGCCCTTCATGATATATAAAAAATCGGGTTTAGTCAAATTGTCAGACAATTTAAACCAAGTCTTAATAATGGCCTTTTGTCGTAAATGTTTATATATTTAAGTTTTTTTCTTCAATTACGACAAAAAGTCATGTCTTTTTTGTCTTTATAATCATTATCCCCCCATACTTGACCATATGGTGGAAATAACATATAATTTACCACATAGAAATTTATTAAGAGGTAAATAATATGCATACCGATATCCCCATGGACAGGTCAGAAAAAAAGATATTTGAGCTGGAGACCATAGAAAAGCTCATAGATGAACAGGGTGGTCTGGCAAAGACTGCAGACATAGAAGCCCTGGGTATTGACTATCGCAGGATCATCACTTTTGTGGAAGAGGGAAAACTGAGACGGGTAAAAAACGGTTACTACACCACCACCGGAAGTACTTATTCTGAGGATCAGCTCATCGCCACCATGTATCCCGATGGGGTGCTTACCATGGAAAGCGCACTCTTTGCCTATGGTTATCTGAAAAAAAAGCCTCTGGGCTGGAGTATAGCCATCAGTAAAAACACATCAAAGTCCAGGTTCAAGGTGGAGTATCCCGTGGTGGAGCCATTTTACACTGAGGATGATGTATTGACTTTGGGCGTGACCGAACTGCCTTTTGCCGACGGGGTGATGAAGATCTATACCAAAGACCGCCTGATCTGTGATGTCATAAAGTATCAGGAAAAAATGGATCGGGAAGATTTTAAGGAGGCCCTTCGCTCCTATATCGATGACGATACCAAGGATGTGGCGGAGCTCATGTCCTTTGCCATAGAGCGCAAGGTCAGGAAAAAGGTCCAGATGATGATAGGTATCTGGCTATGAAGGAAAACATTTTAAAAGCGTATATCATGGAGGAGCTGATACTGACCATCAGGCGTATGGGCTTTCTTGACAATATGTGGCTGGTGGGCCGGGATGAGCTTGCAGATACGGGGCATGTGGGCCGGGATGAACTGAAGCTCTTTTTTTTGTATCGTGAGGATGAAAAGATCCTGCCGGCAGACGGGTTTGTAGGTGGCTGTCGGTTTGATTCCGATTTCACGGGAAAGTTTCTGGCCCAAATGGTGAAGCAGAGCATACCGCAGATCAGGTACGAGACCCTGTCTGTGGAAACCCACGGGATTTCTCTGGCTGTGTATTATGAAAACATGTATGTGCCGGCGACGATCTATATTTCCCCTGAGCGGAGGGAAAATATTACGCCTGACAAGATGAAAATGGAACTGCCTGTTCACGAGGAGACCGTGAGCATTCTATGCTACCCTATCGAGCAGGAGGCGGCACTGCATTTTTTCATTGCCCTGAAGGATCTGGAGCTCATCAACGAGATGGAACACTACTATTATTTCTATAAGATCTTTACCACAAATACCATCGACGGCGTCAGGTTTCAGAATGCTCTTCTGGCGCTTCTGGAGGAGAACAATATATCCATAGAAGATAAAAGATGGCAGCTTTTTTTAAGTTATCGCTCCTATTCATATATGAAAAACAAATGGAGAAACTGGATAAAAAGACAAAAAGAATTGTCTCTTGACTGGGAAAACGTCTTTTCTATAGTGGAGAAGTCGGTTTCACCTGTCCGTGAGGCAATTCTTTCCGGTACGGTTTTCTTTGGTGACTGGATGCCGGGATTACAGAGATATTTAGTGTGACTCCACCGGCTTTATTCCCTTTATGAACATGCACCTTATGGCGTTTAGGACTGCCAGTACCATCACGCCCACGTCTGCAAATATGGCGACCCACATGTTTGCTATACCGACTGCGCCAAGGGCCAGGCATAAAAGCTTGATGCCAATGGCAAAGTAGATATTTTCCTTTACTATGCGAAGGCACTTGCGGGAGATGGCGATGGCTGTGGAGATCTTCAGAGGATCGTCATCCATCAGCACTACATCGGCGGCCTCTATAGCCGCATCCGATCCCATGGCTCCCATGGCGATACCTATATCTGCCCGGGAAAGAACCGGAGCGTCATTGATGCCGTCACCCACAAAGGCCAGAACATCCTTTTCGGAAGCCTTTTTCTCCAAAAGCTCCTCAACCTTAGCCACCTTATCCTGGGGCAAAAGCTCACTGTACACCTCGTCCACCTTAAGCTCGGCTGCCACATGGTCAGCCACCTTTTTGGCATCTCCGGTGAGCATCACGGTCTTACCGACACCGCTTCGCTTAAGCTCCTTTAGTGCCTGGGCGCTGTGAGGCTTGATCACATCGGATATCACGATATGTCCCTCGTATACTCCCTCAATGGCAACATGTAAAACAGTCCCCACATGGCTGTGGCAGTCATGCCAGTCGGCGCCCACCTTGTCCATGAGCTTTCCGTTGCCCACAGCGATATGCTGTCCGTTGACTGTGGCAGTGATACCATGTCCGGCGATCTCCTCCACATTCTCCACTGAGCAGTCATCCGCCTCATTGGGATATGCAAGCCTGATGGAGTTTGCTATGGGATGGGTGGAATATCTCTCAACATGGGCAGCCAGATGTAAAAGCTCCTGTGCATCCAGCTTTGCGGGATGTATGGCTGTCACCTCGAATACGCCCTTTGTCAGGGTGCCCGTCTTATCGAAAACAACCGTTTTTGTCTCAGATAGGATCTCCAGGTAGTTGGAACCCTTTACCAGCACGCCCTGACGGCTGGCGGCTCCGACGCCTGCAAAAAATGAAAGGGGAATGCTGACCACCAGAGCACAGGGACAGCTGATGACCAAAAAGGTCAGGGCTCTGTATATCCAGGTGCCAAAGGACATGCCTCCTCCCATAAGCAGGATGATCACAGGAGGGATGATGGCCAGTGTTAGTGCCGAGTACACCACGGCGGGAGTATATATTCGGGCAAATTTTGTAATAAAGTTTTCTGATTTAGACTTTCTGGAGCTGGCGTCTTCTATGAGCTCCAAAACCTTGGAGGCTGTGGACTCGCCAAATTCCTTTGTGGTCCTGATATGGATGAGGCCGCTTAGATTGATGCAGCCGCTGATGACCTCGTCACCCGCCTGTACATCTCTGGGAACCGACTCACCGGTAAGGGCTGCCGTATCCAGGGATGATGTGCCGTCTGTCACCACTCCGTCGATGGGGATCTTTTCTCCGGGCTGCACCACGATGATACTGCCGATCTCCACATCATCCGGATCCACCTGTTCAAGCTGTCCGTTTTCACCCTGGATATTGGCGTAATCCGGGCAGATATCCATGAGGTCGGATATGCTCCTGCGGCTTTTTCCCACGGCATAGCCCTGGAACCATTCGCCGATCTGGTAAAAAAGCATTACCGCGATGGCCTCCACATAGTCCCCGCTCTGCTGATATAGCGCCAGGACTATGGCTCCGAGGGTGGCAATGGCCATGAGCAGGCTTTCGTCCATGGGCTGGCGGTTTTTTATGCCAAGGAGGGCCTTTCGTAAAATATCGTAACCGATCAGCATATAGACTGCCATATAAAGCACAAACTGTACTACGCCCGTAACCGGGATGAAGTGAAGTGCTATGGTGGCTGCCGATGCTACGATTATCCTGATAAGATTATTCTTTTGTTTTTTATTCATGATCACACCTCTCATCTATACGATTAAACAATCATTTAATCGTTATGGAAATACTATACCCATTTTTGTTTTTTGTCAAGACCTCTCTTATCTTTTTCGGTCATATATGTTACTATATCCAAGATGCGGGTGTTGCACTGTTGTTGCATGTTATGAGATACACTGCTAAGCGTAAAAAACGGCCCGGTCATAACTTGGGGATGTACTCAGGAGAGAGGAGTATAATATGTCTGAAACGCCTGAAGAGAGAAAAGCAAGACTAGTTACCAATAAAAAAGAGCAGATACTGCAAAATTATTCGGTTTATCAGGATTCCCTGGAGAATTCGAATGTTTTAATGAACCATAATTTATCCGTGGATCAGTTTAAAGCGTATGAAACAGGGGAGATGGATGCCGAAACCCGTATTGAATTCGAAAAAAGAATCAAGGAAATGATGCTTGTAGATGAGTATGCGAGAGAGGTTCTTAAAAATGAGAACGCGTATATAAAACTGTGGCAGGATGCCTCTGCGGAGCAGGCAAATCTTAGTATTGATGCAAATCGCTCCGGAATAGACAAAATGGTCAATGACTTCAAGGGCAAAAAGAAGGATGCAGCCCAAAAGCGCTTAAAAGGGATAGACACAGCAAAGAACAATCTTAAGGAAGAAAGAGAAAACGAACTGATAGAAGCCAACAGTATAACAGGAGAAATTGAGAAGGAGCACAAAGAACAGGTTGATGCCTTAATGGCTGAGGTAAATGTTCTCCTGCAAAACGGGAAATATGCGGTATATGATCTGTCAGGTAAGCTAGATGTAGGAAGATCCACTGTGAAGTTACAGGAGGAAATGGCCAAAAAGGATACCAGCAAGATGACAAAGGAGGAATTATCTCTGTATGAGGCTGCCAAAGCCCAGTTAGCAGTCAGATGTGAAGATATATTCCTCCGTTACTCAAGGCTGGTCATGAAAATGGATGAAAGAAGTGGCGGAATGAAGAAAAGGACGGGTATGTATGAGCTTTCATCGGACTTCCGGAAGGTTTCGGTCATTGCAAAAGAATATGCCACGAAGCATCCTGAGTACACGTCGGAGAATCTGTTTAAGGATGATGTCCAAAGGGATGCCTGCAGATGGACATCTCCCATTTTTCATGCTCATGAAGCCACTGAGGATCAGGTGGTAGAGGGCTACAAGCATGTAAAAGGACTCCATGATATTGCTGATAAAGCTGTTATGGATATTGATCAGGTAAAGGCAAAAGAAGATTTTGACTATGTAGTTGACAGGATGGATGAATACAAAGCAGAATGCAAAAAGTTTCAGGAAAACAATCCTCCCGAATTGTTTTCCAACAAACCGCCATATGCGGCTATGCTAAAAAATAATAATACATTGAACGAGCTGTACAAAAAGGGGCAGGCACTCCTTATCATAGGAAAATTTGCTATACAAAGCCCTGCAATGTCACTCTATACTCTTGAGGAACAAAAGGAAGTATATAAGACACTGGTGTATATTACTGCCATGAACCATCTTTGCAAGGATCTGGTCGGCAGCGGAGGAGCGTCAATTGACAGAGATTTTAAAAGCGGAAAGCAGCTGGATTATTCCGCATTTGAAGGACTGGATATCAAGTTGAAGTCTGCCAATGACCAGTATGGAGGAGGTCCTAAATGACGGATTGTATGATGCTGGATAAAAACAGCATAAAGGCATTCGGCGCATTTTATCCCGGTGATATAAATGTCTGCGTGGACGAGATCCATCTGTCCTTTGGGGCCTTTGCCGATGACAGAGCAGCTGCCCTTTTGTCACTGCGTGTGGTGGAGGGCGAGTTTATCATAGACTGGCTCTATACCGCTGAAGATATTAGAAGACGGGGGATCATGTCAGATCTTTTTTCCTTCACATACAGGGCCATTGGATTTGCCGGAAGCATGGAGACGATACGTGTGATCTGCCCCGGAGAAGAGCTTTTGGATTTTTTTATCGGTCTTGGTTTTGAGCCACATTTCGACAGTGGATATAAAACCTACGTTTCAAAGCTTGCAGACATGAAGATCCCAAGTCTCGGCAAAAAGCTCCCGCCCACCAATAAGCTTTCGGATATGGGAAAAAATGAGCTTAATATAATAAACAAAAACCTTATGGCTACCGGGGAGCTGGCATATGGGGTGAAGCTGCCGGTGATCCCATCCGATTATACCGACTATTCCTGCGCCGCCATTTCGGGAGATAAGTTAAAGGTCCTTTTGCTCTTTGAACAGGATCAGGAGGATATCATAGATATCTCATATGTATACAAGGCAAACGGATCGGAAAAACTTTTGTTTTTGATGCTGCTTTCCGTAAGGGATGAAATAGAAAAAAAGGCATCGGGAGATATCATGATCCGTGCCGCAGCATTAAACGAAGCTTCCCAGAGGCTTTTCGAAGGGTTATTTCCCAACGCCGAGATGAAAAATGTCTATACGGCAGACCGATTGGTAGGGTAGATTTTCAATGATCACCATAGCCATGGCGCCCATGGAGGGCATAACAACTGCGATATATCGCAGGATATACAAAAGATACTTTGAGGGTGTGGATGTATTCTACACCCCGTTTTTGTCGCTCAATCAGACTCATAAGTTCAAGACCCGGGAGAAAAAGGAGTTTCTGCCATTCCAGGATGACCTGATACCCCAGGTCCTGACCAACTCTGCCGCTGATTATATCTGGGCAGCCGGGGTTTTGCAGGAGGCGGGCTATGACGAGATAAATATAAACATGGGTTGTCCCTCCAAAACTGTAGTGACAAAGCACAAGGGTTCCGGGATGCTTTCAGATATCGAGCGCCTGAAGCGGTTTTATGATGAGATCTATGAGGCCACTGAAAAAAACGGCCTGCCGGCGATATCGGTAAAGACCCGTATAGGAATGGAGGATCTGTCAGAGGCGGATGAGGTGGCAGATATACTGGCCTCCTATCCTTTTTCAAAAGTTATCATCCATCCCAGACTGCAAAACGAATTCTACGGGGGAAGCCCCCACATGGAGGTTTTTGAGGATATCTGCGGAAAAATGCGGGATAGTGGATCTGTTGCCGGGATCATTTATAACGGCGATCTGAACACCACCGGGGATGTGGAGGCATTTTACGAAAATCACGACGAAAGTATGGGTATCATGCTGGGCCGGGGACTTTTAAAGGATCCCCTGCTTCCGTCAAAGATAAAGGGTCTTACACCTCCATCGGGCAGGGTAATCAATTCATTTATCCGTGATCTCTATGATGCCTATGAGACAGAGCTTTCCGGCCAGCGGGATGTACTGTTTAAAATGAAGGATGTTTTGATGTATATGCTGATGGATCAGCCGCCTGAGTCCAAGACCGTAAAGCGTATCAAAAAGGCTAAAACAAAGTCCGAGATGCTGGAAGCGGTGATGCAAATGTGATACAATGGCCGCGAAGCATTGATCAATCGATCAGGGAGGAGGATGTGTATGAAGGTTTTACAATTGGTAAGCGACGACTTTGAGGACCTGGAGCTTTGGTGTCCTGTCATGAGGCTTCGGGAAGAGGGCATACAGGTAGACCTGGTGGCAGAAAAACCGGGAAAGTATCACGGAAAATACGGAGTGCCCTGTGAGGTAGAGCTGTCCTTTAACGACGTAGACCCATCGGATTATGATGGAGTGCTGGTGCCGGGCGGCTGGGCTCCCGACAAGCTCAGGCGTTTTGACAAGGTAAAGGACATCGTGGCTGCCATGGACAGGGAACACAAGCTGATCGGCCAGATCTGCCATGCGGGATGGGTGCTTATATCGGCAGGAATACTGGATGGCAGGAAGGTGACCAGTACACCCGGAATCAGGGATGATATGGAAAATGCCGGTGCCACCTGGCTGGACGAGGCATGTGTGGTGGACGGTAATATCATCTCCGCCAGGAGACCACCGGATATCCCCGAGTATTCCAAGGCGCTGGTAGCCTTTCTGAATAAATAAATGATACAGGCCAAAAGTCAAAAACAGGCTTTTGGTCTTTTTTTGCAAAAAATGACCCCCTAGGGGGCTTATATTCTGATTTACATACTGATATAATCGGTAAGGCTTGAGGAAATTTACCGGTTTAATATATTAAAGCAAGGAGGAAATAAGGTTATGGCATGTTTTTTAGTTCCTGCCGGCGAGGCAGTAGTTGTAACCATAGTAAAAAAGGTAGAGGAGAGCAAGGAGCCCGCTGCTAAGGAAGCAGATGAGGCAGTTGCAAAGATCCCTTTCTCACAGAAGCTTAAGTGGCTTACCAACCTGCTTTGGGGCGGCGCCATTCTTTTGGCTTTCGAGCATCTGTGGCATGGAGAGGTTGTTCCCTTCCCTCCGTTTTTGTCGGCTATGAATGATCCCGGCGACACAGCGGAGATGCTCCATGAGATGGGTACCGTTGGTGTGACAATGGCCATCATCATTACTGCAGTCTGGGTGGTTATGTGCTTTGCAGCTGACGCCATCGTAAAAAGACCTGATGCCCAAAAGCAGAATGCTTAATGTTTAGGAGGATATGGAAATGACTTTACTTATTACAGTATTTGCCGCTATCGTGGCAACCATCGTTTGGTATAACCGCAAGGATGATTCCATGAAGCTGGGAACTCTGGTATGGATGTTCTGGGGAGCTTCACTTATGTGGCTGGGAGATGCCATCTTTGGATATGCAGAGGACGGAGCAGACTTTTTCGTTCCCTCTGTGGAGGATATGATCAATGATTCGTTCCTGGGCTTTTCCGTTATTGCTCTTGCCATGATCATCTGGCTCATCGTCCTTTTGGTAAAGGATCCCAAGGGCAGGGTCAAGGGCGCTATAAGGGGCGCAAACTAATTTAGCCTCCTATCTGTCGGATCCGCAAAGTGGTTCCGATGGTTATAACAATCATACATACATACGATTCCTCAGGGAAATATCATACCTGGGAGAGAGGACTTTGGCCGGATGATCTATCCGGTCATTTGTCTGTTTATCCCAGTCGTGTTTAGATTTTAGAAAGATACTCAGATGACGGATCATAAGAATATAACTTCCATAGCAGGCCACGAGCTTGATCCGGCGCAGCTTTCTCTCTTTTCCAGGGAGGAGATCGAAAAAGACAAGGCTGATGTCAGAAATATCATGCGATATCTGGTCATGCTTGATGGAGATTACATCACCTATGAAAAAACAGAGCTTTCGGAGTACAGCGATGATGCCCCCTGTACAGGATGCTGGTATCCCGAAAAGAAGGTGGGGGATCATTTTACAAGGGGAGAAAAGCTGGGAGAAATAAGGGATTATTTTGGAAAAAGCCTGTTTGTGGAGGTCGCACCCAGTGATGGCATACTTATACATCAATGCTCATCACTGTAAATCATAGAAAACGGGCCCATGGTCACTTATGGAGTGCCCGTCTAATACAACCTTTTAACTACCGGCGCTTGCGTCGGCGTCTGTATATGGTACGTGTCTTGTGTTTGGCAGGGGGAGCCTGGGGCTGCTCAATAAGCGGACGGTCATTATCCCTTTTACGTCTGGGCTTTTCCCTGACAAATTCGCCGGATTTCTTAACTATGATGGTAACTAAAACGATCACAACCAGTACGACACCGGCGATCAACAGGATCAATCTGATATCTACCCGGAAGGTCTTTTCCTCCCCTGATGCCTCCGCCTCGCTGTGGAAGGGATATGGGGTAAGCTCATCCGGCTCGTAGATCAGATAACCTCCTCCCACAATTCTATCCCCATAGGTGTAGTCCAGCCTGGCGATAATGCCATCCGTAACCTCATCAGCAGGAGAGATCTCGTGCTGTGTATCGGAGAAGTCAGCGGTCTTGGGGATGATCACCGTGCCCACTGCATGTACCGTACTCATATCCATATTCCTGGCGAGAGAGCCTACACTCTTGCTCTTCTGGTTGGTGAAAAGCCCGTCATTATCTGCAATATCCAGAGTCTGGAAATTATCAAAGCAATAATCGAAAAGATTCACCGTATCCTCGTAGTGATTAGGTCTGTCAGCCTGCATGACGCAGCATACAAGAGTCATGTTGTCCCGGCGTGCAAAGGTCACCAGGGTGTTGTTGGCAGCTACGGTGTATCCGGTCTTGCCGCCCAGACAGCCGTCATAGAGATAACGGCTGGTGTGATAATAGTTCAGCATGGAGTGGTGGTTGTTGAGATAGGTCTCGTCCTCATGCTTGTTGGTGGGAGGGATCACATATGTTTTGGTACCCACTATCCTGGCGATCCTCTCATTGTTGATCACCGCCCTGCCGATGATGGCCATATCCCGGGCAGTGGTGACATGCTCCTCGTCAGGCAGTCCGTTGGGATTGGTAAAATGGGTGTTGGTGCAGCCCAGCTCCCTGGCACGGGTGTTCATCATGGAAACAAAGTGGTCCATATCTCCGCCGATATGCTCACCGATGGCGTAGGCACATTCGTTGGCGCTTTCCAGCATCATGCCGTACAGGCACTGTTCCATGGTCATCTTTTCGCCCACATCCCGGGCAATACTGGAGGTACCGCCATAGCTCTCTGCCACCGCCTCCCTGGAAAAGGTGACGATCTCATCCGGTTCTGAATTTTCCACTGCGATAAGTCCGGTCAAAAGCTTGGTGATACTGGCGGGATAGTGTATCTCGTCGGCATTTTTCTCAAAAAGCACCGTGCCCGTATCTGCGTCCATGACAATGGCGGAGTTGCTCATGACCTCTATGCCGGAGGGCCAGTGATCCGCTGCCGATACGGCAAGGCAGGGCGAAACCGTGCATAATATCACAAGCAACAGAGAAAAGAATATGGAAAATGATCGTTTAAAAAATAATCTGTTCATTACAGAAACCCTGTTAATCGTTTTGCTTTTCCAAAAGGCTGTAGTTCTGCCAGACCATGTCAAGCTGCCTGCGCTTCTTCACATTGAGGGGAAGCCTGATATCGCCGGAAAGGACGCAGGCCTCGTCAGTAAAATCTGTGATATAGTCCATGTTGACCATGATGCCGCGGTTGATAAGTAAAAACCGCTTATCGTCGGAAAGTCTCTCTGAAATGGCGGAAAACGCCAGCCGGGGTCTGTAGACCTCGCCGGAAGCCGAGGTGATCTCGATATTGTGGCTGTCGCTTTTTATGCAGACGATATCAGAATACGCCAGCCCAAAGTTTTGTCTGTTGTAGGAAAATGAAAGGGAGCGGTCCCCTGTGGGCATGGAACGCATGATATCGTCCATGATCTTTTCCACATCGCTGACCAGATCCCTGTAATCGGCAGGCTTGAGCATGTAGCCGTAGGCATGGACATCAAATGCCTCAAGCATGTGGTCTCCGCTGGAGGTAAGAAATACGATGATGGCGTCATCGCTTTTTTTGCGAACTATGCGGGCCGCATCGATGCCTGTAAGTCCCGTCATATAGATGTCCATGAATATCACGGAAAAAGACATGGGGACATAGTTCACCAAAAAATCCTCAGCGCTTGAAAATGTGGTCACATCAAAGCTGAGGTGGTGGTCGGCAGCATATGTATCCAAAACCAGCTTAAGGCGTCGTGAATCAGCCTTAAGGTCGTCTACCACGGCGATGTTCATAGGGTTTTGCCTCCTAAGGGCTTCTATAATAGGCCCATCAAATATTTTGCCAAAAAACCGAAGAAAAATCAAGAAAAAATGCCATTCGTGACGTTTAAAATGACGTTCGTGCCGTTTGACTTTTTTTGGAAAATGAAAACTGCTAGAATACGAAAAGTGAAAATCGGAAATAATGGATATCATTACAGGAAAGTATCATATGAAAAAAATATTATATGTAGATGATGAAAAAATAAACAGAAAGCTGTTTTCCAAGCTGATGAACGACTATGACGTAGAGGTGAAGCTGCTTGAGGACGGACTGACAGCTCTGTCAGTATTGGAGGAGGAGCAGTTCGACCTGATCTTTTTGGATCATATCATGCCCAACATGTCCGGCATGGAGGTCCTCACCAACGTCCAGTCCATGGAATACAGCCCCAACACCTACACGCCTTTTGTCGCGCTTACGGCCAATCCCATTGATAATGCAGAGGAACTGTACCTGGACGCAGGCTTTTCCGCATACATGAAAAAGCCCATTGAAAAGGGTTCCATGGAGAATATCATGGAGCGTTTTCTGCCGGGGACCAATAAGGCCAAGGTAGCAGCTCCACCGCCCGAGCCTGCAAAAGCACCTGAGACTCCGGTGGCGGATACCTCCTCTACCGGTGGAGAGGTACTTGATGCCAAGGCCATCGAGGAGATGTTCTACAGTACCGCAGCAGCCCAGGCACCACCTGTGGACAACGGCCCCATATGGATACAGGACTCCGACCTCATCGACTATGAAGAGGGGATCAGGATCAACGGATCGGAGGAGGATTACTTCGATACTCTCCATATTTTCAAGGACATGGGTGTGACCAAGACCATGCAGCTCCAGAAGGCCTACGAGGAAATGGACATCAATAATTACGGGATGCTCACCCATTCGCTAAAAAGCGCCGCCGCCATCATAGGGGCTGACAAGCTCTCACATTATGCGGAGTTCATGGAAAAGGCCTGCAACAATGGTGATGAGGAGGCCATCAAGGTTGATCACGATGACTTTATGAAGTCATACTCCGATGTCATCACCCTTTTGGACCGTCATCTGGTGGACAAGCCCAAGGTTGAATTTGAAAAGATCGAATATGAGCCTGAGGGGCTGAGAAAAACCATACTGCTCATCACCAGTAAGGAGAATATCACCACCAGGGCCATAATCAATCATCTGACAGCCGGCAGATACAGTGTGGACAAATGTCCTCCCATCCCGGATGTCGCCGCAATTAAGGTCATCGATGCTGAGCTGGTCATCTACAACATGGACGATTACATATATTCTCGTATAGATATTCTGACCTTCCTCAAGGAAAAATGCGTGGAGATGGGCAAGGGCCTGATGCTGGTGGGAGAGAGCAACGACTACGAATACGTAAAAAACGAGATGGGTGAAAACTACATCAACGCCTGGCATAATCTCCCGCTGGAGATTGACGTATTCATGAAGAGCGTCAACTACTACTTTGACAACTATGAGGTGATGAGCCGACTGAGGCACAGGATCCTCATAGTGGATGATGACGAGATATACACTTCCACCGTGGAGCACTGGCTGGGAGGACTGTATGAGATCGCCGTGGCCAATTCGGCAGTGGATGCCATGAGCTCGGTTGACAGGAAAAAGCCGGATCTGATCCTTTTGGATTATGAGATGCCTGTTACGGACGGCCCCAAGTTTTTGGAATACATCAGATCCGATGAGAGCACTGCCAATATCTCGGTCATCTTTTTGACGGGGAGTCAGGACCGGGAGAGCGTAACCAGGGTTTTGGAGCTGGCACCCAACGGGTACCTGCTTAAGAGCATAGATAAAAGTACTCTGATAGACCGTATAAACACATTCTTTATGACGGGTAAAGTCGGATAAAAAGGAGAGAATATGGCATACTGGATAGTAGTTGTGGATGATGATATGGCCAACCTGAAGATGGCCGGTCACATCCTATCAAAAAACAGCATGAGGGTCTCGGCCCTGAAATCGGGAGAGACTCTGCTGGAATTCATGAAGGACAACAGGCCTGACCTGGTGCTTCTGGATGTGATGATGCCGGGCATGGACGGTTTCGAGACCCTCAGTAAGCTGAGGGAACAGGAAAGGGCATCAGGAATGACGGATTCCGTGGGTGAGATCCCAGTGATCTTTTTGACAGCGGATGAAAATGAGGAGTCAGAGACCAAGGGACTGAAGCTAGGAGCCATGGACTTTATCAAAAAGCCCTTTGTACCGGAGGTTTTGGTGCTTCGGGTACGGCATACCATAGAGCTGGTGCGGCTGCAGATGGATCTGGAGACGGAGGTTGAAAAAAAGACCAAGGAGAACGAGAGGCTTTCTCTCCACGTGGTGCAGACCCTGGCAGAGGCCATTGACGCCAAGGACACCTATACCAACGGTCATTCCGGAAGGGTTGCGGAGTATTCCAGGATTCTGGCAAAAAGGCATGGATATCCGGAGAAAAAGCTTAATGAGATCTACATGATGGGACTTTTGCATGACGTTGGAAAGATCGGCGTACCGGATGCGGTGATCAACAAGCCGGCCCGCCTGGATGAGGAGGAGTTCGAGAGGATCAAGGATCATCCCGTGATGGGCGCCAGGATCCTTAAAAATATCAAGGAAATGCCATCGCTGGTCACCGGGGCCAGATGGCATCACGAAAAATATGACGGTACAGGCTATCCCGACGGGTTAAAGGGAGAGGATATTCCTGAGGAGGCCAGGATCATAGCGGTTGCTGATTCATATGACGCCATGACCAGTAACCGAAGCTACCGAAGGGCAATGGATCAGGCGACGGTGAGAGAGGAAATAGTCAAGGGAAAGGGAACACAATTCGATCCGCATTTTGCGGACCTTATGTTGGAGATGATCGATGAAGATAAGGATTTCCTGATGCAGGAGAATCCGGGGAGAAGCTGAGTTCAGACAGATTTAAAGGGGTATAGGTTATGGAAGATTTTCAGAACAAACAGTTGGTTCCGGTAAATGTGGACTTTGGTTCCATCCATATAGATGAGGACTACATAAATGATGAATATGTTGAGATGCCACAGACCATTCTGGAGGAGGACACGATCCAGAAGGAGGAGCATGTCGATCCTGCCCAAATGGCCAGTCAGACACAGCTTTCGGATCGTGAGATGGCCAGGGAGCTTATCAACAGCAGAAAGACCTTTGGGGACAGCAAGGAGATGAAGGCGGTCAAGACCGACCTTATGATCATAGAGGAGCTTCTGAAAAAGGAAGCCAACAAACCCGCAGAGAATAAAACCGATCGTAAGGTTCCCATCTTCTCACAGAACGATATGTCCAAGTTTATGGATGCATATCTTACCGCCATCAGACATTGTGATGAGTACCGTGCCAAGGGAAAGCCCTCATCACAGGTGGGCAGGATAAGATATGAGCTGGTGATCAAAAACAGGGACAGGCTTTTGCGAGAGGCGGCTCTTGTGGCTGAGGCTTCCGAGCTCATACTCTCAGGCAGGCTGGAAACGGGCGTGACAAATATGGAGGATGCCATCTATGCCGCCAGGCTCTACAGACTGTGTGAGGGTCCCGAGGAAAAAATGGGTCCTGTAAGGGAAAAGACCTCTACCACCAAGGACAAGGTTTTGGCTGATACCGTCAAGATGTTTAAGCCATCCAAGACCGCCATTAAGGACAAAAAAGCGGCTAAGCAGTACGCCGACGATATCATGGCCCTTCGCAGGGAGCTTAAAGATTTTCCTCCCGGCAAGATCTACGCCACCTTTGTACACCTAAACGGTGAATATATCAAGGTATCTCAGGATGAGCACGGCGCCATTTCCCTCGGTCACGGAGACAGCTCCGTAGTCATGAAGGAGGATGTGGCGGGCCTTATCAACTATCTGGACATAAAGATGGTGGAGGAGCAGGATCGCATGAATCCCGAGGATATGGCGGAGATTTTGTTTGAACAGAGACCTGAGCTGGATATCATAGACAGCGCAAGGCCTGACGGGGTCTGGGAATTCCAGATAAAGGATTCCGGTGGCATTCAAAAGACAAGCACTTTGCTGGGACGCTATCTGGAGCTTAAAACCAAAAAGCCTGCCACCTTCTTTTCCAACATGAACGACACCTCCCTCAGATGGCTTGCCACAGAGCTGGCCAGGGGGATGGACGTTAAGGATGCCCTCAAGACTCTTGAAAAGTGCTTAAAAGATGCGGATATCGAAGGCAGGCAGATAAATACCAACGAGACCCTGGAGCTGGTGGCTTCATTTTCCATGATGAAGGAGGCCATGGATGTTGACTCCATAGTTGAGTACAAGACCGCAAAGCCGGTAAAGAAGATAGGCTACGGGGCTGAACATGACAAGGAAGCCCAGAAGTGGATATTTACCCAGGAGGAAGAGCAGATCAAGGACATGACGGCGGACCTTATCTTTTCCCAGGAAACCTGGGTGGCGGATGATGTCCAGGCCAAGCCCGGTGAGCGGATGCGCCTCATGCTGATGAAGCACGCAGACATTTTCGCAACCATATTTGCGGACAGCTTCAGGGAGGATCAAAATACGCCATCCATTATGGATAAGTTCTTTGACAAGCTGCCCCTGGAGGCTGTGGGAAAGGATCCCGCTGAACTAAAAAACCAGCTCAGATCCATCATAATCGAGTTTAATGCCGCCTTGGACAACGGGATCGACGAGATGCTGATGAGTCGTGACAAGTCCAGCATGGCACTCATCCCCAAGGAGTACAACGGCCTTAGTGACAATCAGCTCAAGGGCAGGAGAAACGAGATAAAGCGCAACAAGACCGTGGTTTTGGCGCTTTTGAACCTGGCCTTGTCATCTAAAAACAAGATGGTGATGAAAGAGCTTAAGGCCATGGATGCGTCCATCGAAAAGATGGTGAAATCATTTTCCAATGATATTCAGGATACCATCACCCAAAAGACAAATGATGTTTTCGGGTCAGATGATGGTCCCCAGGTGGATCGTATCGCGGATCTTAAGGATCCCAATGAAAAGGGCATCACGCCCCAGGAAAAGAAGGCCAGGATCAAGGCAGGTGAAAAGGCCCTTAACAAGATGATGGAGGATGCCCTAAAGGGAGAGACCGGACAGGGCCGGTTTGTAAAGATCATATTCAACCAGTACTTTAAGGAGGCGGATCCCCTGGACCAGAGGTGCATGCTGGCATCGGCCATCAAGAATATGGGCCCTAAAAAGAAGCTGCCTGAATATCCCAAGGACGCCACCGAAGAGCAGAAGAAAGCCATAGATGAACAGATAGAGTCCATTCACACCGAAGAAGCCGGTGAATATCTGGGAGGCATACTGAAGGGAGCAGGCCCGCTGTTCCAAAAGATACTGCAGGGTCTTCCGGCAGCAGGCATGCATCCGTCCATAGCCCGTGCCCTGGATGATATGAAGTCAAAGCTGGCGCCCATTCCCGAGGAGATCGTCAAGGCTCAGCTTTTGGGAATGGTCCAGAGGTCCAAGGGAAAGATCACAAAGATCAAGGTGGACCGCGCACTGGGTGCCGCTTCCGTGGGACAGACCTTTTTATGCAAGATATATGGTCCCAACCTGCCCGAAGAGGGTAAGGATGTGGTAGTAAAGCTTTTAAAGCCTGACGTGAGAAACCGCATGATGCGCGAGAAAAAGGTCATGCTGGAGTGCGCCAGACAGACAGATGAATCCCACGGAATGGAGGCCACATACCTGGGTCAGCTCTCCCGTATTGAGGAGGAGCTGGATCTGACCATAGAGGCCAGAAACGTGGTAGAGGGTAATGAGGTATACGATGCCAAGGAGGGAGAGGAGTTTAAGGGCGTAAGCTCCATGAAGCTCAACGACCTCATCGATCCCACGGTCAATTCCATGGTGCTGGAAAAGGCTCCCGGAGAGACAGTGGACAGATATATCAAGGAGCTGCAGCAGGAGATAGAAGAGCTCAAGGCACAGATGCAGCCCACTGAGGAGGAAAGAAAGGCAGGCAGTGTCAAAAAGGATGCCACACCGGAGGAGATCGAGAGAGTAAACGCCATCAGACTGAATTATACCAGAAGGGTTGTAAGGATACATGAGGAGCTGATCACAAAGCTTGAGTCTCTTATGAAACGCCAGAAATATATGACAGCCATGGCAGACAAATGGGTTACTGAGGGTATTTTCAGAGAGGGATTTTACCATGGCGATCTTCATGCCGGCAACATCATGGTTGATGACAATGGAGCCACACTCATAGATTTCGGTAATGCCACCAAGCTTTCCGAAAAACAGCAGGTGGAGGTTACCAGGATGGTGGGAGCGGCAGCAGTGGGCGATGCTGAGGGCTTCAGGGACGGACTCCACGCCCTTATCAAGCCGGAGTTCGAGCCTGTCTATAAGGCTCAGAAGAAAAAGCTGACCGATGAGTTAAAGAGGATCTTTTCCTGCGGAGACAAAAACTGCGCAGGCCAGAGAGTTGCGGTAGCTCTGCTCAAGGCACAGGAGCTGGGGCTGGAGGTTCCTTCCGCCATCTTCAACTTCTCCCAGTGTCAGATCAGGCTCCAGAACACCATTGATACCATGAACAATACCGTGGATACCATAGGAGACACCCTCAGGGAGATCAATAAAACCTTACTGTTTACATGTAATCCGGTGGCTGATTTTTACACAAGAGCACAGACCATGCGTTTTGCAGCAACCTATCTGGATATGGGTGTGGCAGCCCAGGGTGATCAGACACAGGAGCTGAATAAGGAAAAGGCATCGGAGTTATTTGCCAGGTCATATGAAAATATCTTCAGTGAAGCCGACTTTTTTTCCATGATGGAGGAAAAGGATGTAGAGAACTTTTTAAATACCTCAAAGAGCGCTCCTACCCTGATGAAGCAGCTTGGAGAAATGGAAGAGGACATGGCCAAAGTCCGAAAGATCCTTGATACCAAGGTCAATGAGCTGATAGAAAGAAAGGCCCAAAAAGGGGAAGAAGCGGTAAAAGGAGAGGAC
The DNA here is from genome assembly GCA_024687655.1 of Lachnospiraceae bacterium. Taxonomy (GTDB): domain Bacteria; phylum Bacillota; class Clostridia; order Lachnospirales; family Lachnospiraceae; genus JAILEN01. The sequence continues at coordinate 24,813 of JAILEN010000108.1, read as the reverse complement.
CTGCTTCCTACGGAAGAGGTAGGCAATATGTATGCCGAAGTGGAGAATGCCCTTAAGCCTTTAGGCAGGATCCTGGCCAAACAGCAATACAAGGATGAACTGAGGGTTTATATAAAAGAGATCAGCAGTGATATCGCATCCGGGAAATATAAAACTGCAGATGAGGTAAAGGCATCCGAAGCTTATGCGGGACATATGCACAGGTTTGACGCATCCATCCAAAAGGCAAAGGATATCGAAGCAAAATACAATGCCATCATCGAAAAAAAGGACAAGGCCACCGAGGAGGAGAAAAAGGATCTGGTAAAAGTGCTTACGGTCTTCAATAATGAAAACAGACCATTCCTCGATAACTCACCTCTGGGCAACCTCTTAAATGAGATGGTAAAGACAGGCAAAACAACCAGGGAAAAGGAGATCAGAAACCGTATCGATCAGGAGATCAGGATGATATCCGAAGAAGATGAACAACTGGGAGAGGAGATCGCATCAAAGTATAAAGAATTCAGACAGGACCAGGATGCCGGCGCGGAGTATTTCAAACTGTATGAAGAGATAGTCGGCCTGTACAGACTGCTGGCAAAGGTTTCAGAAAAGAAGGCGGCAAAACCCCTTGAAAACATGCAGCAAATATGTAAAATGGGGCAGCCTGCCACCTTCGTGGATGTGATGGGAAATACCATAGTGAATAATCTGAGCACATCATTTGCCAGACTGGGCTTCTTTACCGCCATCAGTTATGAAAAGAAGCTTTCTGAAAAAGAGCCTAGAGAAGGAACGAATTAGAGGGGAAATTCATGAATAAAGGCAGAGAAAAAGAGGACGCATACAGGAAAAAAAGGAAGATGTACATGGCTGCATCCACGGCCAGAGGCGCCAGGGAAGGATATCTGAATCCGGATATCGCCGAGGATGTGCTGGAGTGCTATCAGAAATACGCCGACAGCGATGAGCTGGTGATACCCTCCGGTAAGGAGTTTCACTCCATGCCTCCCACCGCTGCGGGACGCAAGTATTTTGCCAATTCCCTCGCCATGCTCATGCATGCCAGGGACAGGTTTTCCGGTATGGCAGAACATAAAAAGGACGGGGTCACAGGCAAGGTGGATCCGTTATTCTTTGAGGGCCTGGAGGAAACCTGCCAGGTTATCGACAAGGTGATAGGCGACTATTTTACGGCTTCGGGACTCACCCTTAAGGGGGAGCAGATCAAGGACAAGTCAGTCAGGAAAAAGGGTCGTATGGATTTTTTAATGAGCAGACTGCTCTATGAAAAGACCATCAGACAGAACCTGATGAATTATGGTGTGCGGATAATCGAGAAGCTGGGGAAGGATGAGGATACCACAAAGCTGATATCCCTCTACCAGTCCTTTTCCGATCCCATCTTTGACCGGATGGTGGACTCGGAGCCATTGGCGGAGCTTTTATATGCGGATGTGGTCAGAAAGCTTACCACCCTTACGGAAAACGCCGTGAAGGAAGCCGCAAAATACAAGGCTTATGTTAAGGTTTTCAAGGAAAAGCTCTATCCCATGTTTTACAGCAAGGATACAGATCCTACAAGCCGGGACATTTTAAAGGCCGCTTTTTTGGAGTATCGAAATTATATCGAGATGAACTTAAAGCGCCTGGCGGATATCAGGGAGTCATGCCTGTATTACGGCATGTGCGTCCTAAAATCCGAGCCTGTGGACCGTATCATGTATGAAAAGATCCAAAAGTGCATCAATTTAGAGGCCGAGTTCATGGATGACAGCATCCTGCTTTCAGACCTTCCCGGTTTTCAGACCCATACGGGGAGCAATGACAAAAAGGTCGAGGTGGCTTTGGATTTCGAGACCATCCAGAATGAGACCAATGAGATAAGGGGATATTTCAATACCCATCCCTACCAGTTTGACGGTCAGTGTCTGCGGTCGGCTATTAACGACATAGAGACACTGGCAGCCACCCTGGCAAAAGCGGAAGCCATAAGCGTTGCCATTGAGGAGTTTTCAAAGACAAAGAAAGCCGGGAAGCTGAAGGCTGATGACTGGTTTGACCTCTTGGACTCATGGGTATTCTGTGAGTGTCTCATGAGAGTGGGATACCCCATCATAGATTTCATCAACGAGCACAGTGATGACAACGTGGGCAATGCCACCAAGGCGTTTTCAACTCTTTTACCCAATATCAGCTACTCCACCGCGGAAAAGACGGTGAGATTCGCTCTCAGAGAAGTGATGATTGAAAGGAGTGGATTAGATGTTTAGTATGACCAGGATCGCGGAGGGAAGCATCCGCGAATATGAGGACATTATCCCCCGCAATTATCACGGAGAGATAAATACGGGTGAGCTTTTGGCCATGGCCATATATGAGGAGGACGATTCACTCTACGGCATCATGGTGACGGACGTGGTGGACGATTGGCTCTATCTGGTGTGGTTTTATCTGGCCGATCCCGATATCAAGATGGTTGAGAAGGCTTCCTTTGTCCGATATTGCATCACCCAGGCCAAGGGCATTTATGATCAGCATCTGGTGGGAGCCTTTATGGAGGTATACCCGGATGAGGAGGAGATGAGGGATATAAAGGACGTGATGTTTTTGGTAGGCATGAATGTCAGAGAGGCCAAGAGCAATATTTTCGAGTTTTCCCTCTCCCAGGTGGAGGGCGTGGATGCGCTTAAAAAGGCTGCCACCAAGATGGAATGTAAGAGCTTATCCGACATGGAATCGGGAGATTTAAATGTTATTGAAAACATGATGCAGGAGGATGTCAGACCCATTCCGGTTCCCATGATAATGGACTGGGACAGCTATTTGCCGGATATCAGTGTTTTCGGCATAAAGAGGAAAGTTCCCTGCGGAGCCCTGCTCTTTTCCATGAGGGAGGAGACCCTGGTGGCGGAGCTGGCCTATGCGGCAGATCCGGTGGCACTGCCTGCCATGTTGGGAGCAGCCTATGAAAAGGCCATGGAAATATACGGCGGGGATCAGAGAGTGACGGTTCCCGTGGTTGTGAATAAAACCGAAAACCTGGTGGAAAAAATAGTTCCCAAAGCAGACCGTGCCGACGTTTTGGAGGGAGTATTGCTGTTTTAAGCAGGAGGAAGGATATGCAGCTTACAGGTATAGGAGAACAAAACATAGACTGCTTCAAGGCGCTTTTGCCCCAAAGCTATGACCTCAACGATATCATGGTGGGAGCCATTGGCTACGGAAAAGCCGTGGGAGCGGCGTCCTTTTCCCTGGTGGGTTCGTCCATTTACATGGATCATATCTTCGTTGATCCGGATTTCAGGCGAAAGGGTGTGGGCAGTGAGATGATAAAGAGCTTTGCCGCGGAGATGAAAAAGATAGTTGTGGGCGCTCTCCATACGGACTATTACGAAAACAGCGAAGGGATAAGACCCTTTTTGGAGCATCTGGGTTTTGTCTCGGAGGCGGACGGGGAGGTCTTTTCCGTTCCCATCGAATCCTTTTACGGATCGGATGCCCTGAATAAAGTGACGGCAAAGGATTCGAAAAACAAGCTCATCCCCTTGGGGAAGCTGACTACAAAGCAAATGGATAAAGTGGCCCAAAAACTTGAAGAGTCAGGCACGGATCCCCATATGGTCCATGACGGTTCCATGGACGATGAGCTTTCTTTGGTCTCCTTTGATGTAAAGACCGGGGAGCCGGACGGTTGTATCTTTTGTGTCCGACGGGAGGATGTGATCACCGTCAGCTTCCTGGGCAGTTTTCAAAATGATCCCAGGGACCTGATGACCATTGTGGCAGGACTGAAAAGTGTCGCAGAGGATGAGGGTATCACCACAGGCCGGCTGCAGTTCGTGTCCATGGACGAAAAGATAAGGGACTTTGTAAAAAAGCTGGCGAAAAAGCCAGAGGACCTGAAGTCGGAAGGCGCCATGTACAGCGCAGTGCTTGCATTATAAGGGGGATGTGAAATGTCATACGATAGAAATCTGACCCAGGTTTTGGGTGAAGAGACAAAGAAAAAAGAGGTAAACCAGCCTCTTTATGAAGAAGAACAAAAAACAAAAACCATTTCCCGCAGCGAGGTCATTACGGGGCTTATCCATCAGGTATACAATAAGGAGGGAGAAGCCACACTGACCCGGCGCAGCATCTTAGAGGCCAACGCCCTGAAATCCTCATGGCTTAATCAGGCTCTTTCCACCAAGGAGGAGCAGAATGCCCAGATCGGGGCTGCCTACGGCGAGATGTATAATAACAAGACCCTTTCCACATCCCAGAAATACAAGCGTCGCAAGAAGTTCGCCAAAAAGGCCCAGATGCAGGAGACCATAATAAGGACCATCCAGCAGTATGAAGACGACAGGGAGGACCTTTTTGTGGATACAGCCACAGGCATCGCAGATTGGGACAGGGAGTTTCTGACAAAGGACAAAAAGGCGCTGAAGGAGACCTCCGGGCAGATGACGGAGGTGGTCAAGGACATGCTGCCCATGATGATATATCTCAAGCAGGGCGTTGATGAAAAGCTGGCAGGCAAGCTTAAAAAGAGTCCGTATTACAGGGATTTTTCCAACGAGACGATCATGGATATGGTAAGGATGGACAAGCAAAAGCAGATCGAAAATCTGTACAGTGACTTCTCCACAGCCAATACAGCCGACAGTACCGCTACCTATGAGAAATATCTCAGACTCATAGACGAGATCGATATATCCATGTTTGACTATCAGTCCGATGAGGAGTTCGTACAAAAGCTTTGGGATAATTATCCCCTTTTGCGCGCCATGGATCATGGACGTATGATGCTGGATCGTGTGCTGGCGGACAAGAGGTACAAGCTTGAAAACCGTGAGGCCCTAATAGCCAAAATCAACGTCATAGATGAGATCAAAAAGGATTATGACAGCCGCCTGAAGATGATGCAGTCACCCTACTATGTGTCTCTGGCATCTAAGGATCTGGCCAATCTGTCAGAGGAAAAGCTTAAGGAAATGCGGGCTGATGAGGCCGCAAAGGAGGCTCCCTCACAGGAGAAGCTGGCCTATATCGATGCGCTTATCGAAAGAAAGGCCCCGGGCAGGTTCAAAAGGGGAGTATCAGCGGAGATGCTTTTCAGGGAAGAACTGGCCGTGGTCCAAAAGCAGGAGCATGAGGACGTTATGCAGAAATACAATGACCTGTGCAAGAAGCTCAAGACATTTGCAAAGGGCCGGGATGAGGAAAACTATCGTATAGATTTCAGCAGGTCCTTGAGCAGGACTATGCTGGCTTATTATAAACAGGAAGCTGACAAAAAAGTGAAGGATCTGGATCACGAAAGCATCCGTTCCCATATCCTCACCCGTGTGGGGGATGGTATCGGCTTTGGCGAGGAGGAGATTCAGAAGGTCAATGACTGGGATGAAGATATTTTAAGGACCGGGGAGTTTAACGGGACCCCCGTACCCAAAGAGGTTCTGGCTAAGATGGGTGAGTATCAGGACAGCATCATTTTATCCCAGACCGCTTTGGAGCGCGCCAATCAGGCTTATCTGCTCCAGACCGAGGCGGTAGATATCGTCAGAGCTTATTGGCGTGACGAAGAGATTGAAAAATACGGCATTATTAAGAATCCTTACTTTACCGAGGAGGACCAGAAAAAATTAAAGCTTTTGGATGAGGCCCTTGCCATGGCCGACAAGGAGCTGGAAGACAACCTGCAGGAGGCCTCCGGGGATTATTTTGCTCTCCAGGCAAAAATGGCGAAGCTGCGTATCAATAACGGTATTGTTTTCGGAAATGAAAAAGAGGGAAGGCAAAAGGATAAGAACTGGCAGCAGCTGGATGAAGCCGTCCAAAAGGGTGAGCTGCAGCTGCCTGTAAAATGTGGCGGGACTACATATGATATCTCCAAGTACACATATGCGTTTTATCTTGTCACCCAAGAGGATGGTTGGCCCTTTGATACCACGATTTTCATGATGCCGGGCACCTTTACCGCAGAGCCTAAAGTAGAGCAAAAAGAAGGAATGACACAGACTGAGGCAACCCTTCGGGCCAGGGAAAACGCCGATGCTGCCTACAAGGCCATGACAGATGCCATGAAGGAATTTGACGGCATGATGAAGTTTTCGGTGGAGACGGAAAGAGACTGGACCGGCGTTACCCAGCTGGAGTTTACGGTGTACAAGGAGATCTTAAAAGAAAAGCTTCTGCCTCTGCTGAAGGCATTTTTGTCATCGGTGGAGATCAAGTATAAAAAAGATGTACAGTAAGTGTTAGAGAGGAAATATGTCCTATGGATATGAGTCTGGCGGTTACAAATAAATTTCATATAGCATTTTTCGCGGTGGCACTTACCATTGCCATCACGACAATTATGTTTACGCTTCTGCAAAAGCGTATAGACAGGCTGCAGAACAAGTTTTTTCTGTCAATGCTTGCTGTCGTGACCATCAACTCCATAACCTGTACGATCTGTGCCATAGCGGAGCCCTTTGCCTACGATTCGGATCGTGCCTATGAGATACTGGATACCGGTCAGTTTATATACTTCCTTTTTCATACCGCACTGTGTCCCTTACTGTACTACTATGTGATAAGTGTTACCGGAGAGATCAGGAAGAGGTCTGTGGCCCGCAACATGCTGTGTGGTATCCCTTTGTTTGTTACGGAGTTTCTGGTACTTTTAAATCCCATACTCCACTGTGTGTACTATTATGACTCCTATCTTACCTTTCACAGGAACTGGGCGGAGTATCTGATATACGGAGCCGCTGCGCTGTACTTTTTCATGGCCATGGGCCGGCTGCTTTTAGGCTGGAACGCCATTACCGTCAGGCGCAGGATCGCCCTGATATATTTCTTTTTGATATCCCTGGCCGGGGTTATGATCCAGCTCGTCAACATAGAGATCAAAACTGAGCTTTTCGCCGAGGCACTTGCACTTATGGGTGCCATGATAGCTGTGGAAAGCGAGGATGACAGGATAGACGGGGACACGGGGATATACAATCGCAGAGCCATGCAGATGGATATCCATAACTACCTCACAATGAAGGAAAAGGTACCCCTCATTTTTATCAAGATGATAAATACCGAGCTGATAAGCCGGGTGACGGGCTCTGCCAACGATGATGATATCTCCAGAGTCACCACGGATTACCTTAAGACCCTGGTAAAAAGGTATCGCATATATCATCCCAACCCCCAGACCTTTGTTATCAGTGCAAATGGTTTTGAGGCGGAGGCGCTGGATGCCCTGCAAAAGGAGATCAGGGAACGCTTCGAGGAGGGGTGGCATACGGACAAGACCTCGTTTTTCATAGACGCAGTGGTGCTTCGGACCTGGATCCCCAAGGATCTGTCCACCATGGATGACGTGTTTTACATAGCGGATTGTCTGATACCCGCCAATATGAACAAAAAAGAGGTGGACATCTCCTGGCTCATGTGGCGGTCACAGGTGGAGAGGACCATCAGCGACAGCGTGGCCAAGGATGCCTTTGAAGTATACTATCAACCCATTGTAAAGACATCGGATCTGTCCATATTCGGAGCCGAGGCTCTGGTGCGTATGGAGGAGGGCAAGCTGGGATATATCTCTCCCGACGAGTTCATTCCCATGGCCGAGCAGATCGGCATGGTGGGCAGGATAGACGAATTCGTGCTCCGCGAGGTATGTGAGTTTATTAAAAGCGGAGTGCCCACTGCCCTGGGCCTTAAAAATGTCAACGTTAACCTTTCGGTGATCCAGTTTTTGAAGCCTCACTTCTTTGAGGATCTGGTGGATCTGGTGGACAGCTATATGGTGGATCACAAGATGCTGAATTTCGAGATCACAGAAACCGTGGGTTCCAGAGACTACCACAGCCTGTCCAATGTGGTGCGAAAGCTGAAATCCAGGGGCTTTACCCTCTCTCTGGATGATTACGGAACGGGATATTCCAATATGGAGGCGGTTTTCTCCCTTTCATTTAACGTGATCAAGATGGACAAGGCCATTCTCTGGGCCGCCGAGTGTGAGGATCACGGACGGGCCATTTTGCAAAACACCATCCATATGATCCATGACATGGGATATGACGTGCTCATCGAGGGTGTGGAAAAGGAAGAGCATCTTGAGCTGGCCAGGAAGTGTAATGCAGATTATCTCCAGGGCTATTATTTTTCAAAGCCCATACCCAAGGAGGATTTTATCACTTTGATCAGGGAAGGAGTACATTTTGACTAGATTAGGAAAGAAAAATGCCAAGCTAGGTGCGGCAGCCCTGATGGCCGGTGTGATGATGGCCATTACCGTTATAAACGCCCTGGTGGTTTTAAATACCATGCGCAAACAGACCATGGAGATAGGTTCCTATCAGCTGTCCACGATGAGCGGAAAACTGGAGACCACTCTGGGAGATGCGGAGGCGGTGACCATGGAGCTGGCCATGGAGGCACAGACATTTGACCCCGACAGTCAGGAGCTGGCGGACTTTATCTATGATGAAAAAAGTAACCTCATCAGGGAAGAGATCGGTGCCTACAATGTATATGTGGCAGGAAACGGCTGGGATATAATCCCGGACCTTGAAAAGACGCCGGATTATGTGGCTACCGAGCGAAGCTGGTATACGGGAGCCCTGAAAAACAACGGTAAGCCCTATATCACTGAGCCATATGTGGATGCGGCCACCGGTGACATCTGCTACACCGTATCCGTTCTCTTTCCGGACAAGGTAACGGTTTTGGGTGTGGACTATACCACCGAAAACATGCAGCGCCATATCAAGGAGCTGTCCTATAACGGACTTAAAAATGCGGTCATCGTTACGGATGACGGTATAATCGCGGGCTGCTATGATGATTCCCTTATTGGAAAGGATCTCAATACTTCCATTCCCGACTATGCCGGGATCTTTTCTCTTGTCAAAAGCTCCACGGCCGGAGAGGTGGTAAATGCCAGGATAAAATCCGACAGGCTCTATGATACTCTTTTTGCCACCAAGGCGGGTATGGGTTGGTATATCTTGGTGTACCTCAGCGAGTGGGAGATGTATCGTACATATTACATTCAGATATTCTCCACCATAGGCGCAGCGGCTATTTTGCTGGTGGGCTTTCTGGTGGTACTGCTCTTTTCCAGGCATTCTCAGGCGGCTGGGGCCGCAGAAAAGCAAAAGAAACCCCAGCTTTTGGGCAAGCACGAGATGGATGTGAGGTTTAGAAATCTCATCCTTTTGATGCTGGTGGTCTCCATGGGCATCAGCCTCTATGTGAATATTGCCACCACCTTCAAGTGGGGCAATGCCAGGATGAAGCAGGATGTGCAGGAATACGATTATCAGCTTTCCCAGTGGGTCACATCCCAAAAGAGCATTTTGGATATGTTTTGCAGCGTCATTTCCACCAACCCCGAGATGCTGAAGGACTACGACGGCACCATCAGGTATCTGGACAGCATCACCAAACAGTACCCGGAGATATCGGTGACCTACCTGGCCAATCCCAAGCTGGAGCCCACCGTGTACATGAACAACGGATGGCTGCCCGAGGATGACTGGAAGGTGGAGGAGCGTCAGTGGTACAAGGATCTGATGAACTCCGAGGAGGGCTGGATCATATCCGATCCATACTATGATGAGCAGACCGGACTCTACTGTGTGACCCTGGCGGAGACCGTCAGGGATGCAAGGACCGGCGAGTTTCTGGGTAATTTCGGTATAGATTTCTACATGGACAAGCTGACGGACATCCTGGGCAACAGCTACAATGATGAGGGCTACGCCTTTCTGGCGGATGCAGCGGGAGACATCATCAACCATCCCTTTGGCAGCTATCAGATGTCCTATGACAACACGGAAAATATCTCGAATCTCCCTTACGGTACCATCAGGACCGACGGGAGCACCACCCTTTTGTTCAGGGATTATGACAATGTGAACAAGATACTCATCGCCACCAGGGATGAGACCACGGGCTTTAGGATTTTCGTGGTCAGGGATTTCTGGATGATCTACGGTGTCGTGATCCTGTACGCATTTTCATGCATAGCCATCTTTATCTTCTGTCTGGTGGTGATATACAGGCTTTTGACCAATCTCATCAGATGGCAGAATGAGGCCAAGCACAAGATCCAGGAGGCTGCGGATGCGGCCATAGCAGCAGGTGAGGCGAAAAGTGCCTTTTTGGCACAGATGTCCCATGAGATCAGGACTCCCATCAATGCTGTACTGGGAATGAACGAGATGATCCTCAGGGAGACAGCCGACGACAACATATTGGAGTATGCGGACAATATCAAGTCCGCGGGCAACACCCTGCTTACCCTTATCAATTCCATACTGGACTTCTCCAAGATCGAGGACGGCAAGATGGAGCTCACCCCGGTGAGGTACGAGCTGGCATCCATGGTCAACGACCTGGTGATATCCATAACGGAGCGTGTCCGTCAAAAGGAGCTTCGCTTCTTTGTGGATGTGGATGAAAAGCTGCCCTCAGTCCTCTTCGGTGATGATGTGAGAGTGTCACAGATCATCATGAACCTTTTGACCAATGCGGTAAAGTATACAGATCAGGGCGAGATCAGGCTCTCCATCAAATGCGGAAAGGTTACATCCTACGGCAAGGTGCTGATCTCGGTGGCAGTTTCCGATACGGGTATAGGTATCCGTGAGGACGAGATCGACAAGATGTTTGAGTCCTTTGAGAGACTGGATACCACCAGGAACCGCAACATCGAGGGTACGGGACTGGGTATGTCCATCGTTACCAAGCTTTTGGAGATGATGGGTTCCGTTTTGAACGTGGAAAGTGTCTACGGCAGAGGCTCCACCTTCTCCTTTGACCTGATCCAGGATGTGGCAGATCCCACTCCCATAGGTGATTATGAGAAGCAGTTGGCGGCTGTTTCAAAGGAAAGGGATGTTAAAAAGACCATATATGCGCCTAGCGCCAGAGTACTGGTGGTGGATGATAACGATATGAACCTGAAGGTGGCCAGGAGCCTGCTGAGACTCTGCGGCATAAAACCCACCCTCTGCTCATCAGGCTTTGAGACCCTTAACCTGATGGAAAATGAGGTTTACGACATTGTATTTTTGGATCATATGATGCCGAAGATGGATGGTATAGAGACCCTGGATGAGCTTCGGAAGAGATCCCTTATCCCCGTAAAGACCACCATGATCGTGCTTACCGCCAATGCAGTGGTGGGTGCCAAAGAGGAGTATCTGGAACGCGGTTTTGACGATTATCTCTCCAAGCCCATCGACCTGGATGATCTGCAGGACAAGCTCTCCACCTATCTGCCCGAGAGAGCCTATGAGGAGCCTGAGGAGCAAAAGGATGCCGGGGATGAGGCAAAGGCGGACGTCGTACCGGCTGAAGGGGAGTCTGTATTGGAGTTTACTCCCGGACAGGAGGTTTCCACAGATGGAGCTTATGATCTGAAAAAATTGGAGTCATTCGGTATTGATACGGCAGCAGGCATAAGATACTGTGCCGAGGATCCCCAGATGTATTTTGAGATCCTGGATGACTATACGGACGAATATGACGAAAAGCGTGAAGGTCTGGAGGAAAACTATAAAAATAAAGACTGGAAAGAATACCAGGTTTTGATCCACGCCGTAAAGAGCACTTCAAAGACCATGGGTATACATGATCTGTATGAGCAGACCCTGGCTCTGGAGCTGGCTGCCAAGTCCGAGGATGCCATTTTCATAGATGAAAACCATGAAAAGACCATGGAAAAATACAAAGAGGTCACGGAATACATAAGATCCTGTAAGAAGTAGATTTGACAAAAGAAGCAGTATATTTTAGTATATTGCAGGCTGACTATAATAAAACGTGAGTTGGAGACTAAAATGCAAGAAAAAAGAAGTTCCTTTTCAAGTTCATTGGGATTCGTCATGGCTGCGGCGGGAAGTGCCGTGGGACTGGGTAATATCTGGCGTTTCCCCTATCTTGCCGCAAAGGACGGCGGCGGCGTATTTATTCTGGTGTATATCATCCTGGCACTGACCTTTGGATTTACACTTTTGGTGACCCAGGTGGCCATCGGACGAAAGACCAAGCAGAGCCAGTGGACGGCCTACGGACAATTAAGCCGCAAGTGGAGATGGGTCGGCATATTGGAGAGCTTTGTTCCCTTTGTCATCCTGCCCTATTACTGCGTCATAGGCGGATGGGTGCTCAAGTATTTTGTCACCTTTGTGACGGGTGGATCCGCTGAGGCAGCAGAGGATGGCTTTTTTTCGGGCTTTATCACCGCGCAGTATTCACCCATTGTATTTACCGTGATCTTTTTGGGTGCTACGGTCTTTATCATCTATAACGGCGTGGAGTCCGGTATAGAGAAGCTGTCGAAGCTTTTGATGCCCGTGCTCATCGTAATGGTCATCGGGATATCCGTATACACCCTTCATATCAGCGGGACGGATCCAAACGGGGTTACCCATACCGGCTGGTACGGACTGAAGATATATCTTATCCCTGATTTTTCGGGTATGACCATAAAGGAGTTCATAGCGATAGTGATGGATGCCATGGGGCAGCTGTTTTACTCCATCAGCGTGGCCATGGGTATCATGGTGGCTTACGGCTCCTATGTTGAGGACGATGCCGATCTTATGAAATCGGTGAACCAGATCGAGTTCTTTGATACGCTGGTTGCCCTTCTGGCAGGGGTGATGATAATCCCCGCTGTTGTGGTATTTATGGGCAAGGAGGGTATGAGCTCCGGAGGTCCGGGACTTATGTTCATCACTCTGCCCAAGGTGTTTGCATCCATGGGTGTCTCAGGCAGGATACTGGGGACCATCTTCTTTTTGATGGTGATCCTGGCGGCTCTGACCAGCTCCATGTCCATACTGGAGGCCATTGTTTCCGGCATGATGGACAGGATGCACTGGAGCAGGAAAAAGGCCTCCATGGTGGAGGGCGTGCTGGCTCTGGCACTTGGCGTTTTGGTTTGTCTGGGATATAATGTTTTATACTTTGAAGTAAAGCTTCCCAACGGCAGCGTGGGACAGATACTGGATATAATGGACTACATCAGCAACAACATACTCATGCCCGTAGTGGCTATCGGTGTATGTATCCTGGTGGGCTGGGTGATCAAGCCCGATGTCATCTGGGATGAGGTCACCAAAAACGGCGAGAAGTTCAAGCGCAAGCATCTGTACTATGTGATGATAAGGTACATTGCACCGGCGATGCTGATATTTTTGTTTTTGGGTTCCCTGGGGATACTGAAGCTGAGATAACAAAAGGTATTTGCAATGGGTAAGATTTTTTGCATAATGGGAAAAAGCTCCTCCGGCAAGGACACTATATATAAGAGGCTTTTGGAGGAAAAGAGCCTGGGGCTTAATCGCATAGTACCCTATACCACCCGGCCCATCCGCGAGGACGAGAGGGACGGGGTGGAATATCACTTTGTGGATGTGGATCAGGAGGCGCTTTTTGAGGACCGGGGCCTTATCATAGAAAAACGCACCTACAATACCATACACGGACCCTGGGACTATTTTACGGTGGATGATGGAAGCATCGATCTGATGCACAACGATTATCTGGTCATAGGTACCCTGGAAAGCTATATGAAGCTGGCGGATTACTATACAAGTGACGCCGTCGTGCCGATATATATAGAGGTAGACGACGGTATCAGATTGGAGCGGGCCTTAAGCCGGGAACGCATGCAGGCGCAGCCCAAATACGAGGAGATGTGCAGGCGTTTTCTGGCGGATGCGGCGGACTTTTCCCAGGAGAAGCTTCAGGCCGCGGGGATCAGGGATGTTTTTGAAAATGTCACCATCTATGATACGGTGAACAACGTAGCCGCTCTAATCCATAAAAAGCAAGAGGAATAGTGTATGGATCAGTTAAGGATCAACGAGACAACTCCCATAACACAGACTACGGAGACCCAGCGGGTTCAGGAGACGGATGACAGCTTCAAGTTTACTCTGGCAAGCAAGGTAGAGGATGCCGAGCTGGCGGAAAAGCTCTCCGGTCTCATGACCGATATCGAAAAGCAGGGCAAGCGGCTGGCTGAGCATATGGACATCAGGGATATGAAAAAGTACCGCTCCCTGGTCAAGGAGTTTGTCAATGAAGTGGTGAACAGGTCCCACAAGTTTTCCAGAGAAAACTTCCTGGACCGCAGAGGCCGCCATCGTGTATACGGTATGGTCAAGCTGGTAGATAAAAACCTGGATGATCTGGCTACCGCACTGGTTGCCGACGAGAAGGACCATATGGATATCCTGGGTCGTGTAGACGAGATCCGGGGACTGTTATTGGATATTTCCACATGAGATTTTGTGATATTATCGGACAAAACGAAATAAAGGAGCATTTACAGAAGGCTATATCCGGCGGCAAGGTCTCCCACGCCTACATCATCAACGGTGAGAAGGGCATGGGAAAAAGGATGATGGCCCAGGCTTTTGTCCAGACGCTTTTTTGCGAGAAGCATGGTGTAGATGCCTGCGAGGAGTGTCCGGAGTGCGGCAAGGTAAGCCGCCGCAATCATCCGGATGTGATATATATACAGCCCGAGCCGGAGAAAAAGAACATCGGTATCGACGACATCCGGCAGCAGCTGGTGTCGGATGTGTATATCAGGCCCTATTCCAGAGAGATCAAGGTATATATCATCCCGGACGCGGATCTGTTGAATCCCTCCTGTCAAAATGCCATTTTAAAGACTATTGAGGAGCCTCCCGAGTATGTGAGGCTTCTGCTTTTGACGGAAAACGCCCAGAGGCTTTTGCCCACCATCAGGTCGCGCTGCATCCAGCTGGACTTAAAGCCGGTGGTAAATGAGGACGAAAAGATACGTGCCATGTTGATACGGGAGTACGAGCTTCCCGAGTACGTCACCGAATCCATACTGCAGTTTGCCCAGGGCAATATCGGCAAGGCCCTTTCCCTGGCGGGAAGCGACAGGTTCCAGTCCATGCTGGATAATGTGTTTTCCCTGGTAAGTCACGTAGACAGCATGAAGGCCTGGGAGATCGCTCAAAAGGCGGATCAGATCAAAAAGGCTGCGGCCGAGGAGGGCTTTGATCTGAAAGAATATTAGGATTTGATGTTACTTTGGTACCGAGATGTGTTATTATATAAGGCGATTGCGGATCCGAACAGGCTCTATTTTACTGACAGACTCCGTGAGATCATGAGGGAGAGCGGGCTGTACACCTATGAGCAGCTGAGCGCATTTATAGATAAGATAGAGCATACAAAGGATCTTTTGCATGCAAATATATCATCTGATCTGGCACTTTCACTGTTGATGCACCGCATCGCAGCCGCCGGACAGTAAGGAGATTTTATGACAAAGGTTGTAGGTATACGTTTCCGCAATGCGGGACGTAGTTATTATTTTGACCCCGCCGGGGAGGAGTATTTCGTCGGGGAAAAGGTTATCGTAGAGACAGTCTACGGAGTAGAGATAGGCACCGTGTCCATTCCGGTGATAGAGGTGTCGGACGAAAAGGTAAAGCAGCCCCTCAAGGGCATCCAGAGACGGGCCACCGAGGAGGATCTTACCAGGCTTTCCGAGAATATCGATAAGGAAAAGGAAGCCTTTAAGATCTGCAGAGAAAAGATTGCAAAGCATGAGCTGGAGATGAAGCTGGTGCAGACTGAGTATTCCTTCGACAGGAACAAGCTGCTGTTTTATTTCACCGCTGATAATCGTGTGGATTTCAGAGAGCTGGTCAAGGATCTGGCTTCCACCTTCCATACACGTATTGAGCTGCGACAGATAGGAGTCCGTGACGAGACCAAGATCCTTGGCGGCGTGGGCATCTGCGGCAGGGAGCTGTGCTGCAGATCATATCTTTCGGATTTTGCGCCGGTTTCCATCAAGATGGCCAAGGAGCAGAGCCTGTCACTGAACCCCACCAAGATATCGGGAGTTTGCGGCAGACTCATGTGCTGCCTGAAGAATGAGGAGGATACCTACGAGTACCTCAACAAGCAGCTTCCCAGGAAGAACGAGCGCGTTACCACCATGACCGGTGACGAGGGACAGGTCATAGATACCAATGTCCTCAAGCAGACGGTAAAGGTTTTGTTTGAGGAGAATGACGAAAAGGAGATCCGGGAATATCACGTGGACGAACTGGGCTTCAGGGGCCAGGGACCCAAGGCCTCCGAGGATGGCTACGAGGGACCTGTCGTGACCAATGAAGAGGAGGACGCAGCTGAGTTTTTCTTCAATCAGGAGAGCATGCCCGAGAAAAAGGCTGAGGAAGAGCCCGTGGAGAAAAAGCCTGAGGGACGGGATAAGCATAAGGACAGACGTACTGATTTCAGGCGCAACCGCAAGGATCGCCAGAACAATGAGGGCGAGGATCAGCAGCCTGAGGAAAAGGGCGGCAAGGATAAAAATAAAAACCGGTATAACAGGAATAAAAACCGCAACCGCGGCAAGGACAACAAGGATAAAAAGTGGGATCGGGGCGATGCGGCTCACGAGGAAAAGCCTGCTGACAGCAGCAAAAAGCAGCGACCCTATTACAGCAAGCACCGCCGCACGCAGAAAAAGGGTTAGGTCTTGGAGGACAGAGAAAAGCTGGTCCATCCCGGCGAAAGAGTGGATGATCTGCAGCGAAACGGATATGGGATAATCCAGGATCCGGACAGGTTTTGTTTCGGTATGGATGCGGTGCTCTTAAGCGGTTTTGCCCGTATACGTCCCGGGGACCGGGTGCTGGATATGGGTACGGGCACCGGGATCATCCTCATTTTGCTCGAGGCGAAAACCGAGGCTTCGCACATCACGGGTCTGGAGCTTTTGGAGGAAAGTGCCGATATGGCCCGCCGCAGCGTGGAGTACAACGGGCTTTCGGACAGGATCGATATAGTGACCGGAGATATGTGCCATGCATCCGAGCTTTTGGGCCGGGGATGCTTTGAGGCGGTGACCAGCAATCCGCCCTATATGATAGAGGGACACGGGCTGAAAAATGACACGGATCCCATGGTGGTGGCCCGTCACGAGGTGGCCATGACCCTGGAGGATCTGGTGCGGGAGACCGCTGCGGTACTTGTGACCGGAGGCAGATGCTTTTTTGTACATCGTCCCTTCAGACTGGCGGAGATATTTGTATCCATGAGGGAGCATGGCATAGAGCCCAAGAGGATGCAGCTGGTATATCCCTTTGTGGACAAGGAACCCAACATGGTACTCATCGAGGGTGTCCGGGGAGGCAGGCCCAGGCTTACGGTGGAAAAGCCTCTTATCATATATAAAGAACAGGGTGTTTACACAGACGAGATCTATGATATCTACGGGTATTGATACGAATTGCACAAAAACAAGCCGATATGACTCGAATTATTATACAATTTATTCTTGATACACACGCTTTAAAGTGGTAAAATGCTAAAGAATTGCGGACAATGGCGTTCGAAAACTGGATGCTATTGTCTCGTTTTTTAATACAAGCTAGCTTACTTAAGCTTGTGACAAGTAAGGAGGTTATCATAAAAAAGAGAGTTATAAGTGCTGTACTTGCAGCAGCAATGGTATGTGGCCTTTTGTCAGGCTGCGGTGGTAACGGCGGCGGAAAAGCCAGCGCTGACAGCGACACCTTCAGGATCGGCGGTATCGGCCCTGTAACCGGTGCGGCAGCTATCTACGGTTCCGCAGTTCGTAACGCTGAGCAGATCGCAGTTGATGAGATCAACGAGGCAGGCGGCATCAACGGATATCAGGTATCACTGCAGTTCGAGGATGACGAGCATGATGCAGAGAAGTCCGTTAATGCATACAACTCACTGAAGGACTGGGGTATGCAGATCCTTGCAGGAACTGTTACTACCACACCTTGTATCGCAGTAGCAGACAAGACTGCAGCAGACGGTATGTTTGAGATCACACCTTCTGCATCTTCCACAGACGTTATCAAGAACGACAACGTATTCCAGGTTTGCTTTACAGACCCCAACCAGGGATCAGCTTCAGCCAAGTATATTTCCGACAAGGGTCTGGGCAGCAAGATCGGTATCATATATGACAGCTCTGATGTTTACTCATCAGGTATTTATGCAAAGTTTAAGGAAGAGGCTGCTTCTCTCGGTCTTGAGATCGTTTCCGAGTCCGCATTCACAGCTGATTCCAACACAGACTTTTCCGTACAGCTTCAGGATGCCAAGGATGCAGGCGCTGACCTGATGTTCCTTCCCTTCTACTATCAGCAGGCTGCCATCGTATTGAAGCAGGCCAAGGATATGGGCTTCGCTCCCGCTTTCTTCGGCGTTGACGGTATGGACGGTATCCTTACACTTGAGAACTTCGACACATCTCTTGCTGAGGGCGTAATGCTTCTTACACCCTTCGCAGCTGATGCATCTGATGAGAAGACACAGGCTTTCGTTGCAAAGTACAACGAGAAGTACGGTGAGACACCCAACCAGTTCGCAGCTGACGCTTATGATGCCATCTACATCATCAAGGCAGCTATCGAGTCTGCCAATGTTACTCCCGACATGAGCGTTGAGGAGATCGGTACAGCCCTTAAGGGTGCTATGCCCTCCATTTCCTATGACGGTCTTACAGGAAGCGGCATGAAGTGGGAAGCAACCGGTGAGGTTAATAAGGACCCCAAGGGTGTTGTTATCCAGAACGGTGTTTATGTATCAATCGACTAATTAGAAAAAAGGATTCTTCGTCGCTACGCTCCTCAGAATGACATGGGGCTGCGCTTTCCGGAGTGACACATATGCTTTCGTGCATGTCATCCTGAGCGTAGCGAAGGATCTTAAAGGAGTCCAGATGAGCTTTATAATGTATCTGATAAACGGGATAAGTCTTGGCAGCGTCTATGCTATCATCGCCCTGGGATATACCATGGTGTACGGAATAGCAAAGATGCTTAATTTCGCTCATGGAGATGTCATCATGATCGGAAGCTACATTTCATTTGTGACCTTTTCACAGATGGGACTGGGGCCTGTGCCCTCGGTGGTGATATCCATCATAGTGTGTACTGCCCTGGGAATGATCATTGAGCGGGTGGCATACAAGCCTCTGAGAAAAGCGGCTTCTCCCCTTGCGGTTCTTATTACGGCCATCGGCGTCAGTTATCTCTTACAGAACATCGCCCTTCTGGTATTCGGGGCCAACCCCATTTCCTATGTTTCCATGCTCGATATCCCTCCGGTTAAGCTGGCGGGTGGAGAGCTCACCATCACGGGCATCACACTGGTGACCATAGTACTTTGTCTGGTCATCATGGCAGTGCTGATGATATTTATCAAAAAGACAAAGGCCGGTCAGGCCATGCTGGCAGTATCCGAGGACAAGGATGCAGCCCAGCTCATGGGTGTCAATGTAAATGGCACCATAGCACTTACCTTTGCCATCGGTTCCGGACTTGCGGCATTAGCGGGTATCCTGCTTTGCTCCGCCTATCCTACACTCACACCCTATACGGGTGCCATGCCAGGTATCAAGGCCTTTACGGCTGCGGTATTCGGAGGTATCGGATCCATCCCCGGAGCACTGGTGGGAGGTATCCTTTTGGGAGTGATCGAGATCCTCGGTCGCGCCTACATCTCTTCACAGCTTTCCGACGCCATCGTTTTTGCGGTGCTCATCATCGTGCTTTTGGTGAAGCCTACGGGTATCCTGGGCAAGCCTATATTTGAGAAAGTGTAGGTGGCGGCTATGAAGAACAAGAAGTTAAAAAACAAGATCACTACATTCCTTATCGTTATAGCGGCATATGCCATAGTTGAGATCTTACTTCTCACAGGCAATATGTCATCACTTTTACAGGGACTTTTGGTTCCTCTGTGTACCTATTCACTCTGCGCCGTTGGACTGAACCTCTGCGTGGGATATCTGGGAGAGCTTTCCCTGGGACATGCAGGCTTTATGTGTATAGGTGCTTTTACCGGCGCATTTTTCTCCGTCACCACGGCAGATGTGATCCAAAGCGATACGGTGAGATTTTTGCTGGCCCTCGTTATAGGTACGGCCTGCGCAGCTCTCTTCGGCTTTTTGATCGCCATCCCCGTTTTGAGGCTTAACGGCGACTATCTTGCCATAGTTACCCTGGCCTTTGGAGAGATCATTAAAAATGTGATAAACGTACTCTATGTGGGAAAGGACTCACAGGGCTGGCATGTTTCCATCAACAGCCAGGCTGAGCTGGGTCTGGAGCCCGGCGGAGTTACATATATAAACGGTGCCCAGGGCATCACGGGGACACCCCACAGCAGTAACTTCACCATCGGTGTGATCCTGGTTCTGATCGCACTTTTCGTGGTATACAATCTCACAGATTCCCGTACCGGCCGCGCCATCATGTCCATCAGGGACAATCAGATCGCAGCCGAGTCCGTGGGTATCAATGTTAAAAAATACAAGCTTTTGGGCTTTACGGTTTCCACAGCCATAGCCGGCACGGCAGGTGTGCTCTATGCACACAACCTGTCCACACTTACGGCTCTGCCCAAAAACTTCGGATATAACATGTCCATCATGATCCTGGTATTTGTGGTGCTGGGTGGTATCGGCAACTTCAGGGGATCGGTCATCGCCGCATGTATCCTGACACTCTTGCCGGAGCTCCTCAGAGGACTGTCGGATTATCGTATGCTGATCTACGCAGTGGTGCTCATAGCCATGATGCTTTTCAACTGGGCACCGGATGCCATCTTCTTCCGTGAGCAGATAGTGGCGAAGTTCAAAAAAGGCGGAAGGGAGGTATAGCCATGGCATTACTTACAGTTAAAAACATAGGTATATCCTTTGGCGGACTCCGGGCCGTGGACAAGTTTTCCGTAGAGATAGAAAAAAATGAGCTGTACGGTCTCATCGGACCCAACGGTGCCGGCAAGACCACGGTTTTCAATATGCTCACCGGAGTTTACAAGCCCTCCGACGGATCCATCATGATAGACGGGGTGGACATCACCGGCAAGAGCAATATCGAGGTCAATCAGACGGGTATCGCCCGTACCTTCCAGAACATCAGGCTTTTCAAGGAGCAGACGGTTTTGGACAATGTGAAGATAGGCCTGCATAATCACTATAAATATTCCACCATCGACGGAGTATTTCGGACCCCGAAGTATAAAAAGGTGGAGCGGGAAATGGATGAGAGAGCCATGGAGCTTCTCAAGGTCTTTGACCTGCAGGATGAGGCGGAGGTTTTGTCCGCCAACCTGCCCTATGGTAAGCAGAGAAAGCTGGAGATAGCCAGAGCCCTGGCCACAGAGCCCAAGCTTTTGCTTTTGGATGAGCCGGCAGCAGGCATGAATCCCAAGGAGACCGGTGAGCTCATGCAGACCATCAGGTTTTTGAGGGATGAGTTTGACATGACCATCCTTTTGATCGAGCATGATATGAAGCTGGTATCGGGGATCTGCGAGAGGCTTACGGTGCTCAACTTCGGCGAGGTACTGGCGGCGGGATCCACCTCCGATGTACTGAACAATCCCGAAGTCATCAAGGCATATATAGGTGAATAACTATGGCAATGTTGGAAGTTAAAAACATAGAGGTCTACTACGGTGTCATCCAGGCCATAAAGGGCATATCCTTTGAGGTCAATCAGGGTGAGGTCATTGCGCTCATCGGTGCCAACGGTGCCGGCAAGACCACCACACTGCAGACCATTACAGGCATGCTGTCACCCAAGAGCGGTGAGGTGCTCTTCGAGGGAGTGGACATCACCAAGATCCCGGGTCACAAGATCGTAGGCATGGGTATGGCCCATGTGCCCGAGGGACGCAGGGTTTTCGCCCAGCTTTCCGTTTTGGAGAATCTGAAGCTCGGTGCATATACGGTGAAGGATACGACACAGATAGAAAAGTCCCTGGAAAAGGTTTATACCAGCTTCCCCAGGCTGGCAGAGAGAAAGAATCAGATGGCGGGAACCCTCTCCGGTGGTGAGCAGCAGATGCTGGCCATGGGACGGGCGCTGATGTCACAGCCCAGGCTTATCTGCATGGATGAGCCCTCCATGGGACTGTCCCCCATTTTGGTTGATGAGATCTTTAAGATCATAACGGATATTTCATCCACCGGCACCACCGTGCTTTTGGTGGAGCAGAATGCTAAAAAAGCCCTTTCCATCGCGGATCGTGCCTATGTGCTGGAGACCGGAAATATCGTGCTGGAGGGCAAGGCATCAGAGCTTTTGGACAACGAAGACATCAAAAAAGCATATCTTGGAGAGTGATCATGGCAAATACGGTAATTACAATCGCCCGCGGCTACGGCAGCGGCGGCAGACAGCTGGGTATCAAGCTTTCAGACAAGCTGGGCATACCCTATTATGACAAGGATCTGATCAAGAAAGCATCGGAGGAGAGCGGCATTTCCGAGGCTCTTTTCGGTGAAAGCGATGAGATGATCAAAAAGAAGCCTCTTTTCGGGATCTTTAAGAAAAAGCAGAACGACGGCAGAATCCTGGATCCGGGTGATTCCGATTTTACCTCGGAGGACAATATCTTTAATTACCAGGCGAAGATCATAAGGGACTTGGCAGAATCGGAAAGCTGCATCATCATAGGACGCTGCGCCGATTATGTGCTCAGGGACTATGAAAACGTGATAAAGCTTTTCTTCTATGCTCCCTTTGAGGACTGCATCGACCGTGTCATCGACGTATACGGAGGCACTGCCGAGGAGGCCAAAAAGAAGATAGCGCAGGTGGACAACTACAGGGCCAGATACTACAAGTATCACACCGGTCGTGACTGGAATGACTCCAGGAACTACGATTTCTGCCTGAATACCGGGTCCATGAGCTATGACAAGCTCATCGAGATCGTGACAGGATATATAGATATCAAGAATAAGTAAGCTATTTGAGGCTTTACATTGAATATGCGATCCATATGTGTTATACTCATAACGCAGTCAGTGAAAAAAGGAGTGGATCATGGCAGCTATAGAGGAACTTACCCTGTTGTGTCAGGGATGTGGCAGAAAATTCAATATATCCCAGCAGGAATATGATCGTATGCTGACGCTTGATATCACCAAGCCCATATTCTGCTCTACCAAGTGCGCCATGCACGGTTGGGATCCCGTATCCATCTATCTGGGACGGGTCAGAGCTCAGAATGCTGACAAATAATAATAAAACAGGCAGGTCGAAGGACCTGCCTTTAAATTTGCTCTTTTTCGGGAAATCCCAGGATCCTATTTGATCCTGTGTGCACCGTCTCCGATGTCTACTACATAAAACTCTGCATCGATACCCGTCTTCTCCTTGTATATCCTGCCCAGGGTCTCCCTGAAGGTATCCACGGCATCATTTTTTACTATGCTGACAGTGCATCCGCCAAAGCCGCCGCCTGTGATGCGGGATCCGATGACTCCGTCTATCTTCCAGGCCTCCTCAGCCAGGATGTCGCATTCCTTACAGGAGGTCTCATAGTCGTCGCGGAGAGACACGTGAGACTCATTCATCAGCTTGCCGAAGGTGGCAATATCGTTGGCCTTGAGGGCATCCACCGCCTTGAGTGTGCGGCGGTTCTCATATACGGCATGCTTGGCGCGGTTGCGGCACTTGTCATCGGTGATGGCATCCTTGTGTGCCTCGAACTGAGCCTCATTCAGGTCGCCGAGGGTCTCGATATCACATACACTTTTGAGCTGCTCCAGAGCGGTGGAGCACTCCTGACGACGGGTGTTGTACTCGGAATTAACCAGACTGTGCTTTACCTTGCTGTTGGTGATCACGATCTTGGCGTCCGGAAGCTTGATGTTGGCATATTCAAAGGACAGATCGCTGGTATCCAAAAAGATGGCGCAGTCCTTTTTGCCCATGGCAACTGCGAACTGATCCATGATGCCGCAGTTCATGCCGTTGAAATTATTTTCGGAGTACTGACCGATGAGGGCCAGGTCCGTCATGGACAGGTCATCAAAGCCATAGAGGTCGCAGAGGATGGTGCCTGTCAGAACCTCAAGAGAAGCTGAGGATGAAAGCCCCGAACCGTTGGGGATGTTGCCCCAGATAGCCATCTCAAAACCAGTGTCCAGCTTTTTGCCCCGGTTTTCGTCAAAGGCCCATACCACACCCAGGGGATAATTGGCCCAATTATAGGACTTGTTGTAGGAGAGGTCCGAAAGAGAGACCTCAACCACCTTGGAATCCTTGATATTGGCGGAATAGAAAAGGATCTTGTCGTCACTGCGCTTTCTGGCGATACCGTAAGTACCGATGGTCAGTGCGCAGGGAAAAACATGGCCTCCGTTGTAGTCTGTGTGCTCGCCGATGAGATTGACACGGCCGGGGGAGAAATACTCCCTGACACCCTCCGTATCACCGTAAACATTGCCGAATGCGGCTAAAAGATCAAAATCCATAAAACCCTCCTGATAGTTTAAAAATCGGACTTCATTTTAACATAAGCCGGACTGCTTTTTCAATGCAAACCGACGCTAAACGTGTATCTCGTCCAAAACCTCGCCTATTGCGTCGGCGATGATGAGATCCGCCCGTGAATCTCTGGTGGTGGAAGACTTGTTGATGAGCACCAGATTGTCTCCGTGGAAGTAATCCACCAGTCCTGCCGCAGGATACACTACCAGGGAGGTGCCGCCGATGATGAGCAGGTCGGCCTCGGAGATGTGCTCCACCGCACCGCTTATCACCATATTGTCCAGGCCCTCCTCATAGAGCACTACGTCAGGCTTTATCCTGCCTCCGCACTTGGGACAGATGGGAGTAGCCTCCTCTATCTTGCTGCCGCCTGCCTCCCACTCGGCCTTTTTATCCATGATGAAGTCACCGTCATAGAACTCGCCACAACGCTCGCAGTAGTTTCTGAGCACGCTGCCGTGGAGCTCATATACATTTTTGCTTCCGGTCTTCTGGTGGAGAC
>JAILEN010000082.1 GCA_024687655.1 Lachnospiraceae bacterium | reverse complement strand
GTAAAACGCTATCATCTTTGTAATAACCACTTCCAAACCGGCATGACCGTTACATTTATTCCATTATACTCTATCTCAGTCTCTTCACTGTTGGTGATCAGCAAACATTTTGTGTCCGGCATATGGTTTCGAAGCTTGTCAAAGGCCCCCAGCTCTCTCTCCTTTGTACTTACATCACTAAGGATACTGTAACTCACTTGGATTGCGAGCTCTTCTTCGGGAATATAAAAATCTATTTCAACATTCCGTTCAAAATAGTATACATTTTCTATCCCATAGCGCCTAACAAGCTCAATTGCAACCAGATTTTCAAGCTGGGCGGTTTCAGAATTCATAACAAGAAGGCCCAAAAGGCCTGTGTCCATGAAGTAATACTTTGGCGAGGTCTCCTTGTCCACCAGCTTTGCTGCATAGTTTTGGATGGAAAACAAAAGATATGCATCAAGCATATAGCCAACATAATTTATCACGGTCTGTTTCCCGATGCCGGTTCCGGCGCTTTTTAAGATATTGGTAAGTCTGCTAAAGGAAATCGGCTTCATTACAGACTCGGCTATCTTTTTAAGTATGAGCCTGACAGCGAAATCATTGGTGATATTGTTTCTTGTAAGGATATCGCCAATATAGATCGTCTGGTAGATACTGCTCAAATACTGGCGTTTATTATTAACATTTACCAGTTCCGGAAAAGCCCCATAGGTAACATACTGCTCATACATCTTGTTCACACCGGCTCGTTCTGATGTGCTTAACACATTTAGATAATCCTTGTTTTTACCATGAGCATGCAGGTACTCCCCAAAAGAATACGGCATCACATACACGATCATAAACCGGCCACCAAGTGTGGACGCTATCTCATGGCTTAACATCTTACTGTTACTTCCTGTTATGTTTACTCTATACTTCATGTCAGCAAGGCGTCTTACAAATTTCTCCCAACCATCCACATTCTGGATCTCGTCAAGGAATACATACGGCTTTTTACCCTCTCCTGCCATTTCGAGGCCGATTTCCAGTATGGTGTTGAGGTCATCTGCCATCACCTCCAAAAGGCGTTCATCTTCAAAATTTACATATAGGATCTCTTCGATCGAAGTCCCCGCTTCCAGGAGATTTTTAACCTGCTGGTACATCATGTAGGATTTTCCCGTTCTTCTTATCCCTACAAAACAGTAATTTATGTTTTCTTCCAACACGAGATCACGCCTTACGATCGAGTTCTCAAGATACACTTCCTTTTGGTCGATGATAACCTGCTTTAAATAGTCCCTATTCATATAGCCCTCCGCGTTCTGATTATGAGACAATTATATAATATATCCGTTCTGTTCGCAAGACAATTCGGGGCAATTTTGTTTTGTCGGCGGAACGATGCTAGATTGTGTCTTTATAAATGCAACCGATCAAAAACCTATACACTCTTCCTGAGCCCTCACTGGCACGCTTTTATCTGAAAGCAGGCTTTTATTCCGCTTTTCAATGGCATCTATCAAAGCAGTCTTACGGTCTCTGAGATGGCTATATCCCCGCTAGGCTCAGTAAACTCCCGGTTGATATGAGTCATATTACAGATATCTACAAGGACTATGCTCCTGTAGTCCGGTTGATCCGCATAGGCCCTCATGCTAAAGGCATTGTCATTCCCAACCATAAATTTGGCGTCTATAAAGGCGATGTTATAAAGATCCTTTATCCTGGCATCTTTTTGTGTCCTTTTATTCGTCCACTCCTCTTCTGCCCGCTTCATATCGGCCTTAAGACGTTCATTTTCGGCTTCAAGCTCCTTAATCCTTGTCTCATATGCTTTCATCTGGCCATCATCTTTATGGTGGTCTTCAGCCAATCTGTCACATTACCTGAATGCATGCTCCATCTCATCGAGTGCATTTTTTAGTTTTTCAAGATCTTTTCTGGCATATCCCATATTTTTTTCAAACATTTCTTCCATAATCCATCATCCTCTGTGTAATAACACAGTTTCCGTTTGGTTGAATCGCATATCAACTTTCAAAAATTGCATTTTCAGCCCTAGATCCCTCTTTACACATAGGGGATGGGAGGCAGAATCGGCTTTTTTGAAAACTTTTCATATGCCGGGACAAAGAAAAAGGAAAATCTCCCATCCCCTTAGCGGAGAAACCAATAAAAGATTTCTGTGACAGGGAGGCTGAAATGAAAAGATGGATAAAAACCGGCAGTTGCAACAATCTTGAGGAATATTTTCTGAAAAATATGGGAGTAAGCTCCTTAGAGGATGTAAATGACTGGTTCAGAAGGTATAACTCTAACGGCTACACCATAGACGGCATAAGATCCGCCGTAGTGCTGCTAAAATAATACAAAGACCGCCCGGTAACCATCATCGGCGATTATGACACTGACGGAGCCACCTCTACCGCCATCCTTAAGATGGGACTCATAGAATACGGCTTTTCAGATGTCCGCGTTATGACGCTATATCGCTTTCCCGAAGGCTTTGGCATAAACTCTAACATGATAGAAAAGATTGATGACGGCCTGATCCTCACCTGTGACAACGGAATCGCCGGTATCGATGCCATAAAAAAGGCCAAAGATTAGGGCCTTGCCGTCATAGTAACAGACCACCACGAGCCTGTGGTCGAAGATGGCAAGATAATACTTCCGCTCGCAGACATCATCATAGATCCTAAGTCTATCAAGAGCCTGCCGTATTTGACGGGTACTGCGGCGCAGGCATCGCCTATAAGCTTATCTGCGAGCTGTTTGGCAACGATAAGATTATCAAGGACAAATACATCGGCCTTGCCGCCATCGGCACCATAGGGGATGTCATGGAGCTTCGAGAGGAAAACTATTTCATCGTAAGAAGGGGCTTAGAGGTCCTTAGGAACCCCATAATGATAATGCTAAAGGATGCTAATGAGGGTGTGATTGGGATAACTGCAGGAAAGCTTGCTGAGGAATACCGCCGCCACGCCATGGTCTTTACCAATGTCACGATAGACGGCAGGGAATATTACAAGGGCTCCGCCAGGGGATATAGTGATTATGATGTAAAGGCCTCCTTTGACAGGCACGCCGGGCTTTTTACAGTATATGGCGGGCATACCGGAGCTGTCGGTATGACGATCCTGCCCGAGAACTTCGTACCTCTCGCAAAGGCCCTGGCTTCCGATATGGAAAAAGCCTCAACGATCATCACAGATGAAGCACTCTCCTACGATCTTGAGATCCCAGCAGATAAGATAGGCGAGGCAATAAAGGAAATGGCACGGTTTGCACCCTTCGGGGAAGGAAACCCCATGCCCACCTTTAAGATAAGCCACTTTAGGCCTACCCCCAAATATGGCGCATACCGAAAGCTTTTGGGTGATTCCGGGAAGATGATAAAGATAAACGGGTACGGAACAGAAGCTGTGTCCTTTACTAAAGCTCAGGACATATTAAAGGTGCCCGAGGACGCAGTCTTAGACTTCGTCGGGCACCTTGGAATCGATGAATATAAAGGCAATATCACTTATCAGATAACCTTTTTAGACTTTGCACCATGCGCTTAAGCCTCAGGAAGGCTGTCTAAGATCTTTGCCATGAAATCATTGAGCTTGATGTTATATTTCTTTAAGTAGCCCTGTATCTTCGCCTCTTGGGTAGGAGTGATCGTAAAGGTATGGGCTACACTCTTCTTCTCCTTTGCTGTAAAGTCGATAGCACCAAAGGGTGTGGCAGCAACCGGCTCCGGAGCGGGTGCCGCGGGCTTTTCTGCCTTTTTTGCTGGCTCAGCCTTAGCCGGCTCGCTCTTTTTTTCGGGAGCCTTCTTTTGGGGCTCCTTTTTATGAGGCTCTTTTTTTGTCTCTTTAGGCTCTGCCTTGGGCTTTGGAGCTTCCTTCTTGGTCTCCTTTACCTCAGCAGATGTCTTGTCGTTTTCAAGATTGCTCTTTAACTCTCCTGCAAATGTAGCGAACATGTTGGAACTTGACTGTGACTTTGCCATATTAGACCACCTCCTGTAACTCATCTACAAAATTATCATAATCAAACGACGCCTTGGAATGCCTGTCATAATCGTAAACCGGGATAAGCCTCGACTGTGCTTTGGCAAGATCCGCGCAGACCCTTATCTTTGAATCAAATATCTTAAACCCGAAATGCTCAGCATATGTGGGCATATTCTCTAAGAACACCTTGGTCTCGCTATGTCTCATATCTACCTTTGTAACAAGAACGCCGTAAACTTCAAGTTCCTCGTTCTCAACCTTAAGGCCATCTATGTATTTAAGCAGGGACCCCAGGCCGTCAACCGCAAACTTCTCTGCATCTATCGGTACTACAACCCCATCGCAGCTTAATAAAGATGTGGTAGTATAAAAGCCGAACTGGGGAGGAGTATCAATGAGGCAATAATCATACTGCTTTGCCAGCGTTTTAAGCCCCCTCTTTAACAGCTTAAGCTTTGTGACCTGTGAAGCAAACTCAGCCTCTCTTACAGAAAGAAGGGGGTCATTGGGGATAAGATCAAAGCGCCTGTTCTCATCCGCCTTCTGCAGCGCTTCCTCTATAGAGCACTCTTCTTTTAAATAATCGAACATGGTGTTTACGCCCTCGATCTCCCCATGGGCAGTCGTCGTTGTGTTGCACTGGGGGTCCATGTCAACCACCAGCACTCTCTTTCCGGCGCGCGAAAGAGCGTCCGCCACGCACAGTGCCGTGGTCGTTTTCCCCACGCCTCCCTTATTGTTTGCGATCGCTATAGTTACCATAAATACTGGCCCTCCTTCGGTTTCATTACATAACATAATGTGTCCACATTGCTTTTACATTATTTTTTCATTACATTATTTCATGTAATTTTATTATTATTTCATTATGTTTATATCATAATGTCATCATAATTCATATTGAATATCGGCAAGTCCAGCCATAGCCTTAATGCCTTTAC
>JAILEN010000042.1 GCA_024687655.1 Lachnospiraceae bacterium | reverse complement strand
TAAGAGTACCCATCCGTATCGAGGTCAAAAATTTTGACCTCGATACACAAGTAAAAATCAATACGAATACGCACTATCCACATACACCGTGCATGATGCCGGCTGTGCTGGCCTGTTGGTGGCATCCAGAGGGTATGAGAAGGTCACATAGTCAGTACTTCCTGCGTCGTTGCAGTGAGCGTACTGCTCGGCTACATCGATCAGGTTGCCGGAGGCATCATACATGAGGCACTTTATGCTTATGGTGGAAAGCTGCTTGTCGGAGTTGTTGGTAACCTCTGTGAGGATGCCCTTATCCGTAAAGCTGTGTGTCTCGGATATCTTTTTTGCATAGCTCTTATGGTAGCTCTCGGATAGGGTATAGGTGATCTTGTAGTTGTCCGGTCTGAAGTATTCGTGGTCTACCTTTGGATTGTTAAAATCGAGGATCACGGTCTCCCCTGCTCCCACGCAGTAGTTTGTGTCATAAGAGGTATCAAGCGGGCTGCCTGCGCTGTCGTAGGAAGCCATGGTAGCGCTGACAGAGACATCATAAGTGTTTCCATTATAGAAGTATGCCACCGTACATCTGTCGCCCTGTTCATAGGTCATGTCTATGTTCTGTTTTGCCTTCGTCTCGGAGAAGGTGACGGTTACCGGGCACTTAAGCTTCTTTTTGCCGATCCCGGCATATATCACAGCTTTGCCGGGGCTTTTTGCGATCACCTTGCCCTTTTTGCTGACTGTGGCAACCTTTTTGTTGCTGGACTTCCACTTGACCTTCTTTTTAGCGTTTTTAACCTTTAGCTTCTTGGCCTTTCCTGCTGCTAGAGTAAGACTCTTCTTTGATAACGTGGGCTTCTTTGCAGCCGCCTGTACAGTTGTCATACCTCCAGTGTCGGTGATGCCTAAAGTCGGAACCGCCATTGCTGCTGCAAGTGCCAGTACTGCCAGTCTTTTGATATTATTCTTTTTCATGGTATCTACCTGCCTTTCATCTTTCCGTGGCTTTCGCACGGGTGCTTGTTTTCTGTGTTGCATTTTTTGAGTTGATGATGTCTGCCTCTATTTTCTTAACTGCAAGCCGCTCCTTTAACGGTGTTGTCTTGTCAGTTTCCTTTTTGGTACGCCTCTTTGACGGAGTCTCTTTTACTGGCTGCTTAGCCTTTGTCTCTGGTCTGCTCACATCCTTGTCCTTGGGATGGGACTTTTCAATGAGTTCCTGCTGTTCCTCCGGGGATGGCAAGAGAGGCAGCATTATAGTGGCGGTTACAGCTTCTCCTATGGCATCTTCCCGGTCAGAAGAAACAGTGAGTGTTTTATCGGATCCTTTCTTTTCAGCTCCCGGATCTGCTCCGCTGTCATTGTCTCTGCCTGCTGTTTTGCTTTTTTCTCCTCCATCATCAGAAGAGGGAACTGATAATCCCCGATCTCCTGATATCTCAACATATCCGTGGTTTTCATGATGATCCTCCTGTTTCATTTCAAAAACTATATGCTTATCTTCAAGGTCAAACTCCATCTGACCCTTGACGGGAGATGCCTCCCACTCCTTATGCTGCTCGATAAGGTTCATCTCGTGGACGGTGCGGCCTATGTCCATAAGCACAGGTTCCGCCAAGCTGTGAACTGCCTCCCCGAGATAAGGCAGGATGCTTATGTCATCAAACATCCTGATATCCCTGAAACAGTTGTCTTCCATATGCTCCGTGGGGTGATAGCCGCACCGCTGCATCAGGACATATGACAGGCTCTGCTCCACAAGGTTTGAAAAATGCTCCAAAAGAGCCACCTCATCCATGGATGCGATATAGGAATTGCCCTTGTTTTTATTAAGGTCATACATTGCCTGACGGATGTTTTCGCCTGTCAACTGTTTTGCCAGGGACATGAGCATCTTGGGAATAGATGAACCATCCTTTGTGGTCATGTTGTAGGTTTCACGCAAGTGGTCTCTAAGCTTTGGCTCATGCTTTCTGTCCACACGCCATAGGTAGATATGCTTTCCTTCCTTTACGCGGTGGGTATCCTTTACATCAAATACATAGCGTAATTTCAGTTTCGGACCATTGTCATCAATAAGGGCTATACCTGTGGCTCCCCTGTTTACCCAGCGGCCAAACTTATCATTCCATTCGGGTAATGACACGCAGGCTGTAGCCGAGGGTCTCTGGGCATGGATCAGAAAGCTGTCTACAAATGGGTATCTGTAAAAACGGGATGCTGCATTCAGGTATGACATCCATGATTCCGGGTTGTCGCATACATCCCGGGCATGGATCGCCGCAAGTGCCCTGATATCATCTATTCTTGCTGCCATGGATCATCACTCCTTCCTCTTCTTTTTTCTCTTTGGAAACTCCATATCAAAGGTGAGCCTGACACCTGATTTCTCGGTACCGTCCTTTGCCTTGTAGGTGTAGTCCTCAGTCCCTGTCATGGTCAGGTATGCATCATATTTCTTGCCCTTGCTGTTTTTCAGATTTTTGATAAGTGTCCTGGAACCGTCGAGAATGGATATGATCTCATCTTCCGTCATCTTCTTTCCGTATGCATGAGTTACGGAAATACCACATTTTCCCTTGCAGTACGGACCGAACTTACCTGATACTATGTCACTGCCGCATTTAGGGCAGATCCCGAGAGATGAACCTCCGAAAATATCTTTCATGGACGGATCCGGCTCTGTGTGGGTATCAACAAGATCCTGCACCATCTTTTCAATGGCATAAACAAATTCCTCAGCATATGCATCTCCTTTGGCCATCTTTGTCAGGTCATTTTCCCACTCAGCGGTAAGGATCGGTGACTTGATGTTTTCCGGCAGGATGGCGACCAGCTTTACTCCGAGATCAGTGGCCGTGAGTTTTTTCTTTTCCCGCTTCACATACCCGTCATGGATCAGTTTTTCTATGATGTCCGCACGTGTGGCGGGTGTGCCGATGCCCTTGCGTTCGGCGTCATCCACGGTCTCCTTGTTTCCTGCATGCTCCATGGCGGAAAGCAGGGTATCCTCGGTGTACCGTAAAGGCGGCTTTGTCATTCCTTTGTCAAGTGACAGCTCATAATCCGCGATCTCCTGGCCTTCCCTAAGCTCGGGCAGTACTCCTGAATCCTCGTCATCCTTAGATACCTCCGAGGTACGAAAGATGTTCCTCAGGATCTCCTCATATCTCTTGTAGCCGATATTTCTTACGATCCTGCCGGATGCCTTGAATACCAGATCACAGATGGTGATCTCTGCTTTTGTTGATGTGTATTCAAATGCCGGGGCAACTGACTCAACAAGACGAAATGCTATAAGATAAAGGATCTTTTGCTCCATGGCAGGAAGCTTTGTGATATCCTGCTTTTTGATCTCCACAGTGGGGATAATGGCGTGATGGTCGGATACCTTTTTGCTGTTTAATATCTGCTTAGTATTATGAATGAATCCTGTGATATCCTCCGTCAGCGTGGTATCAAAGATGGCACATAACACGTCCTCTGCCGTCTCCGCCATATCGTCAGTAAGGTATCTGCTGTCCGTCCTGGGGTAGGTAGCAAGTTTTTTCTCATACAGGTTTTGCAGGGCATCAAGGGTGTCCTTTGCAGAAATACCATACATACGGTTTGCATCACGCTGCAGGGATGTCAGGTCATACAGCTTTGGTGCCTGTGACTTTTTATCCTCAGCCGATACATTTGTAACCATAGCCTTGGAATTCTCACAAAGCTTGTATGCTGCCTCTGCTGCGTCCTTATCAGAAAACCTGTCCGTGGCGGCAGTGAACTCGTCAGTTTTCAGCTTTATAGTATAAAATGGCTCCGGCTTGAAATTCCTTATTGCATCATCACGCTCTGCTATCATGGCAAGGGTGGGACTCTGTACCCTGCCAACCTTTAGGGTGGGGCCTTTATAAAGAGTAGTAAAAAGCCTTGTACCGTTTATGCCCACCAACCAGTCTGCCTTTGACCGGGCCACTGCCGCATCGCAAAGCCCCTTGTATTCTGAAGCATCCATCAGATGCTCAAAACCTGATAAAATTGCCTCTTCTTCCATGGATGATATCCATAAACGCTTTGCCGGGATCCTGCTCTTTGAGAGCTTATATACAAAGTGAAAGATCAGCTCACCCTCGCGGCCTGCGTCACAGGCATTGACCACATAGTCGATATCATCCCTGTTAAGGAGATCCTTTAGGATCTCAAACTGCTCCTTTTTGTCCTTTGATACCGTAAGCCGCCACTTCTCCGGCATGATGGGAAGGGAATCCCTGTTCCATTTCCCGTATGCTTCATCATAGGCTTCCGGCATGGCATACTCACATAAATGCCCAAAACAATAGCTTACGATATAACCATGCCCCTCCATATACCCTGTCTCATTGTTGTTTGCACCAAGCACCTTTGCTATGGACTTTGCCACGCTTGGCTTTTCCGCTATTACTAATACTGTACTCATGCCATGCCTCCTTATCTGCCTCTGTGTCGGCTTCTCTTTCTGGTTCTGCCGGGTCGCTTTTGATCAAACTGCCTGTTGTCGCTATCATTTTCACTTTCCTTATCATGGTCAGAGGCCTCATCAGAAATCTCAGGTTCAGGCTCAGACTCGTCCTCGTCTATCTCGTAGACGTCATCCTCTGCTATATCGCCGCTGTCCTCTGTGTCAGCTTCCTGATTCTCTTCGTCCTCATCCTGATCCCCGGAGTCACCGTAATCATCATCCATGGTCTCATCTTCGTTTTCGGTGTCCTCTTCCTCTGCCCCATCGATGTCGTCATCCGATACATCCTCTTCTTCCTCCGGCTCATCCTCGTCGTCATAGTCGTAGTCCTCCTCTAAGCCCTCGTCCTGGTCCTCAGCCGCCTCTTTTCTGGGTTTATAGATTTTGATGTAATAGCCTGCGGCAAGAGTCACTGCCAGTACTACCGCTATCATCACTATGTAGACTATAGGGTTCATCCCGATTGGCTCTAACGGTTTCTCCGGGGTACTGATCTCCGGTGTCTGTACAATATCCCCCTGTTCTGCGTCATTCGTTGTCAGATCAGGAAGTGCCAGACCGGTCTCCCCACCAGCTTCAAGAAACCCTGACAGATCATCCTCGTCAATCATCGATAGCATGTATACATTGTCCGCGCTTGATGAACGGTCAATGACCACAAAAAATGTCTGGTTGTTCTTTGTTGTGATGGTAATAAACTGCTTGGTGTCGTCATCTGTCACATCATCTAAAACCTCACCATTTCCTGCTATGGAAAAGGGTTTTGCTTCTTCCTTTTTCTCCGGCACTACTGCCTCAGTGTCATCTCCTGTATAGGCATAGGCATTTGTGACCGGCATCACTGCTGCGGCCATTACCAGAAGACCGCCTGCAGTTATCCTTTTAATCTGATCTTTTCTCATTTTCCACCGCCTCCTTCTTTGAATTGGTATTATTACTGTTACCGGAACCTTCCTTGTCTCGCTTAAAGCTGCGGATGGCCTCCTCTGCTTCCTCCCGGGTAAGTGACAGCCCATTCCACAGCTCATGGATCTCGTCCCGGTCTATGTTTTTAAGCTTTTGAATATCTGCACGCTTCCTGTCTTGGTATTTTTTTATATAGTTGTTGCAGCGTGCGATATCCTCGATTATCTTTTCTCTCCTGTCCATATATGCCTCCTATGGCAGTCTGCCAAACTGGTAAAAATGTGCCTGCCAATATGGTGTGTTGATACTTGCATACTGTATGGGGTTGCCACAGTGGATCATCATACCGTCTCCCACATATATCCCAACATGGCTGGCTCCGCTGGTGTTGTAGGTGCCCTGGAAAAATATCAGATCACCCGGCATGGCATCCTCTGGTGGAACATATGCAACATCACTCCTTAATGCCTCTGCCGTGCTCCTGCCCACATCCCAGCCGTTACCGCTGTTGTTTATCACCCAGCTGACAAAGCCGGAACAGTCAAAGCTGGTGGATGGATTGGAGCCTCCCCACACATAGGGGTAGCCGAGATACTTTTCAGCTTCCGTTATCATCCGAGCAAAACGCTCATCCGACAGTGCTTCGGGAGGGATCTCATACTCTGTTGCCGGTTGGGGGATGATGCTTTCATCAAAGATGCCCTCCCTGTTACCATGCAACTTTGTGTAGGTGTCAAAAAGCTGCAACTTCTCTAGTGTGAAATCTTCTGCCGCTATTGCTCTTATGCCCCGGTTGGTAAGCCTGATGTAGAGAACATACCAGTCATATTCCTCGTCCTCTCCGTTATCGTTTTTGCGGGTACGTTTCTGGATCTCTTCGGTAACTGTCAGGGTGTATTGCCTTGCAAAAAGCCGTGGCAGTTCATCCTTAATATCCTCATATTTGACTGTCAGGTATGAGATCAGCTCATATGGGCTATGTCCTATCTCATCCACCTGATATATGTACTCGTCATATCCGGGATGGGTGGTCTCCATGCGGTTGATCTGATCATTCAGTGCTGTTTCCAGTTCCTCATAGGCTTCCTCAGTATTAACGATATCCACATCCTTGCTGGGGTAGGTGGTGGAGGCGAGGACCGTTGTCACGCCTCCTGCCACTACACCCACAAAGGCTATGGATGCCATAAGGATAAAAAGCACCAATATCACTCCGACGATGACAGCTGTTCCTCCACTTCTGACTCTAAGTCGTCTAAGTCCCTCTCGTACCAGGGTGTGTTCCTCAGATAGTCTGCGTAGTCCCTGAGATACTTCACCTGAGAGATCATCTGGGAAATAACCTCCAGTCCGTCTGACTGCCCCGGCATACTCTCGCCTGTATCTTCGCTTTTGGAGCCGATGTTTAAGATCCCATCTACTATCTCCCACTGATCCTCTATGTCCTTCTCGTCGTCGATTTGGGAGATCCGGAGTCCATTGATATCCTCGGTAAGCTCTTTTATCATGGCCGTGTTCCTGTCCTGTGAGCCTTTGATATCCCTTATCTGCGTCATCATCTCGCTGTTTATTTTCACCATCCTCGACTGGTGATTTATAGCCTCCCCGATGATATCTGCCATTTTGCACATGCTCCTTTGCATCTTTTTGATCTCTTTCTTTGCTTTCATAATCGTATTCCCTTTCGTTTTGCTTCTCACATGCTCTGATCTCCGTGTCATGTCTGAGATTCCGGGCATATTTGTAGGTGCTATTTCTTCTGATACGCTTCTTTTTATCCCGTGTGATCTTGGTTTCATGGTCCTTCATGGCCAATTTCGCACGCATTGTTCTGTCACGGGCCCGGTATTTTCTTTTATTCTTTTCATCCATGTACTATGCCTCCGATCTCTTTTCATCCCTCGCCCGCACTTCCTCCGGCTTGGTGGTCATGAGCTCATAAAGCTTTAATGACTTGTCGAACCGATCCTTGAAGGGGATGATGGTGTTCCCAAAGAAAAGCAGCCCCTCACCCTCGCCGGAATTTGTGATATATGCCTGCTGCTTTGGGGAGATGTTCAGATACTTTGCAAGTATCTCCCGGTCTCCTGCAGCCTGTCCGAGAATGTATATGAAGTCGCTGTTTTCAAGGATGTTTTCTATCTCCCTGCTGGCAAATAGGTCTTTTATGTTCTGGGTTATGCCTGTGGGTATACCACCCCACTTCCTGAACCTCTTCCATATCTCCACCGAATATGCGGCGGTCTGCTCTTCCTTGAGCAAAAGGTGGAACTCATCCATGTAGTATCTTGTGGACTTATGGGCATCACGGTTGCGTGTCACCCGGTTCCATACCTGATCCTGGACTATGAGCATGCCTATCTTTTTAAGCTGCTTTCCAAGTTCCTTTGTATCGAAACAGACTATGCGGTTATCCATATCCACGTTTGTGTGGTGGTTGAATACCTTAAAGCTGCCATTGACATAGATCTCAAGTGCCGTTGCTATGTGCTTTGCCTGGGGTTCCTCCTGCTTTAAGAGGCACTCATACAGGTCGCCGAGCACCGGCATGTTCCCCGGTATTGGATCCTCAAAGTACTTCTGGTAGATCAGCGGCAGACACCTGTCTATCACAGATCTCTCCTCAGCATGTATGCCGTCACGGCTTCCCATGATAAGCTCACAAAGTGAGAGGATAAAATCACTCTTCATACCTAACGGATTGTCATCATCCGCATAGTTCATGTTTAGATCCATGGGATTTACATGATCCCTGCTGGTCGCAGATATCTTTATCACCGTACCTCCAAGTGCTTCAACCAGTGGTCTGTACTCTGCTTCAGGATCGTTGATGCAGATATCATCATCTGTGGTAAGATACACATCCGTGATCTCCCGCTTTGTGGAAAATGACTTGCCTGTGCCCGGCTTTCCAACGCAGATACCATTGGGGTTTACTAAGTGCTTGCGATCTGCGAAGATCACGTTGTTGCTGATGGCATTGAGGCCGTAGTACTGGCTCTGTCCCGGCATGAAGAGCTCTTCCGTAGTAAATGGGACAAATATCGCCAGTGATGTGGTGGTAAGCCGCCTTGTCAT
The DNA here is from genome assembly GCA_024687655.1 of Lachnospiraceae bacterium. GTDB lineage: Bacteria > Bacillota > Clostridia > Lachnospirales > Lachnospiraceae > JAILEN01. The sequence goes on along the minus strand of JAILEN010000042.1, from coordinate 1,270 downwards.
GGGTACCTGGTTTCCCCCGGTCATGAGACTTGATGCGAAACCCTCCTCCTGCAGATAGTTAAGACGCTGTAGTGAGCAGTTGTATTTCTGTGCTACTCCTGCTGTTGTAAAGACTGCAGTTTCCAAGCCCTGTCTGGTGTCTGCCTCATGCAAAAAGATGATGGTCACTTCAAACAGCCGCTCATTGCGGGATTGAAGATCATTAAGAAGTCTCTTTGCATCGTTGCCATAGGTGTTGAGATCCGAAGGAATTATATCCATGTCATAGCCGCTTCGTACTGCTTTCTTCTGCTCCTCGATGGTCATGCGGTCCAGATCCGTCACCTTGCTTTTTACCAGCTTCACCGCTTCGTTCTGCTCAATGGAGCGGATTTGAAAGGTGATGGTCTGATCAATGTTCAAATCGAGGAAGTCCACAAGCATCTTGTCGGAAATCTCCGGAGCCGTGATCTGAAGATATGATGCTGAGAAGCATCTCTTATGAGCCCTGCCCTTTACCTTATTTATGATTTCAAAGTACTTCCCATTCCTGAAAACAAACCTGTCCGGGGCTATGATGTCCTTCGTATTTGCATGCCGCACATTGTTCGGAAGCTCTGTATCCATGCCATGAAAGTCCCGGTACATGAGGGCTAATCGATCCCTTCCGTCCACAGGCTCTGCCCTTACCCCAAAGGCTTTTAAGTTTCCTATGATATCCGCCTCGATGCGGTTGAGTTTCACCCTGGCCTCATTGATATCCTTTGCCTCCACAGTGTATGTGATGTACTTTTCAATAAGCCTTCCGTTATTTCCCTTTGAAAGCTGGGATTGCACCATTCCGCTGTACTCCCGGGCTATCTCCGAAAACTCGTCATCACGCTTTACAACCTGTATCTGCTCTTTCAGTTTTTTCATGTCACTGTGGCGGCTGCGCAATGTTATGGAATACGGGATGGATGAGTCAAAATAGTTGTGGAACTCGCTCCAGTCCTCAAATATGGCATCCTGTTCTTCCTTGCTTGCCAGCGAATAGCTTATGTCATGAAAGCGGATAAGCTTTGAGTACTGCCCCTTTCTGATCCTGCAGATGCCATCCTTTGACATTTCCCGGTAGGGTATAGTGTCCTGCGCTGTGATCTGCTTTTTATTCTTTGTGTGCGCCTGCCCCTTGTTGTGCGGGATATCCTTTTTCCTGACACCCGGTCTTAGAAAATGTACCTTTATGATGTCAAAAAGGATCTTTTCTGCTGTCTGCCCATCCTTTTCAAACATTGCGAAGAAAAATGCG
>JAILEN010000146.1 GCA_024687655.1 Lachnospiraceae bacterium | reverse complement strand
GTCCACACTTATCAAGTGCCTGACAGGTATCAATGATTTTGAGTCCGGGGAGATACATATAGAAGGGATTGACGGACCAGTTAAAAACCATTCCACCAGGGATGCCCAGAATGTTGGCATTTCTACGGTGTATCAGGAGGTCAACCTGTGTCCCAATCTTTCCGTAGCAGAGAATCTGTTCATAGGCAGAGAGCCCCTTACGGCTCTTCATACGATTGACAGGGCATCCTATAACAAGCGTTCACAAAAGATCATGGACGATCTTGGGATCACGGTGGATGTCACACAAAATCTTGAAAACTATTCTCTGGCTATCCAGCAGATGGTTGCCATAGCCAGGGCTGTAGATATGGACTGTAAGGTCCTTATTTTGGATGAGCCCACATCCTCCCTCGATGATGAGGAGGTGGAAAAGCTTTTCGTTCTTATGAGAAGCCTTCGTGAAAAGGGTGTGGCCATCGTTTTCGTTACACATTTCCTGGAGCAGGTGTATGCGGTATGCGACCGTATCACTGTTTTGCGTAACGGCTGCTTTGTGGGTGAGTATCCTGTTGAGGAGCTGCCCAGGATGAAGCTGGTGGCAGCCATGATGGGTAAGGATCTGGATGATCTGGCCGCCATCGAAAAGGAGACTGTGGATATTAAAAATGCAGAGGTTGTCATCGATGCCAACCAGCTTGCACATACAGGTACAGTTAAGCCCTTTGACCTCAAGATCCACAAGGGAGAGGTTATCGGCGTAGGCGGTCTGCTGGGATCCGGACGCAGCGAGTTGGCTCGTTCCATCTACGGTGCAGACAAGGCCAATACAGGGTCCCTCAAGGTCAAGGGTACCGATGTCAAGATCAATCAGCCCATTGATGCCATGAATCTCGGCATGGGCATGCTTCCCGACGACCGTAAGGCAGAGGGTATCATCGGTGATCTTTCCATCAGGGAGAATATCATTCTTGCAGTTCAGGCAAAGCGCGGCACCTTCAAGCCCATTCCCATGAAGAAGCAGGAGGAGCTGGCAGATCATTATATCGATCTTTTGTCTATCAAGTGCCCCGGCCGCGAGGCCAAGATCAATCAGCTTTCCGGTGGTAACCAGCAGAAGGTTATCCTGGCGCGCTGGCTGGCGACAGATGCGGACTTCCTCATTTTAGATGAGCCTACCCGTGGTATCGACGTAGGTACAAAGTCCGAGATCCAGAAGCTGGTGGTAGATCTGGCAAAGCAGGGTAAGAGTATCATGTTCATTTCATCCGAGATCTCAGAGATGCTCCGTACCTGTAACCGCATGGTGATCATGCGTGACGGTGAAAAGGTTAATGAGCTGGACAGTGAGGAGCAGCTCACTCAGGATGGCGTAATGGCCGCTATAGCAGGAGGTGATAAGTCAAATGGCTAAGGAAAAGACATTTTTTGATAAGCTCAAGGCCTGGCCGCTTTTGCTTCCCGTGGTAGCACTGATACTGGTCATGGCCGTAAATATAATATATGATGCTGCCAACGGTAACAATCCGTTCAGCTTCTTTACCATCACATTGCAGAATACCACTGCAAACGGTACCGTATTTTACGGACGTATCATAGATATCCTTAACCGAGGATCCGAGGCAGCCATCCTTGCCATAGGTATGACACTGGTTGTTTCATCCTCTGCAGGAACCGATATTTCGGTAGGTTCTGTTATGTCGCTGGCAGCTTCAGTATGCTGCGTGACCCTGGCAGGCTACGGAGTATCCTCCACCACAGAGTTGGCACATCCCCTTGTGGTTGGTATTTTAGCCGGCATAGCCATCGGATGTCTGTGCGGAGCCTTCAATGGTTTCCTGGTTGCGCACCTCAAGATCCAGCCCATGGTTGCTACGCTGATCTTGTTTACGGCGGCCCGTTCCATCGGACTTCTGGTATGTAACGATCTGATCGTTTACGTCAGAAACCCTCAGTTCGGTTTCTTCGGAAGCTTCTTCGGACCCATACCTACACCCATTATCATTACGGCTATCTGTGTTGCCGTCACAGCTGTGGTTTTATCCAAGACGGCGCTGGGTACATACATCCAGTCAGTAGGTATCAATGCAAAGGCCAGCCGTATTGCAGGTCTTAATTCCAAGACCATCATCTTTATGACATACATGCTCTGCGGACTTTTCGCAGGTATTGCAGGCATTATCAATGGTTCACGTATCACATCAGCCGATTCCAACAACATCGGACTGTATATGGAGCTGGATGCCATCCTGGCAGTTGCCCTGGGCGGTAACTCACTGGGCGGTGGTAAGTTCAACCTGGCAGGCTCCATCATAGGTGCCTATACCATCCAGGCTATCACCACTACGCTTTATGCTCTCGGTGTATCCTCGGCTCAGGCTCCTGTGTACAAGGCTGTGATCGTTATCATTATCGTAGCTATCCAGGCACCTCCGGTTAAGGTTTATTTCAGAAAGAGAAACGCTGCCAAGGCAGCCGTGGCAAAGGAGGCGTAGGATATGAAAAAGACAAAGATAAACGGTAATACACTTCTTTTGCTTATAACCATAGCACTTTTTGTAGTCATGTATATCGGCGGTATAGCCGCTTACGGTTCCAGAGGATTTTCCAGACTGCAGACGTTTTTGGATATCCTCAAGACCAACGCAGGACTTATCTGCATGGCTTCCGGACTTACGGTTGTTATGCTCACCGCAGGTATCGACATCTCAGTCGGAGCTCTGGTGGCCATGGACTGTATGATCCTGGCATGCGGCATGGAGGCAGGCATTGGAGCCGTTCCCATGATGATCATTGTCATCCTCATCGGACTGGTATTTGGTGCGGTCCAGGGCTTTTTAGTAGGTTATCTGGAGATCCAGCCCTTCATTGTAACCATGGCAGGCATGTTCTTTGCCCGAGGCATGACGGCTGTTATCAGTACGGATCAGAAGTCCATCACTGAGCAGATAAACCCGCTTTTCTATAAGCTGGCCAACATCAAGATCAAGCTGCCCTTCGGCGGATATACCAACCGCAAGGGCGTGTACATGGCCCCCAACATCAGCGTGGGCGTGGTCATCGCACTTTTGGTACTGGTGGTCATCTTTTTGATGCTGCGCTATACCAAGTTCGGACGCAGCCTGTACGCAATCGGCGGCTCCGAGCAGTCGGCAGCCATGATGGGACTTAATGTCAAGTTTACCAAGATGAAGGCTTATATCCTTTCATCCTTCCTTACATCCATCGGAGCTATCTGCTTCTGCCTCAATACCATGGCAGCTTCAGTTCAGCAGGCCCTGGGCTACGAGATGGATGCCATCTCCTCCGCCGTTATCGGTGGCACACTCCTAACGGGAGGTGTGGGAAATGTCATAGGAACCTTCTTTGGTGTCTTGATTAACGGAACGATTTCTGCTATTGTTAAGACCAACGGAAAGCTGGCCAGCTCATGGCCGAGTATCCTTACGGCAGCACTTTTGTTCCTGTTTATCGTTATCCAGAGTATATTCGCTGCTATAAGGGAGAAGCAGAAGGGATGATAGTCTGATGACATTTAAAAAAGCTTTCATATTATTAAAGGCTTTGGTGCCGGCCCTGATCCTAGGGCTGGCACTTTGTGGTTGCAATACGAGAGAAGAAAAGGACGAGTCAGTGCCCAGGGAGCTGGTGACAGTGGGCTTTTCCCAGATAGGGGCGGAGTCGGACTGGCGGATAGCCTCCTCAGACTCCATGCAGGGGACGCTGACTACTGCTTCCGGATACAACCTACTTTTTAATGATGGTCAGCAGAAGCAGGAAAACCAGCTTCTGGCCATGAGAGAGTTCATTGATCAGTCGGTGGATTACATCATTTTGGATCCCATCACCGAGACGGGATGGGACGCCACCCTGCGAGAGGCCTACGATGCGGGCATACCTGTCATCATCATGGACCGCAGGGTTGATACTATTGACGATACCGTGTATACTGTGTGGGCGGGCAGCGACTTCCTTCTGGAGGGACAGCGGGCCTGCAAGTGGCTTCGTGCCTACCTTAAGGGTATTTCCTATAAAAAGGATGTTAATATCATCCACATCACCGGCACTACCAATTCCTCCGCGCAGATAGGCAGGACAAAAGCGCTTAAGGCGGCGGCAAAAAGGTACGGCTGGAATATCCTCATGTCCGAGGACGGCGATTTTGTCCAGGCCAAGGGACGTGAGATCATGGAGGAGGCCCTGGCTATCTATGGAGATGATATCAACGTGGTATACTGTGAGAACGACAGTGAGGCCATAGGTGCCATTGAGGCCATAGAGCAGAGTGGACGCAAGGTGGGCAGCGACATCAAGGGCGGCGAGATCATGATATTGTCCTTTGATGCCACCAGACAGGGGCTTTTGCTTACTTTAAATGGTAAGATTAGTGTTAATACCGAGTGCAATCCGGAATACGGTCCGGTTTGTGCTGAGCTTATCGATAAAATGAAGGCAGGTCAGAGCGTACCCCATGAGCTTTTCATGGAGGAGGCGCAGTTTTCGGCTATCAGGACTGTTACCGAGACCAAAGTGGGGGATGAGACCTATCCCGTGACCATGGTGGACCAGCAGCTGATAGACTCCAGAAGCTACTGATTTTGCGCTTTTTTTGCCATGTCAATATAAAAAATTGCGGAAAAGCAGGATTTTTTCTGCTTTCCCCCTTTTTTTTGTTACACGATGCCGAATAATTGATTGTAGATGGGGAAGTTTTCGTGCAGACACAGGAAGAAAATATCGAAGTAATAGAGCTGCCGGACGAGTCTGACAGCGAGGCCTATAACGATTTTATAGGCAAGCATCGAAAGTTCATACTGAGGGTCACATCGAAGACTTTGAATCGCTTCGTGACCGAGAGTGATGATGCGTACTCAGTTGCGTTAGTTGCTTTCACCGAGGCGATGCGGCGCTACGATGAGTCGAAGGGTAGTTTTTACGGGTTCGCCGGACTGGTTATCAGGAGGCGTGTGTTAGATTATCTGAAGACGGAATATCGGATGCGCCGGGAGATCGACGTGGAACCGGTAACATTTACCGGTGATGCTCCGGATACTGACACGGCAGAGGATTCTGTCAATGCAGCGGTTAGTCGCAAGGCCATTGATCAGAGCATGGAGCAGGTCGGTGCATATGCGCCCGGTACCACGCCGGTAGCTGACGAGATAGCCGCCATGCAGGACATTTTAGGTGAATACGGCTTTTCCTTTTTTGACATCACAGATGCGTCACCCAGATCGGAAAAGACCAAGCTTATGTGCCGGGATATCATCAGATATATACACGCTGACGAGGAGATGATCGCCGAGATGCGTAGAAAGCGCATGTTACCGGCAGCAGAGATCATAAAAGAACTCAGGATACCCCGAAAAAAGATCGAGCGGCATAGAAGATATATTATAGCAGTTCTGGAGATCCTTAACGGAGATTTCCCTCAGTTGCAGGAGTACTTCAGATCAATTAAGGAACAGTAAGGAGTGTAGTAATGAAAGGCGTAGTTCTCGAAGTTCGAGACGGCTGCTCTGCCATCCTTTTAGAAGATGGTACAGTAGTTAAAAGGCCAACTACATATGGAATCGGTGAGACGGTTGACGTTTCAGCAACGGTGGCAAAGATGCCTGCAAAGAGCAGGCTTTCGCGTATTGTTGCAGCAGTTGCGGCGTTCACGGTGGTATTTACCGGAGGTGGTACATACGCTTATCTTGACGCCACAGCCATGTCTCAGATATCGTTGGATGTCAACCCTTCACTTGAATATGAGCTCAACCACTTCGACAAGATCGTATCCGTCAGGGACGAGAATGACGATGCCAGAGAGGTTGTGGAGCAGCTCTATGAGGAGGGGGTCAAGGGAGATACACTTACCGAGGCTCTTGCCAAGACAGAGGACATCTTAAAGGATTTAGGTTATCTGGCAGAGGAGGACGACCCCTACATCTTAGTTTCGGTTTGCTCCGGCAGTCAGAAAAAGTATGCACAGCTTACAGCTGAGATAGAATCACAGCTTTCTTCAGAGGCTTACAATGTTACGGTATACGCCATTTCTGAAGAGAACAAAAAAGAAGCGGATGAGCTGGGGCTTTCAGGCGGCAGATATGCAGTCATGAAGTCAGATGAGGAGAGACTCACAGCCTCTGCAGATGATAAAGAGCAGAAAGCGGCTGTTCCCAAGCTTGCGGATCCCGTAGAATATTATAAGACCAGTGCCGTCAGGACACTGATCGAGGGAACCACAGAGGACAGTCTGACCATAGATGATGACGATACGATAGTTACTGAGGTGGCTGATACGGATGATGAGCAGCAGGATGCTGCCAAGGATCAGCCCGGTGACGCAGCTACAGACAGCGACACATCCTCACCGGCTACGGACATCGCAGTTGCAAGCGGATCCGAAGAGACCATAGAGGAGGCACCTGAGACCGATACCGATAAGCAGGAGACGGCCGACAAGCCCGGCAAGGCTGACGAGGAGAGCACGACAGATGCTCCCGCAGATGCCGATACAGGTGCAGGTGGTGACGACACAGGCGAAGAGGCTGTTACGGTTACCACAGAAGAGACGGTTTCTTCCGAGGATGATGAGGAGATCGTTTCCACCGGCGATGACGAGGTGGATGGGGACGAACCCATAGATACCTCAAAGCTGGGATAATATTCAGACCATACAAGGGAAGGCTTTTCCGCAGATACTTGCGGGAGGGCTTTCTTTTTTTTGTTTGTAATAATATAATAGTTTCTGACTTGACAAATGGATGTTGGGCTGATAATATCTATTTTACAAAATATGATTTTGCAAAATATAAATAAGGAGGATATAGATATGTATGACGTTATAATTATAGGAAACGGTCCTGCCGGTCTTTCGGCAGCCATATATGGAAAGCGTGCAGGCTTTAATGTTCTTGTGATATCGGATAATCCGGTGGCCGGTGGACAGATCACCACCACCTATGAGGTTGATAACTATCCGGGACTTCCGGGGATGGGCGGTATGGAGCTGGGAGACAAGCTAAAGGAGCATGCCGACAAGTTTGAGGTGGAATTTGTGACGGATAGGGTGTCTGCCATATCGGATGCCGGGGATCACAAGAACATCACCACGGGCAAGGGCAGCTATGAGGCACGTGCTGTTATCATTGCCACGGGTGCGGATCACAGAAAGCTGGGTGTTCCGGGTGAGACTGAGTTTACGGGATCAGGAGTATCCTATTGTGCCACCTGCGACGGTGCGTTTTTCAGAAATAAGACAGTGGCTGTAGTAGGTGGAGGAGATGTGGCTTTGGAGGACGCCATCTTTTTGTCACGTTTTGCCCAGAAGGTTTACATTATCCACAGGCGTGATGAGTTCAGAGGGGCAAAGATGCTCCAGGATCAGCTTTTGGCTAATGAAAAGATCGAGCCGGTTTATGACACTGTAGTGGATGAAGTTGTGGGTAAGATGGCGGTTGAGAAGCTTTTGCTTACCAATAAAAAGACCGGAGAAAAGTCCGAGCTTCCTGTTAATGGGGTGTTCATGGCCGTTGGTATCGTGCCCAATCTTGAAGGAATTGAAGGGCTGCCTGACCGTGATGAGGGCGGGTATATCATCGCCGGCGAGAGCTGTGAGACCTCCATACCCGGTATTTTTGCAGCAGGAGATGTCCGCACCAAGCAGCTTCGCCAGGTTATCACCGCCGCCGCCGACGGCGCCAACGCCATCACTTCCGTCCAGCGCTATTTTTCTATTTAGCGCTGTAATCTAGTCCGGGCCGCCGGTAGCAAGTGAAAGGCATACCTCCGATTTCGGAATCCATTTGCTAAGTATACGTAAAGCTTTTGCCGTTATACATTCCCTCGAGACTTCCGCACCGTTCGAACGCGCC
>JAILEN010000013.1 GCA_024687655.1 Lachnospiraceae bacterium | reverse complement strand
GCCCGCATTGGCAAGGAATTTCTGCTCCTTTTCCCTCACCTGTCCCAGGCTCAGTTCATAGATATTATCAAGGGTCTCCCTGGTCTCAAAGCCGGCCATCATCATGGCATGCTTAAACTGATCCAGGTCATCCACCTCATCGGTATGTATCTCGAAAAAGACACCTTTTAACGTGTCGTTGCTTCTCTTTTTTTCCATCTGGATCACATAATACAGCAGGTAGGATCTAACCTTGGGAGAGATATCCTGATCCATATATTCTATCCAGACCAATTCCAGCCAGCCATCTATGGTATACGTCACATAGATAGCCTGATCTATATACTCATCCCCCACCAGATCTGAGATCACCCCCGCATAGAATTTTTTGGCGCGAAGCTGCTCCATGTATGTGGGCGGGATTACCCCCTCGTATTTCTCCAGTTCCTTTTTTAGGATCTTTCTGTTAGTATACACGGCATCCGCTCCTTTCCAGGACCACCTGTGCCAGAGTATTTCTCACCCTCTTTTCCTCTGTATAAAAGCTTAGCATCTGAGACATACTCCTTAGGATGTCCGTTGCTTCCCTGACTGTTTTTTCCTGATCCTCGACTATGGTCTCCGTAATACTGTAGCCTATGCTGCATACCATATCCGATATGACCCATATATCAAATATCTGCTGTCTCTCCTCCTCTGAAAAAGCAGCAAATCTATCAGACATGGTAAGCCTGTCTATGGCCTGGACCAGCGCCCAGGAAACAGGCAGGATAGAAGAAAGCTCATCCAGATCCTTTACGATGGAAAGCAGGCACTGGGACTCAAACTGGTAGGGATGGGAGTGCAGGTAACGGCGCACCTTCTCACCCATCTCAAAAAGAGTGTCCTTGTCATCATAGTCAGGTATCTGAAGATCCACATCCTCCGCAGGAAATGTGTATCCCGGGATCTCCGAGATCTTGTCGGATTCCTGTAACACAGCCGGTCTGGTTTCGGATATCTGGGCTATGCGCTCTGCTATGATCTCATCAACGGGCTCATCCAAAAGCAGCCACCTAACCATATAATACGCTGCCTGGGTTTTAAACATCAGTCCCCGGATCCTCATATCCACATCGAAAAGATAGGAGTCAAAGGCTGCCCTTAAAAGCTTGCGCGTACTCTCCGTCTGGGACTCATCCTCCAGTCTCTTTTTAACAGGCATAAAAAGGGCGCTCCTGCCTGCCCGAAGGGATGAGGCCTCCATGAGTGAACTGCGGCTGACCTCCCGCAGAGCCTCTATCTCTTCCTTATGCTCTGCCGCCTCGGCTTCGTTTTCAGCGATAAGCTGATCAAGGGCCGGATCCTCTCCTGTTTCATCTGTGTCCATCTCCTCATCTATCCCGTTGGATTCCCGGATGATATCGATCATCTCCCATCCGGCGATCCGCCTCTCGGTCTTGATGAGCATCTCATACTCTTGTCTTTTCTCGAAAAAATCCTCCTGAGCTGCCTTCTTTTTCTTGATGTCGTAGTATTCGTTCCCCTCTTCATCTACCCCGCAGCCCATAAAAAAGGCATCAACGGTCTCCCTTATAGTGACCTTGACATCATCGATGATATCCATAAAAAAGGCCGCTGTGGCATCAACGACTCCCACCTCATCAGTTTCGGACTTATCTAAGGCGTCAAGGGTGTGCATCATCCTGGCTATGGACTTTGCAAAGGCGATCTGGCCCGAAGCCGTAGGGGGATGATCCATGAACTCGTTCCCTGTCAGTTCATGGAGGGCTGCTCCTTCACCATACTTATTATATGCACTTTTTACCTCAGCCACCATATCCGGATTAAAGCATCCTCTGTCTTTCTTGCACTTTATATCAGAGGAAACCATATAGCGTCTTTTTTTTATCCAGAAGATATCATTTTTATCTCTGGATGTAAGGGTATCACTCACTTATTCTCCTCCCGTGATCATGCTCTTTTTAATGGTCAGGATGTTCTTCCCATCCTTATACTCATAATCCACGGCATCCATGCTCTTTTTAACTATCAAAATACCCATGCCCCCGATAGGCCTCTCTTCTATGGACTGGGTGGTGTCCGGATCAGCCTTTGCCAGGGGATCATAGGGTTTTCCGCTGTCCACGAAGGTGATCTCCACCGTCAGCGTATCCTCTGTTACATCCACCTGCACAGTGGCATTGCCCGTCTTGGTATCATAGGCGTAGTGTGCGATATTGGAAAAAAGCTCATCCACCGCAACCTCGATCTCCATCTGCGCACTTCTGTTACAGCCGTATTCATGGAGTATTTCATCCACAAATTCTATGGCCCTGTCCACGTTTTCAGGAGTGGCATCAAGTGTAAGTTCCCTCATTATCCTTCTCCCAAATATCTGATACAAAGCATCGTGATATCGTCCGATTGCTCAGCGCCCTGCACGAACTGCTCGATATCTGCGCTTACCATCTCACATACCGCCCCGGCGATACCATTGTCTCCTGAGGGCTCGGGATGATCATCTTTAAACGACAGCAGCTTAAGGAGCCTGTCCTCTCCGTACTGGTTTTCATCCGCATCCATGGCCTCAGTCACACCATCCGTATAGAGGTACAAAATATCTCCCCTGCCAAGCTGCATGGTCTGCTCCTTGTAGATCATACCCTCCATCCCTGCAAGCATCAGCCCCGGTTTTAATATCACAAACTCTGCCCTGCCGTCACGCACCAGAACAGGCGGATTATGGCCGGCATTTGCCACATGCACGGTGCCGGTCTTAAGATCCAGATAGCCCATCCATGCGGTTATGAAGAGCTCCGCATCATTTCCCTCGCACAGCTTTTCATTGGCGATGGAGAAAACATCCGCAGGGGGCATGCCGCTCTCCGCCAGGTTTTTGATGACAGCCTTTCCTCTCATCATAAACATGGCTCCCGGTATGCTCTTGCCCGATACATCCGCGATCAGAAATCCCAGGGTGTCCATGCCGATCATAAAGAAATCATAGAAGTCACCCCCCACTTCCTTTGCTGAGCGCATACTGGCGAAAAGTTCAAACTCGTGGTGATCGGGGAAGGGCGGAAATTCATTGGGAAGGACCGAAGTCTGGATCGTCCTTGCCACCTCCAGATCCGCATCAATGCGGGCAGCTGCCTCAGCAATATATCCCTTAAGCTTGTCCACAGTTGCATTGATATCCGTGGAAAGAGAATCAAATTCATAGGTATCGCGAACCTCGATCTTTTCATCCAGATTGCCATCCGTGATCTGGGCCAGACCGTCGTTTACCTTTATAATGTTGTTTACGATAAGCTTTCTGAGTAATATGGAAAGTGCCACAAAAAGGATCGCAAATACGGTTGCCTCTAAAATAATAGATGCAAGCATCATTGTTCTTAGCTCAGCAACAGCCTCTTTGACGGAATAGACACCAATGATATAGACCCCCTTTACCTTGTTGATGTTCACATAGCTTGGCACTCCAAACACATCGCACATCTCTTCAAAGTAGTCATAGGTCTTTGATGGATCTATGGTGATACCTGCCTCGGAAATGCTCTTTCCCGTATAAGTATTATGGAAGCTGTTCAGAATATTTAGATTTTCGTCGCAGATCATCAGATATCCGTTTTCACTGATCTGCCTGTTGGTGGTGGCAAACTCTGCCTGAAGGCTTACTGCATCAAAATAAGAATCCTTAGTAAACCCCACCTCTAGAAAACCGCTCCCATCCGAAAAACGCATGCCGGCATATTTCATCTTAATGGACTCATCGTAGGAGTTACCCCTAAAATCCTGAATGTATTGCTCAGTACTGCCATCCAAAAGTACCAAAAACTCCGACGCCTGCTCCCCCACATGCATATCATAACCGATATATTCAGGTACAGACGAAGCTATGATGATCCCATCTTTATTAACAACATTTATCTCTATGCCATAACCATTACAGAATTCACAGAGTTCCCTTGAAAGCGCATCCGGATCTGCAATATTTGCAGTAGTGATGTACTCTGAGTTCAAAAGATCCTTCACATATATCAGTATAGATTCATCTGCCATCTCCTCTATATCCCTACTGACATTTTCCACATTCTGCCTGACCAGATCCCTTGTCTGCCTGTCCGTGCGTTTAGAGAGTGTGATATAGGTAAGTGTTGCAGACAGTGCACAGGAAGCAAGTACTATCACCACAAGCCAGATCGTGATAACAAGTGCTATCTTCTTTTTCTTCTGCTTCATAAACGGTTCCTTTTATAGGATGCTATATTGCTTCTATATCTATCATATCAGCCATCCCGGTAAAGGTGAAAACCTCCATTACCTCAGGATTGACCTTTATGATCTTCATGCTGCCCTGCTTCTTCATAGTCTTTGCAGCAGACAAAAGAACACGTAATCCGGCGGATGCCATGAATTCCAGTTTCTCAAAATCGAATATCAGCTCCGTAACGCCGTCTATGTTGTTTTTCACTGCGTTTTCAAGCTCAGGTGCAGCGGTGGTTCCCAGTTTTCCCTCTGCTATCACTGTAAGCTTTGTTCCCTCCGGAATTGTTGTAACATTCATGTCTTTGCCCCCTTATATATATAAAATTTCCTCAACTTATTTATGCCATGCCGCACCGGCATAAATTAACCATCTTTATAATTTGTAATTATCTCAAATTTCCACCACCCCTGTCAATATAATGTGTGATATAACCCTTAATTCGCCTAATATGACTTGCTTTTTTTCAATTACGATGTTACTATTGACGGATGAACGCGAAAGAAATGGTCAAATTGACAAACGACATTGTCCATAGTTACTACAATAATGATATCCAGCCCTTTCTGGATCATGTAGACGAAAAGGTGCTGTGGTACGGTCCCGCCAAGGGACAGTTCATTTCAGGAAAGCAGGCGATCATAGACACCTGGGCAAAAGAGAGTAATTCCCTGACCTTTTCTCTTGGGAATGTCCGCCTGGATCATATCTCTTCCCTCAATTCATACTGTGAAGTAATGATGTCATTCCCCGTCACCACTCACTACCCTGACGGCGGCAGTATAACCATGGATCAGATCATCCATATCACCTGGTGTGAACGGAAAGCGGATGACACTAATAAAAGAGTTCCCAGAATGCTGGTCATACATATTTCCGATCTGTACCAAAAGCATGAGGCAGACAATATCTATCCCGTACATTTAAAAGATGTCTACAATGGGCGTCTTCCTGTTATTGATTCCGGACACCGGCTGTATTTTCGCGGAATGGACTCTTCAGATCTGTATCTTTTGTCAGATTCCATCATTTGGGTAGAAAGCACCAAATACGGTCGCCACTGTCTTTTACATACAACAGACGGGGGTTTCCAGGTTTCCGCATCAACCTCCGTCCTTGAAAAGGAACATCCAGATCTTCTCATGCGCTGCCACGAGTGCTATCTGGTGAATCCGGGATATATCGTAAGCATCAAGAGATTCAATGTGACCATGTCCGATGGCAAGGTGCTTCCCGTACCGGAAAAGAAATACACCGCCTTTAAAAAGGCGGTGCATGAAAGATTCTTAACCGACGGGAAGGAATAATACTTTCTTACTTCCCGAGACCCTTAATAATGTCATTATACTCAGCATCCATATATTCCGGAGGCAGCTCCGATATTTCAGAATAAAGAAAAGGCCGTGTTGAACACGACCTTTGTCTTCACTCTGAGACAGGGGAGAAGTCCCCTGTCTACTTATAACTTTACTGCTCTATTTCTTCTTATTTACAACCTTGACCTTTGCATTTGGAGCACCGGCCTTTTTGAGCTGTTTTTCTACAGCTTTGGCCTGAGCCTTGGTTCGAACGATTATAGTGAGCTTGCTGCCGGTGTCGAGTGAGTTCTTCTCAAACATGGGAACCTTGTCAAGCTCCAGTGTCGTTATAGCTGAGTTCTTGAGTGCGTTATCTTCAAAGCGCTCCACATTCTTGCCGACCACAAGGGTCTTTACCTTGTTTTCGCCATCCAACACTTTGGCTGTAATGGTCTTTATCTTGTGAGTGTGACCATTTCCATCTACAAGTTTATCGGGAAGCACAACGCTTGACAAAGTGGCATCGATTTTAGAAACAAGCACATTTCCTTTTCGTCTGTCTTAAGATCTACTTTTGTTTTCTTTCCCTTTGCGTTCTTTTCTGTAATAGATGCCTTTGTAATATTTCCCTTTTTGTCTGTTACCACACTGGCTGACTCACTTGAACCATCCGACTTCTTTGTCTTGGTCTTTAGCGTAACATCGCCGGTCTTTTTATTGGTAGTCCTGGTCTCAGAGACTTCCTTCGTCACCTTGCCGGATGCATTCGTCTGTACGGTTTCGGACTTGTAGTCTCCGTTTGGCTTAACTTCGGAAGCGGACTCGACCTTAGAGCCGTTCTTTTTCTCTACTGTTTCCTGAGTCTTTACCGTGCCGTCCTTTTCCGTGACCGTAGTCTTTTCGGATACCGTGCCGTTTTGGGATGTAACCTTTTCCTTTTCAGTTTTAGAGCCATCGGTATTTGTCACCTTGCTGGTCTCTGTAGTAGAGCCATCATCTGTAGTAGCTGTAGTGGTCTCTTTTTTACCTGCTGGAATCTTGCCCTCACTGGGATCCTTTGTTACATCTACTTTGCCCTTGGTATCAGAAGATGTACTCGAACCGGAGGGTTTGTTTGCCCCACCGGAATTGCTTGAGGCTCCCGAGCCACTGCCGGAACTGCCAGAACTACTACCGGAATTACCCGAGTATCCGGAGCTACTTGTTCCGCTGCTTTGCTTAACGGAGATGGTCAGTGTTCCATTTACAAATGAAATATCATTGTAGTTATCGACATTCGGAACAGAAGCACCGTAGGGTACTATCTGATAAGTGCCAGCATTAGTACTGTTAGGAGTGACATCATTGCCATCCTTCTGATATTTCAAAGAAATAGCTCCATTAAGTGTTTCGCCGCTTGCAAGACCTGTCACAGTATAATCTGTACCTGATACAGGATTAGCAAGGTCAGGCACCGCTTCTCCGGTATAAATACTCTTGTTCTTTCCTGTATATG
>JAILEN010000066.1 GCA_024687655.1 Lachnospiraceae bacterium | reverse complement strand
TCAGAGATGACTTCAACCTGTTGAAGCTTCTGCCAGAGGCAGAAGCTTGAAGAAGTCATCAGAGATGACTTCAACCTAGCGAAGGATCTTTATTCCCCCTCTTCCATACCAGAAAGCTTGGCCCTCTTGTATCCGGCATAGTCACCCGCATCCAGCGCGTCCCGGATCTCCTGCATCATGGTGTTGTAAAAATACAGATTATGTAAAACACAAAGCCTCATGCCCAGCATCTCCTTTGCCTTCAAAAGATGCCTGATATAGGCTCTGGAATACATCCTACAGGCAGGGCAGCCGCAGCCCTCCTCGATGGGGCTCATATCCCTCTCGTATTTCTGGTTAAAAAGGTTCAGCTTGCCGTGATTGGTGTAGACATGTCCGTGTCTGCCGTTGCGGCTGGGATAGACGCAGTCGAAAAAGTCCACACCCCGCTCCACCGCCTCAAGAATGTTGGCAGGGGTGCCCACTCCCATAAGATAAGTGGGCTTCTCCTGTGGCAGGTACGGCACCGTCTCCTCTATGATGTGGTACATCTCCTCATGGGTCTCTCCCACAGCCAGGCCGCCCAGGGCATAGCCGTCCAGATCCAGTTCGGAGATCTCCTTTGCCATCTCTATGCGGATATCGGGAAAAATGGCTCCCTGGTTGATGCCGAAAAGCATCTGGTGGGGGTTCACCGTATCCTCCTGTGCATTCAGCCAGTCCATCTTTTCCTTGCACCGGTGCAACCACCTGACGGTCCGTGCGCAGCTGTCCTCCACATAGCGTCTCTCAGCCCGGCTGGAGGGACACTCATCAAAGGCCATGGCTATTGTACTTCCCAGATTGGACTGGATGGTCATGGACTCCTCCGGCCCCATAAATATCTTTCGGCCGTCAATATGGGAATGGAAGGTGACACCCTCCTCCTTTATCTGCCTTAAGGTAGCCAGGGAAAATACCTGAAAACCGCCGGAGTCGGTAAGGATGGGTCTGTCCCACACCATGAACTTGTGCAGGCCTCCCAGGTCATGTATAAGTCTGTCCCCGGGTCTCACATGGAGATGATAGGTATTGGACAGCTCTATCTGGCAGCCGATCTCCTTGAGGTCCTCAGTGGATACCGCGCCCTTGATGGCCGCCACCGTCCCCACATTCATGAAAACCGGTGTCTGCACTGTGCCGTGCACCGTGGTAAATTCTCCGCGCTTGGCGCGGCCTTCTGTTTTTAATAGTTTATACATATTATATCTCCGAAATTAAGATTCCCGTATATGTCATCCTGAGCGTGGTGAAGCTTCTGTCAGCGCCAGAAGCCTGAAGAAGTCATCGGAGATGACTTCAACCTAGCGAAGGATCTTTTAATTATCTCCCCATTTGTAGAAGAATGCATGATCCCCGATGACTTCATACCCGGTGATCCCGAAGCTGTCCGCCGAGGGCACTGTCATAAAGAACAGCCAGTCTCCCACGCGCTCACCGTCGATGGCCGCCTGGGCGATCTGTATGCACTGTTCATTGGGTCCCCTCTGGATAAATGCATCCACGATACCCTGTCTGTAGGGCTGGAACTGATTCTCCTGTGAGATGACCCCGAATATGGTGTTGGGGAAAAGTGAGCTTTTAACACGGTTCATGATGACCGAAGCCACCGCCTGCTGTCCGAAGTAGGACTGGTTCCCCGCCTCAGCCTCTATGGTAGCCGCCAAAAGGGTCACATCCGATGCACTGGCAGCGTAGGCTCCTGTGGTATCCTCTCTGCCACCCTGCTCAGCCTCCATGGCAGCCATGGCCTCTGCCAGCTGCCTTGCCAGTTCCGCCTGTGCCTCGGCCTCAGCCGCCTGATAAGCCTCCAGATCCGCCTTGTAGCCGGTTATCTGGGCATCCAGCTTTGCCTTTTCCTTTTCAGCCTTTTTGGCATCCATGGCGTTTTTCTTTGCCTCTTTTTGCACCTCGTCAAAAAGCTTGTCCATCTCCTTTTGAGAGGACTTCAGATCCTTTCTCCTGGAGGACAGCCTCTCCTGCTGCAGCTCCAGGGCAGCGGACTCCTCCATCAGCTTATCGTGGGCCTTTTCACTTTCACGTATCAGATTGTTGTCATATTCAACGATGGCGGAAAGCACCTCGGTACGGTTTAAAAACTCGGAAAATGATCCGCTCTTATAGAACATGGAAACCACATCCAGCTGATCCTTGTTCTCATAGAAAAACACCAGATGCTTTTTCATGATCTCATATCGCCTGTCCTGCTCATCCTGAAGGAGTGCCATCTCCTCCTCCAGGTTGTCTATGTTTGCCTCCGCCTCGGAAATCTCTGCATTGGCCTTTGATATTTTTTCATCTATGGCCGCTATCTTGGTGTTCAGCTCACCCATCTTTATGCTGAGTTCCCGTCCCTCTTCATTGAGCTCGGAAATCTCATCCGCCTTGTCGTCACGCTTATCCTTTGCATCGCTTAGCTTTTCCTTGGTCTCCTTTTGCTGCTCCTGAAGCTCCGAGATACTCTCCTCTGTCTCATTGGCTGTATCGGTGCTTTCGGTTTTTGATGAAGCATTGGAATAAAATCCTAAAAAGCCGGGAGAAAGGATCCCGGCTAAGACAATTATGATCGCCAGTATAAGCGCCTTCGCGCTGTTTGGATGTATGAGCCTTTTGATCATCTGCATGATGTGGACAGTCCCTCTATGGCCACTGCGCCACCCCTTACTATATCAATGTGGGAAAATGTGGAACGCAAAAGAGCGCAGAGCTCGTTGTTGCGCCTCTCTGTCAGGGTGCTCTCCAAAAGCACTGCGTCCCTGTCGATATCGATGACCGATATCCCGTAGGTCTGGGCTATGCGGAAAGCCTCCGCCTTTTCCTCAGGAGTGATCCGCTTTATCTTTGCAAAAAGCACCTCCTTCATGTGGATGGGAAGATCCGTCAGATCCACCACTTTTATTACCTCCACCATGGTATTCAGCTGCTTTTTTATCTGCTCAAAGGTCACATCGTCAGAGGTGACACCGATGGTCATACGGGAGATATCCTCGTGCTCGGTGGTGCCCACCGTAAGACTGCTGAGGTTGTAGCTCTTGCCGGAAAAAAGTCCCGACACCTTGGCCAGCACTCCCACCTCATTTTCCACATAAAGTGCGATCCATCTGTTTTTTACTTTACCCATAAGTAACTCTCCTTACAGTATCATTTCCGACATTGCCTTGCCGCCCTGGACCATGGGAAGGACTACCTCCTCGGGAGGGATGACAAACTCTATTATGGCAGGGATATCGCTCTCCTTCGCCTTTTTAAGTGCCGGAAAAATCTCTGACTCCTCGGTGACCCGGATGGCCAGCGCCCCATAGGCATCGGCCCATTTTATAAAATCAGGCACATACTCCGCCTCACGGTTGGTCAGGTCCTTTGAGGTATCACGCCAGGTGGACTGCTTGCGCAGGGATGTGATGCCGTATCGCTTTCCGTAGAAAAGCTGCTGCATCTGACGTACCATCCCCAGATACTCATTGTTGAAAATGCAGGTGACCGTCTTGACTCCGTGGCACATGGCGGTGGCCATCTCCTGCATGTTCATCTGCATGCCGCCATCACCGGTGATGCATACCACCTCCCGGTCCGGCGCACCTATCTTGGCGCCGATGGAAGCGGGGAAGCCGAAGCCCATGGTCCCCAGACCTCCGCTGGTGATGAGCTGTGCTCCACCATCCAGACGCACATACTGTGTGGCCCACATCTGATGCTGGCCCACATCCGTAACAAATATGCCTCCGGAGAAAACGTCGCTGATGCCCTCGCATACCGCCTGGGGAGAAACCCCGTAGGAGGGACGCTTCATGGCAAGGGGATGCTCCTTTTCCCACTCATCAATACGCTTGATCCATTTGTCAGTCTTCATGGGCTCAGCCCACTCAATGAGCTTTTCAAGCGCCAGCTTCGCATCGGATACCACCGGGATATCCACCACCACATTTCTGGAAATGGAAGCTGTCTCCACATCCACATGGATGATCCTGGCATTGGGAGCAAATTCGTTCAGGTCTCCCGTGATCCTGTCATTGAAGCGGGTTCCTATGGAAAAAAGCACGTCACATTCCATGATGGCCATATTTGCAGCAAACCTGCCGTGCATGCCGGAGTTGCCCACATAGAGGGGATCATCCTCGGGGATCACGCCCTTGCCCATGATGGTGGTGGCAACGGGAATGTGCATCTTTTTTGCAAACTCATACAACTCTTTTTCAGCGCCGGAAATATGCACTCCGCCTCCCGCAAGTATCATGGGATGCTTAGCGCTCTTTAAAAGCTTGTATGCCTTTTTAAGCTGCCCTATATGAACCGATTCGTTGGGCTTGTAGCCGCGGATGGAAACCGAGTCGGGATACTCGGGAGGTCCCGAGGCTATCTGTATATCCTTGGGGATATCGATGAGCACCGGACCGGGCTTGCCGGTGGAGGCTATGACAAAGGCCATTTTTAAAATACGTCCCAGCTTTTTTCTGTCCCTCACCGTGACACCGTACTTTGTGATGGAACGGGTCATGCCCACTATATCAACCTCCTGGAATGCATCATTTCCGATCAGATGCTGGGGCACCTGGCCTGTGATGATCACCAGGGGTATACTGTCATAATGGGCGTCCGCTATGGCTGTCATGGTATTGGTAGCTCCGGGCCCGGATGTGACCAGGCAGACTCCGGTCCTTCCTGTGGCGCGGGCATAGCCCTCCGCCTCATGTACCAGTGCCTGCTCATGACGTGCAAGGATCAGCTCTATCTCAGACTTCTGATAGAGCTCGTCCATGATGTCAGTGATCATGCCGCCGGGGTAGGCAAATACCTTATCCACCCCTTCTTCTATGAGCGCCTTCGCTACAAGCTTTTTACCTGCTATATCCATTACTTTCTCCTATATATACAGAAATTATAGATCAAATCGTAATAGGTTTCTTCTTCTCCTTCATCTGCAAGCTCCCATTCGGGATCTGCATCCAGATCCGGGAAATATGTGTCTGCTTCATAAGAATAGTCCAGCCTCGTGATATATGCCTCATCACAAAGGGGCAAAAGCTCCTTGTAGATGGCTCCGCCGCCGATCACAAAGACATCATCGGTGTCAGTCTCCTCCAGGGCTTCCTTCAGTTCGTCAACACTGTGGACCACTTTTACACCGTCACATTTATAACCGGCATTTCTGGTCAAAACGATGTTGTCCCTGTCCTTTAACGGTCTGCCGCCCGGCAGGCTCTCCAGAGTCTTTCTGCCCATGACCACGGTCTTTCCCATGGTGGTGCTCCTGAAAAACTTCATGTCCCCGGGGATGCTCACCAAAAGCTTTCCCTTGTTCCCGATACCCCAGTTTTTATCTGCTGCTGCGATCACTTTCATTCCAGACTACCTCCGAACCCCTATTATACCAAAACCCACGTTATTGTGCACCTTATTTCTATTTAACTCACAAATTCACTCCGGGCGGCCGGCGCATCCGGCAGTATATGTTTTCACTAGTCGCTTTGCTGCTATATTATTGTTTGCTTGAAAAACCCTTCAAGAAAACCAGAGGCTAGCAAACAATAATCATAAGCTCAGTGTTCGCCTGCGTTTAACGCGTCTGCGGCGCGA
>JAILEN010000062.1 GCA_024687655.1 Lachnospiraceae bacterium | reverse complement strand
CCTATCATATCTAAAATGGTACGGCTGTCAACACCCGAAGTAACAGCAAATGCAATACGTGAAGGCATATTGGCCTTAATAAGTCCCGTAATGACATTTACAGATGGCCTCTGGGTGGCGATGATCAGATGGATACCCGCTGCTCTGGCCAGCTGAGCCAGACGGCATATGGCCTCCTCCACCTCACTGGAGGATACCATCATCAAATCTGCCAGCTCGTCAACTATCACTACGATCTGTGGCATCCTTGCAGCTGCCACCTCGGAACCGTCATTGAGCTTTATATGACCCTTTTTGATCTTACTATTGTAGCCGGCCATGTCCCTGACACCGGAATCTGCAAACTTCTTGTACCGGTCCGTCATCTCATGTACCGCCCACTGCAGTGCACCGGAGGCCTTCTTGGGATCCGTAACCACTGGGATCAAAAGATGGGGAATGCCGTTGTATACGGAAAGCTCCACCACCTTGGGGTCAATCATTATGAACTTCACCTCATCGGGCTTGGCCCGGTAGAGGATGCTCATGATGATGGTGTTAATACAGACGGATTTTCCTGATCCGGTACTGCCCGCTATGAGCAGATGAGGCATCTTGGCTATATCTGAGATGATAACATTACCACCTATGTCACGTCCCGCAGAAAATGCTATCTTGGACTTATTAGAGGTAAAGGCCTTGTCCTCGATTAGCTCCCTGATGGAAACCATCACCGTACTCTTGTTGGGCACCTCAATACCCACAGCAGACTTGCCGGGAATTGGCGCCTCTATACGGATATCTGCAGCTGCCAGATTGAGCTTGATATCATCTGACAGATTGGTGATACGTGATACCTTTACTCCCGGTGCAGGCTCCAGCTCATATCTGGTAACAGTAGGTCCACAGCTGACATCAGTGATCTTTACATCTACGCCAAAGTCACTTAAAACCTTTTGCAGCTTGTTGGCCGTCTCCATGAGACTGGCTTCGGTATTGCCGTTCTTATTGCCCTTGGGGATATCCAAAAGATCCGTAGAGGGAAGCACATAGGGCTTTTTAGGCTCCTGCCTGGCCTCGAACTCCTTGGATATATCATCTGCCGAAACAGGGGCAGGTTCTTCTTTTTTCAGAGCGGGCTGAGGCTGTTCAATGGGTGCCTCAGGCTCAGGTGCCGGCTCAACAGGAGCCATCTCCGGATCAGGTTCATATACGTGCTCAGGCTCGGGAATTATCTCAGGTTCCGGTTCTGCCACGGATACGCTCTCCACAACGGGTTCGCTCTCAGGCTCAAAAGTATCTGCCTGCTGCACCTCTTCCGGAACAAACTCAAATGATGTGCCTGTAGTCTCCAAAACCGATGCAGAATCCGTGCCAGAAGTCAGGGACACCCGGTTCACCGCTTCGATCTCCCTGTTGGCATCATACATGTTGATATGGATCTCGTTAACCTCATCTGAGGGCGAGTTGTCATTTGTATTAATGGTGGTATCAGGCAGGACGGGAGCATTTTCCTCAGTCTCGGTCCTGGGCTTATCCCCGGAAGCATCCTCTTTCTTCTCAGAGATCTTTGCAGCGCGCTCTGCCTCTCTTTCAGCCCTGCGACGTGCTCTGTCCTTTTCGCGTCTGGCCATATCGGCCTTGTAATCCTCGCTTCTTTTATGCAGGTATAAAAAGGTCTTGGTCTCAGTGATGAGAACCAGAGATATGATGATGAGTATCACATCGATCACATAGGCGCCCACAAGTCCAAAGGCCTTAACCAGAACAAGGGCTATGGCACCTCCGAAAAAACCTCCGCCCAACTTGTCATCAAAGCCTATATGAAAGGCTGAGATGGGGCCGATGGTGTTGGCCTTGTGGATGAAAAGCTCGATAAAGGTAAAAACAAAGAGCATGAATACCACTGCTGATATGAGCTTGGCGGTGGCTACGCTGTTTTTGATATTGGATACCATAAAAAATGTGCCGGCAAGGATCATAAAAGGAAATGCATATGCCAACACACCAAAACATCCAAAGAAAAAGCGACAGATCTTATCGCCCACGGCCCCGCCGAAGCCGAAGTTACCGATACATAAAAGGATGGACACCAGAAGGGATATCCACAAAAATACCTCCAGCTGCATCCGGGTGGGCTCAAAAGCCTCACGGCCCTCCCTTGCAGCGGATGACCGGGTTGAAACGTCTCTTTTTTTCGCACTTGACGAGCCGGAGGTTTTTCTCCGGCTCGTCCTAGTATTTTTGCTCTTATTATTCGATTTTGTATTCTTTTTCGCAGACTTACTTGCTGCCATAAATACTTACCTGCCTTATGTCTCGTCTCCGATCAGATACTTATACAATCCCTCGTATTTGAACTTGGATGCGGACCAGGAATAATCCTTTTGCATACCACGCTCCACCATCTTGTTCCACTTTGTACGGAGTACGAAGTAGATGTACTTGGAGTAATTGATGGTGTTAAGAAGCTCATCCCCGTTGTAGTTGGAGAATGAGAAGCCGTCACCCACATTCTCGTATTCGTTGAAGGGGATGATGGTATCCTTGAGACCGCCGGTCTCGCGGACAATGGGTACAGTACCGTATCTGAATGAGATCATCTGTGTCAGACCGCAGGGCTCAAATCTGGAAGGAACCAAAAATGCATCCGAAGCCGCATACAGCTTTCTGGCCAGATCATCGGAATAACAAATGTTGGCGGAGACCCTGTCAGGGTACTTCCACGCATAGTGTCTGAACATGTTCTCGTAGCGGCTCTCACCGGTACCGATAACTACAAGCTGGGTATTGTCATCTACGATACCCTCCATGCAGTAGTTAATAAGGTCGAGACCCTTCTGATCAGTCAGACGGCTGACCAGTCCGATCATGTACTTCTTGTTATCCACAGCCAGGTCCAGATCCTCCTGGAGTCTGGTCTTGTTGGTCTTTTTGTTCTGACGGAAGTTGTTGACGCCATACTGCTTGTATACGCTCATATCCGTCTGGGGATCATAAGTGATATAGTCAATACCGTTCAGGATGCCCTGCATATCAAAATGCCTGGAACCCAAAAGCCCGTCAAGGCCCTCGCCGTAGTAAGGAGTCTGGATCTCATCCGCATAGGTGGGTGAAACCGTGGTGATATAATCCGCATATACCAGACCGCCCTTGAGCATATTTCCTGTCTTATTGCACTCCAGCTTATCCGGAGTGAAAAGATCCATGGGCAGTCCGGACAGACCCTGAAGAGTCTTTACATCCCATACTCCCTGGAACTTCAGGTTGTGGATGGTCATGATGGACTTGATGCCCCAGAAAAATGGATTGGCCTGGAACTCGGTCTTAAGATAAACAGGGATCAGACCTGTCTGCCAGTCGTGGCAGTGGATCAGATCCGGCTTGAAATCAATAACGGGAAGCATGGAAAGCACAGCCTTGTCAAAGAAGGTGAACTTTTCCATGTCATTTCTGGTCTCGCCATAGGGGTAGAAGCACTCGAAATACTCCAGGTTGTCGATGAAGTAATAGGTGATACCGAAGTACTCATACTCCATGACACCTACATATTTCTCACCAATATAGGGACCGCAGCCCATGTTAAAACTGCATACAAATCTGAAGTTGTCTCTGAACTGGGGAGGAATGCAGGTGTAGTTGGGAAGGACTACCCTGATGTCCCAGTCCTCTTTGAAGAATTCCTTGGGAAGCGCACCCACTACGTCTGCCAGACCTCCGGTCTTAACAAAAGGTACGCACTCACTTGCTGCGAATAATATCTTCTTCTTATTTTTCATCTTTTCCCCCTTACAGTCGGAATCCTCTATCTGTCTAAGTATAAAAAACCCTTTTAGTCCTCAGGTAACTCCGCGTTGTGATATACTTCCTGCACATCGTCGTCCTCCTCCAGAAGGTCGAGGATGCGGGTGATCAGCTTTACATTTTCCTCATCAGTAACTGATACGTAATTCTGAGGTATCATGGTAACCTCAGCGGAAGCAAAGGTGATGCCCTCATTTTCAAGTGCCTCACGAACTGTGGAAAAATCAGCGGGATCAGTGAGGATCTCATAGCTGTCATCCTCCTCCACAAAGTCGTCCGCACCTGAATCAAGCGCCAGCATCATCAGATCATCACTGTCCCGGTCGCACTCCTCCTTGTCGATGATCATCTGGCCCTTCTCGTCAAACATATAAGATACGCAGCCCTGGGAACCGATGCTGCCATTGCCCTTGGAAAAGCAGGCACGTACATTGGCTGCAGTACGGTTGCGGTTGTCGGTAAGGGTCTTGACGATGATGGCTGTACCACCAGGGCCGTAACCCTCGTAAACAGCCTCCTCGAAATTGACACTGTCCATGTCACCGGCTGCCTTTTTGATACCACGCTCAATGGTGTCGTTGGGAACGTTGTTGGACTTGGCCTTGGCGATAACGTCCCTGAGTCTGCTGTTGGTCTTGGGATCGGGACCGCCCTCCTTGACCGCTATTGCGATCTCGCGTCCGATGATGGTAAAGATCTTACCCTTTGCTGCGTCGTTTTTTTCCTTTTTGTGCTTGATGTTAGCAAATTTTGAATGTCCTGACATATAATTCTCCTAATCTAAATAAAATCCTATTTATTTTACCATTTTCAGGGCTTACTGTCAAAAATTCTTTAAAGATCCTTCGCTAAGTTGAAGTCATCTCCGATGACTTCTTCGGGTTTCTGCCTCTGGCAGAAACTTCACCACGCTCAGGATTACAAAATATGGTGTCATTCTGAGCGTAGCAAAGAATCTTCTATCTTACTTACCCTGACATCCTGGATGATCCTGTTTTTCACGTCCAAAACGTCAAACCTGAAGCCCATGTCCTCCACGGTAAAATGCTCATGCTCATCGGGCACCCGGCCGATCTTGTTCGTCAGATATCCGTTAAGGGTCTCAAACTCCTCATTTTCCAGGTCCAGTCCCAGGGTCTGACCTGCCTCGGAAAGCTCTGTACCGCCGTTCATCAAAAATGTATCCGGCCTGACCTCCCTGATGTTCTGCTCCTCCTCATCATGCTCATCTAAGATGTTGCCCACGATCTCCTCCAGGATATCCTCCATGGTGACGATACCCGAGGTCTGACCATATTCATCCACTACGATGACCATATGGGACTTTTTAAGCTGCATCTGTGTAAACAGCGTATTTATGCCATGGGTCTCGGGAACGAACTCCGCAGGATACATAAGCTCCGGAAAGTCATGGAGCTTTTTGTCATAGCATGATGGATCGGTACTGTATTTCAGCACCTCTTTAA
Source organism: Lachnospiraceae bacterium (assembly GCA_024687655.1). GTDB lineage: Bacteria > Bacillota > Clostridia > Lachnospirales > Lachnospiraceae > JAILEN01. The sequence continues at coordinate 10,411 of JAILEN010000062.1, read as the reverse complement.
TATGGACTATACCGATGATATTATCCAGATCATCCATGTATACGGGAATACGGGAAACATTGTTCTCATTGAAGCAGTCAATAGTCTCCCTGAAGGTGGATTCGCCGTCGATGGAGATGATATTCGTACGATTGATCATGATATCCTTGGCGTCCTTTTCATCGAATTCAAAGATGTTCTGGATCATCTCTGCCTCAGAAGCCAGGATATTGCCCTGCTCCTGGGACTCGGCCACCATGGAGATCACGTCCTCCTCAGTGTATTCATTTTTACTGCGCTTTCTGTAGTAGAAAATATATCCGGCAAAAGAAGCCACGATAATAAGAATGATAATGATGATAAATGATAACGGTACAGTGTCCATAAGGATCACACCCTCCTTAAATATATGAATCTATGGATGAATAAGTCTTTTCGGCTTTTGCATCCCCGTTTCTGTAGTAAAGTCTGGGAATACGCATACCCAGATCGCAGACAAACTCATAATTGAATCTGCCGGAGATATCTCCCAACTCCTCCACGGTGATCCGGGGAGCATCCCTGTCAGCGGCGCCGGAAGCACAACCTATGAGGACCACCTCGTCACGGACCTTCACATCAGGGATATCCGTCACATCCACCATGAACTGATCCATGCACACCCGTCCCAAAATGGGGGCCTTTTTATCATGGATGAGTACATAGCCCTTGCCGGAAAGCCCTCTGCTGTAACCGTCCGCATAACCCACGGGAACTGTGGCGATACGCATGGGTCTCTCAGCCACAAAGGTGCCGCCGTAGCTAATGGCCTGACCCGGTTCGATATCCTTAACATATACCACATGGGAATACAGTGACAGGGCCGGCATCAGCGGCATATAATGCTCCACTTCATCAGAGGGCCACAGCCCGTAGGTGGTGATGCCTGCCCTTACCATGTCCAGATTACCCTTGGGATAAGCCAGGATACCTGCGCTGTTAGAGCAATGATGGATCTCAAACTCCACTCCCCTGTCACGGCAAAGCCCGATCATTTTTTCAAATCTGTCAAACTGAACATCCGTAGCTGACAAATCTGTCTCATCTGCCCTGGCAAAATGGGTGAATATGCCTTCAGGCAAAAGCCGTGGCAACTTGAAAATCTCACCAATGGTCAAAGCCGACTTTTCATCGGGATAAAAGCCTATGCGCCCCATGCCTGTGTCTATCTTGATATGGACCTTGACATCCTTATTAAGCCTCACCGCAGCCTCGGAATACTCCTTTGCCATCTCGTAGGTAAAAATGGTGGGCCTGATATTGTTCTTTATCAGGGAATCATAGTCCTCCGCAAAGGAATAGCCCAGGATCAAAATGGGCTTTTTCACGCCGTGATTTCGAAGCTCCATGGCCTCCTCACAGGTGGCTACGCAAAAGCCCCAGATATAAGGGATATCGGAAAGCTCCATGGCTATGGGAAGGCTCCCGTGTCCATATCCGTCAGCCTTTATCACAACGGCGATCCGGGTGTCCGGTAAAAGCCTGTTTTTCATCTGTTCTATATTGTTGATTATGGCGTCCAGGTCAACCCTGGCATACACTCTCATATGCTTCATATAAAAGCTCCTTGAAAGATTCTTCGCTTCGCTCAGAATAACAATTAATATGCTCTGTTTAATATGTCATCCTGAGCGCAGCGAATGATCTTTATGTGTCTTTACTGTCTACGTCAAAATTCTGCTGTCTGTCCTTATTGGCTTCCTTTTCATCAGCCTTGGAGACCACTCCATCCGGCTTGGCCTCGACGGTCTCCTCGTTGGGCACAAAACTGTCCTCGTTTTTAACATCAAAAAGCTCCATTACATCGGCCCCGAATATGTCATGCATATAGGAGTATATCTCACGGTTATTGATCTCCCGGTTTTGCTTTTTGATGATGTTCTTTTTGAGCTCTACCCTGAAATTGGTGATCCATTCAGAGATATCAGCGATCTCATGGGAGTTGGTGCGAAGCTTTGCGTAGCAGAAATTCATGGTGGCCAGCATCAGGGTCCGGTTCACCTCCTGCAGTTCCCTGGGGATCTCCATCAGAGCATCCTCATCCTGCTCGATCTTTTCATTGGTCTCGTCGATAAGTCTCTTGTCCTGCTCGATCTTTTCTCTCTGAGCATCCGTGGCCTTGTCGGCGTCCTTACCCTCCATGTTTTCCACTATACTCTTCATCAGATCTGCCTTGATCTTTTTAAGACTCTTAAGCTCGGTGGTAAGATGGGACTGCTTTAAAAGGATGTCCTTTTCCTCCTGCTCAATAGTCTTGACGTCCTCGGGTTTTCCCGAAATGGCAAAAAGCCGGTGCCATTTTTGATCCAGCACCAGCGTAGGTATTTTTATCTGTTTGACTGCTTCGTCGTAATTCTTGTCTTTCATATCGGTGTACCAAATAAGCTATGAGATCTTGAAAGAAAGCTGCATCAGACTGTCGGACAGATGCACATTCTGGACCACAACATCCTCAGGGACATTGAGATCTACATGGGCAAAGTTCCAAATGGCCTTGATACCCAGTGAAATAAGTTCATCAGCCACTGCAACCGCATTGTCACGTGGAAGGGTCAGGGCCGCTATATCCACGTGGTTTTCCTCGGTAAATGCAGGCAGCTCATCCATGGACTGGACCTCCCTGCCGCAGATGGTCCTGCCGATCTTGTCGGAGGCCACATCAAAGATACCAGTGACCTTGAAGGACAGATCCTCAAAACGCACATAATTGGCTATGGCCGTTCCCATATTGCCGGCGCCGATGATGATCACATTGTGCATCTCATCCAGACCAAGGATACGACCTATCTCATCATGTAGATTTTTCACATTATATCCATAGCCCTGCTGTCCGAATCCGCCGAAATTGGAAAGATCCTGCCTGATCTGTGATGCGGTCACATGCATCTGCTCGGAGAGTTCATTTGATGAGATGCGCTCCACCTTGGCCGCCACCAGATCCTCCAGATAACGGTAATATCTGGGCATACGCTTGATCACCGCAGGTGATATTTCTTTATCCATACTAACGCCCCCTGCTATAACGGGTTCCTAAATAATCCACTAAAAGTATAGTTATAAAATTAACTATTGTCAAACGATAATAATAGCCCGACCATCACTCATCACTCAACAGTCCAGCGAGATAGTACAATATCGCGCACTCATTTTCCTGCCAGATCCGATTGTTTCTTTTGGCGGCACACACCAGATACCCTTTTATCTCATTTTGTTTTCTGATCCTGGTCACCATCACAAGTCCCAGGCAATGCTCCATTAACACCGAGTAAAAGACCGGTGACTCCTTTTGGACCCTATCAAGGCTGCCATCGTTAAACACATCATCAACCATAAGTTTTCCGATATCCCCTGCATCCGCCGAAAAAGAACTGTTATTTACAGCATGCATCACTCCGTCAGGATCGATGAAATAAATATCATCGATCAGCAGGATCTCAGTTATAAGGGGCGCAACTGCCGTAAGTTTTGCGGTGATACCCTCTGCCTCTTCGGTCAAAGCTCTGATCCTGCTCATTGATGTATAGACACCGTACTTAGACACATTTATGATCTTAATATCCCTGTGTTTGTCATTATCATAGATCTTGTAGCAGTTCCTCCCCACGCTTTTTCCGAGATAGAGCATCTTGTCGATTTTACCAAAAAGATCGTCAAAACTATCTGCATCATAAGGGAAGGAAGCCGCACCCGTAGTTGCAGCAATAAAGGATGAGCCATTGTCAAATTCTACATTTACACTCAGAGCACCCGATTCTTTATATAATTTTTCGAAAAAACCGTCTTTTTCTTCCCGGGAGGTATGTAAAAGATCTATGAGCAAAAACTCATCTCCTCCAAAGCGTCCGACAAGACCAAAGTCCTCCGTGTACTTTGCCAGTTTTGATGCTACTACAGTAAGGACCTTGTCTCCGGCTTCATGGCCGAAATAATCATTGATGTATTTGAAATTATCCAGGTCTATCATGGAAAAAGTAAAAGGTCTTTGCTCTTCTATTAGACTATGAACAAATTTTACGACATAAGGACGAGATAATACCCCGGTCAAAGGATCCGTGATCTCATTCAGCCCCACCTCATCAACAAGCTTGTCAAAATAGCTGTATTTCCTAAGTATATCTATGGTATACAGGACTTTTGAATCTCCCAGGCTGCGGCGTAGTACATCGGTGATATCAACAAAGCTTCCCACCAGACCGATTACTTCGTCTCCATCATATAGGGGACGTTTGGAAGCGATGATATCCCTTTCCTCATCACGCACCATGCACTTGCCCTGTACCTTATAGGTACTTCTGCCGGCTAAAACCCTGAGCTCATCCCGCTTAAAAGGCTCCGGATCAGAGTGCCACCCCATCTCCTCATCTGTCTTACCGATCAAAATGTCGGCAGATTCAAAGCCATAAAAATCTAAAAATGCCTGGTTAACACCCAAAAAACGACGTTCCTTGTCCTTCCAAAATACGCAGTCCTGTGAAGTGTTGATGATACTGTCAAAAAGCTCTACCGTCATTTTCATGTTAGTTTTCAAAACCTCCTGATCTGTAAATGCTTGTGAATATATGTTAACCTTCAAATCCGGTGTTTTATGCGTTAAGACTGTCCCACAGCTCATATTTTTCATCCAGCTGGGTCTTGAGTCTTGTCTGGATGGCAATTAGTTCATTGAGCCTTGCTGAATTTTTCTGGGTGTCGGGATCTAAAAACTCCTCGTCGATTTCAGCGATCCTGGCTTCCAGGTCTTCGATCTCTGCCTCCACTGCCGCTATCTCGCGCTCCCGTTTTTTCTTCTCGGCTGCAAGGCGCTTCTGGTTCTCATAGTCCTCCTTGCCGGATAGGGGACGGCTGTTTGCCTCCGAAAAGATCCCGGAAGTACCATCCGAAGATTGTGCGCTTATATTGACAGGAGACGGTGTATTGTTACCATGACCATTCTGATAAGCCGGTTCGTCGCGCTTGGACAGATAATAATCGTAGTCCCCCAGGTAGTTATACAACCCCTCGTCACGCAGCTCAAGGATGCGTTCAGCTGTCTGATTTATAAAATACCTGTCATGGGAGACATAGAGCACCGTACCCTCGTAGGAGTTGATGGCGTTTTCCAATATCTCCTTTGACTCCATGTCCAGATGGTTGGTAGGCTCGTCCAGGATCAGAAAGTTGGCTCCCGACAGCATGAGCTTGGCCAGGGACACACGACCACGCTCTCCACCGGACAGGGTGGAAATGGGCTGAAATACTTCATCATCAGTGAACAAAAATGCAGCCAGGACATTTCTCACCTCGGTCTCTGTCATATCAGGATAGGCATCGCTCACCTCATCATAGAGAGTCTTGCTGTCGTTTAGCTCCTGCTGCTCCTGGTCGTAGTATGCAATAGTGACATTGGTACCCAGTCTCACCTTCCCGGCATCAGCAGGTATCCTGTCGTTTAGCACCTTAAGGATCGTAGTCTTTCCCGTACCATTTTCTCCAATGATGGCTACATGCTCACCACGGTGGAGTTCAAAGTCCAGATCATAAAATAGCGTCCTCTCTCCGAAGGTCTTGGCCAGGCCCTCTACCTCCAGCACATCTTTTCCGCTGGCAAGCTTCGGAGTAAGGGTCAGATGCATATCCGTATCATCGGACTTTATCTTTTCTATTCTTTTTATCTTTTCAAGGCGCTTTACCCTGCTTTCCGCCCTTTTAATTGACTTCTCACGGTTAAACTGACGAAGCTTTTTGATGACAGCCTCCTCATGGGCTATCTGGCGCTGCTGGTTTTCATACTCCCGCTCCATGGTCAGAAGCCATTCATCCTTCTGACGGCAGAACTCGGTATAGTTTCCCTTGTATACCTTTCCGGTATGGAAGTTAAGATCAATGATGGTACTTGCCACCTTGTCCAGAAAATATCTGTCATGAGCAACTATGATGATGGCTCCCCTGTAATCTGAAAGATAACCCTCCAGCCACTCGATGGACTTCATATCCAGATGGTTGATGGGCTCGTCCAAAAGCAAAAGATCCGGCTCGGTGATCAGAAGCTTTGCCAGATTCACCCGGGTCTTTTCTCCACCGGACAGCCTCTCCACCGGCTTATCAAAATCATCCTCGGTAAATCCCAGGCCCTTAAGGACGCCTACCACCTCTGAACGATAGCTATGGCCGCCTTTTAGATCGAACTCATGCATTTTGGAATGGTACTTTTCCATGGCATCATGGAGCTCATTTTCAGACAATCCCTCAAAGGAAGCCTCCATCTGTGTAAGCTCCTCTTCCATATCCAAAATGTCCTGCCTGGCATGGAGAACGTGGTCATGGATGGTGGTGTCTGAAAGGTCCTCCTGATACTGCTTCAGATAGCCCACGGTTACATCGGATGAGCGGGTTATGGAGCCGTCGGCAGGGCGCAGTTCTCCCATGATCACGGACAGAAGGGTTGTTTTGCCGCAGCCGTTGGGACCGACTATGGCGATGTGTTCGTGCTCTCTTACCAGAAAGGAGACGCGGTCGAAAAGAACCTCGTCCCCCCATTCAACTTTTAAATCGTGACAATCTAAGATCATATTACTACTCCGGATATCTCTTCATAATAACAGACTACTTTCGAGACCCGCTCCGCTCTACCTCGACTAGTCGAACATCCGTAAGGCCTACTCCTAAAGTCGTATGCCTAACGGCTGTACGACGGATTCTCGGAGCCGCTCCCGCTTAAAGGTCTTCGAAAGCAGCCTGTTATTATTCAGAGCCATCCTCACTGGTTATTATAGAGATTCGTAAGTGGTACGAATAGCCTTGATGAAATCAAGACTGTTCAGTACTGTGGGGTTAGCAATGCTGGTGATACGGGCCAGGTCGCCGGTCATCTTGCCCTCCTCGATGGTCTTGATGCAGGCTGTCTCAAGGTCGTCGGCGAACTTCATAAGGTCTGAGTTGCCGTCCAGCTCGCCACGTTTTCTGAGGGCACCGGTCCAGGCGAAGATGGTAGCCACGGAGTTGGTGGAGGTCTCCTCGCCATTTAAGTGCTTGTAATAGTGGCGCTGTACTGTGCCGTGAGCTGCCTCGTACTCATAGTATCCCTGAGGGGATACTAAAACTGAGGTCATCATGGCCAGTGAACCGAATGCTGAGGAAAGCATATCGCTCATTACGTCGCCGTCGTAGTTCTTGCAGGCCCAGATAAAGCCGCCCTCGGACTTCATGACACGGGCAACCGCATCATCGATCAGTGTATAGAAATACTCGATGCCTAAAGCGTCGAATTTCTCTTTATATTCCGCATTAAAGATCTCCTCAAAGATATCCTTGAAGGTATGGTCGTACTGTTTTGAGATGGTATCCTTGGTGGCAAACCACAGGCTCTGCTTACTATCCAATGCAAAATTGAAGCAGCTTCTGGCAAAGCTCTCTATGGAGCCGCAGATATTGTGCTGGCCCTGAACCACTCCTGCTTCCTTGAACTCATGGACTAAAACACGCTCCTCCTTGCCGGAGGCATCGGTATAGACCAGCTCCACCTTGCCTGCGCCGGGGATCTTCATCTCAGATGCCTTGTACACATCGCCGTATGCATGACGGGCGATGGTAATGGGCTTTTTCCAGTTCCTGACGCAGGGCTCGATGCCCTTTACGATAATGGGGGCGCGGAAAACCGTTCCGTCCAAAATGGCCCTGATGGTACCGTTGGGAGACTTCCACATCTCCTTAAGCTTGTACTCCTCCACACGGGCTGCGTTGGGGGTAATGGTGGCACACTTTACTGCCACACCATACTTCTTAGTAGCCTCGGCGGAATCTATGGTAACCTGATCGTCAGTCTCATTCCTGTGCTCCAGTCCCAGATCGTAGTACTCAGTCTTTAGATCCACAAAAGGTTCTATCAGCTCCTCCTTGATATACTTCCAGAGGATCCTGGTCATCTCATCCCCATCCATTTCAACCAGGGGAGTGGTCATCTGTATCTTACTCATTTTTCAATCTCCTTTATTGCACAAAAAATCCTCTATGCATACACAACATAGAGGATTATAACAGAAAAGGAATAGTTTTTCCACTATCATGATCTTCACTCCATAAGAATACCACGATAGACTTTTTCACCTTTTTTGCCATTTAATATCTTATCGGCAAGCTTCATAATGCTCTTATTACGACGGCGTATTATGATCTTTGTTTTCTGAGTATAGGTGTATAAGGCATTAGTGGCGGCATATGCCAGCAGATAGGGAAGTTTTTTGGAAGAATCATCTCCCAGTCCTGCTAAAAGCTCGGCAATAACAGTATCATTGCCATCAAAGCGCACCAAAAATGCCGCATCTATCCCCTCATCATCTATGCATATACAAGATACATCAGGATCATACCAGTCCATAGGTAAAGACTTGATGTCAAAAAGCGGGCCCTCATCCACACGTTCACCATATTCCTGAAGGAAAAAACGAAACTCTATGGGTGATGCATATGATAAAGGGCGGATAAGATCGGGGATCTTCATGTCCTTAAAGGCTGTAATATCCTTTAGATCCTTCACATTTATATACAGATCGTTACTCTCACCAGCCTCCATGTCAAACCCATAATCAACCAACAGATCAGCGATCTTTTGGTCAGGGGTCTCTACCATGGTGTTACGAATACTAAACCTGTAGGGTTAATAGCAGGACGAGAGTCCCGTTTGTAAACCGAGATTCTCGGTTTTGAGACTTCTTGCAAATGAGTTTCCATTTTTGTAAGCGAGATTCTCCATTTGTAAGTCAGAATCCCGTTTTGTAAGCGTGATTCCATAGTTTTCATATGTACCTTGACATGTTATAATGCGTTCAGTAAAAAAAGCGCACGAAGAACCAGAGATCGACTCCCTCTCGAAATTTTTGTATTCGGAGAATCCATCCCTATTTTGGTTTTCTTGGGTTGTGTGTTATCTGGCGACCATTGCTTTTTTTTACTATCTGAGAAGTTTAGGCTTTAAAATTATGTTCTCGGCTGCAACCGGTGAACATCCTAGTTTCTTGAGCACTTCTTCTCCGTAATAAAAGCTGAACGCTTCGTATGGGCTACGGTTGTTCAGCTTTTTTCTTTTGTATGAGTTGATATGATTCATCATTAAAAAGATGTCTTTCTGTGTAAGATTATCGAAGCTGCTTCCCTTAGGAAGAACTCATCGGATCAACTCATGATTTACTTCGCATGCTCCCTTTTGATACGGTGCACTTGGATCGCAGTAAAAGACTTTTGTCCTAAAACTCGGGTATACATCCCTATACTCGATTCCTCTGGGATTGGTAAATTCACTCCCATTATCAGTCAAGATCACCGGAAACAACTGGCCAAACAATTCTATGCCAAGTATCTCATCCAGGGCGTTTATTATACGGATCACAGAGCCAGAAGTATTCGCATCTCTTATGAATGCAAGCATAAGACTTGTTTCAACGAAGTGAATCGTAAGCAAACATTTTCCACCGACTCTTCCAATGACGCTATCCATTTGTACAATGGGCGTTTCCGGGTTCTCCTTTAGAAACTTTTGGAAGTCTGAATAATTCCTGCCCACTCGACAGCCACGATCCACTTTGAATTCAGGTTTGTTGTAACGCGGACGATATCTTACCTTTCGCGGCAAATCGATATTCCTCACATCAAACAGCTGTGCATCAACATAGTTATACAGGGTTCTTTCACTGCACATGATGTCATCTACATTATTTATGTAAACCTGATGTATCGACTGCCCGTTTTGTATTAAGGGACTGATTATTGTATTAATCCTGGCTATGTCATCCTCATTTGACATTATGCCCATTCGTGATTCGGAAATAACTTTATGTGCGCGTTCATGAGCATCGGAAGGATCATAGAACCGCTTCAGCAAGGTGCACTTTGGCAAACTATTACATCCATTACATACATATGGTGCCTTTTTACGGATGGTACACATTTCCTCTTCAAAATCGGAACAATGGGCATTGCATTCAGAACATACACTGCACTTATATGCCGATTTATGGGTACAATCCTTGCCGCACAGGCCATTTAGTTTGCATGACACCCTATGCTTGCATGGATTATATGGATAACCGGGGCGACCACTTTTCTTGTCATAAGAATACTTTTTTACTTCTTTTGCTATTGTGGTTCGGTCGCGTCCAAGTTCTCTACCTATTGCACCAAATGATGCATTTTCTTGAAGACGCTGAGCAATGATCAGTCGATCTTCATATGATAAAAACTTTGACATGGTGACTCCTTTCCGGTCGCCAGAAATCAAAGAATAACAAAAAAGAGACCAACTTTCCAGTCAGTCTCAATATTTGTAAGAGAGAATCCATACCACTCTCTTATGACCCAATCAATGGAATAATTATGTTAATTCGAGATGTTGGGTATGGAATCTCGGATTACAATTGAAGAA
>JAILEN010000024.1 GCA_024687655.1 Lachnospiraceae bacterium | reverse complement strand
TCCAAAATCTTTCCAGTAGTGTTACACTATCCATGAGAGTAGCCTCCTTTTAAGTATTTGTTTTGTTTTTTTTATTATACCTAAAAACTTGGTTACTCTCTTTTTATTTTCTTATCAACTGACTAAAACTTTACTCTAAGGAGGGCGCCGCTTCCGCGACGCCCTTCCCTTTTCATGAATTATCTTGATTTCGTTATCTTTCCATTTGAGCTGCAGTAGTACTCCTTCAGTCCCACATTCACCCACTTGTCCTTGGCGATCTTGCCGGACTTAGTAGCATAATACTGTTCACCTTTTCCGCTGGCATCCTCCAGACCTCCCTTTTTGAAGTCAAATATCTCACAGGCCTGCTCCTCGTCCATAAGGAACACCGCTGCCTTAGCCCCCTTGCTGTTGACCTTCACCTTTACCTTGCCGGACTTGGCAGGCTTTACGGTAAAAAGTGTATTGGTCAGGATCTTACCGTTGGAACCGGCAAAATATGTAGCACCACTCTTTATGGACTTTTCTGTTTCTCCTGTCTTTTTGGAATTGAAGAAACCGTTTCTGATCAGGTTACAGTCATTACCCACTGCGTATTGAACAGACTTACCGCTTTTATTAACAACTGAAAATTTCTCGCCCTGCTTCAGGGAGCCTTCCCCGTTGACATATACTACCTTTGAAGATGAGTTAATCTCACTGCGGTTCAGCCTGTCGCCCATAGCCACATCCGCAAATCCCTGCTTTCTATAGATCGTACCGTCGGAATTCGCCAGATAATTCTTGTTCTCGCTGGTGGACTTGCCATCAGCAGAAACAGTTCTTTTAACAGCTACTATCTCATTGGTTGCTATCTGTCCGCTTTCATCGGTGAGGACCTCTTTGGTTACCGTCTTTCCGGTTTTTGAATCCCTTACCGCCACCGTAACCAGCGCGTTTTTAACGGCGTTGCCATTCTTGTCTGTGACCACTGAGCTGCTGGAGTTAGAACCGGAAGAAACAGTGTTCACTGAAGGCAGATTCCGGGATGAAGTGGATGACGAGCTGGATGAGCTGCCTGAGGATGAGCCGCCACCCGGGTCTGCAGGTGCTGTAATACTAAAAGACTTTTCCGCCGTAACAGTCCCCAGGGTGATCTTTGCCTTATAGCTGCCCACCGCCGAAGGCGCCGCATCCAGGGGATTATCGGATGCATCAAAATATGAAATGGTAATCCCTGACAGATCAAGGCCGGTACCCGATGCGGTAACAGTACCGCTCACAGCCGATCCGTCATAGGTCTTGTCGCTTACGTTCAAAGTGACAGTCTGGGGATTATCTCCCTCATGGAGCCAGTCAGTATCAGCACAGGTGGCCATTATCACGTTCGAAGCGGTCTGTGATGCTGCATAGGTCCAGGAATGTGTATGTGTGGGCGCAGATGATGCCAAAATCAGCTGTGCTTCACCGGATGCATTCCTTGTGACAGTATATGTCGTACTATCCGAGAAAAAAGGATGACCTGAACCGCTTGCAGTAAGAGAATCCGTAAACACAACCGGACTGCTGCCAGTCGGAGGGATCTGTACAGTTACGCCGATATACTGTTTGAACTGAAACCGGACTCAATTTTGAATTTATGTTCATTTTCAAAATATACATTGTCCGGTGTACTCCCGGTAATACTGTTTGTACCATTGAGTTTCACCCGCATGGCGATCATTATTTCCAAATTGGCCACCATTATCTACATATATCCCGCCGCCTTTAAGGCTTGCAATACAGTTGCTTATAGTAGAATTTTCCAGGGTCACGCTTCCCTGATTTTCAACATAAACTCCCCCTCCGTTTTGGGCCGTACAGCCGGTGATAGCGCAGCCATCTTCCATGGTAAGATCGCCGCCATCTTTGACTCTGACAGCTCCACCATTACCGGCAGTGGATGAACATTCGTTAATAGTAACGCCATGAAGCTCAGCAGTGCCATAAACCAATATGCCACCGCCATCTTCCTGGGATGTACTGCTGTATATTTTCCCCTTGTACATATTAAAGTGTCCATCATTAAAGCTGCCTACTCCGACACATACTGCCCCGGCAGCGGCATTCACTGATGTGCCGGATATATTGCTGTCGTATGCGTTTACGGTTCCGGCACTGTCATTTATCACTATGGCTCCGCCCTGAGCAACCGGATAGGCAGACCCACTGACCATGCCCGATATACTCACCCCATACAGGTTCAGAGTCCCGCTACCCAGAAGCCTGAAGCAGCCTCCCCATCCATTTTGATTTGTGCCGTTTCCCTCCCCCGTATTATTACCGCCGTTAAATTCACCGGTTTTTTGAGTGCTGCTGTCAAACACATTTACAGTACCCCCGTCTATACAGATCGGAGTACCCTGTCCCTGAGCAAAACTGAGGCTGTGCCCGTTAAGATCAATATTTAAAGTTTTGCCGGACTCAACAGTATATCCTCTTCCATTTCCGGCCACGGTCGCATCACCGGCCAGATACACTGACTTTTCATTCACAGACGCGTCAAAAGATGGCAATAAACTAAGGTTCCCTGTGATCGGGGTGTCGAATGAAACCGCATCCCCCAGCCCAGCAGTTTTAGTGGTTGAATTCCATGTCATAATATGTGCTGTCGTCCCTGTCGCCCTCACCTCACGCAAAGAAAGCACACTGCTGTCGCAATGTGCCAAAATCGTTGACGCGAAAAGAACGCCTGCCAGCGTAAGTCCTATAGTCCTTTTGATGCCAGCCTTTTTCATCATTTATCACTCCTCTGTGGCGGCCAAAACTGATCTTATGCTCTGCCCCCACAAGCGTCTATACTACTCGATGGTCAATGCTTTGGAAAGCCCAACCATATTCAGGACCTCCATGACCATATCGTTAACGTTTTTAAGTACAAAAGACTTGTTGTGCGCGTTGGTCCAAAGGTAGATTTTTTTAAATACCCTCAGGCCAGCGCTGGAAACATACTGAAGCTGTGCGCAATCCAAAACTATATCCGACTGCTTGGTGATGGCGGAACCCACCATCCTCTCCAGGTAGGGCGCCGAATTTGTGGTCAGCCTGCCGTTAAGCTCAAGCGTTGAAACCCCTTCATTTTCCCAGGTTTTTATCTCGAGTTCCATAGATACCTCCGAAGAAAATCATTATCAAAAAATCTGCAGAAACCTTTTTACCAAACTTTACCCCATTTGTCTTTACCCGAGTTGCAAATATTTTAACATTTTTTATGCAGCAGCTGTACAACAGATCAGAATTCGAAGTTGAAAAAGTCATCCATGGGACTCTCCGCTCGATCCCCTCATCATCGGGCCCCAGATAAGTAAAGGAAAGCATGGTAGTATCGTCAAACTGGGGCTCGTCTCCGATGTACTCAGAAACACGGTTCCATACATTCAAAAGAACATCTTCATCCTCATCGTCCGCCACTTCATTGAGGGCATCCAGGGTACGATCCATGCCGAACTGCTCGTCGGCAGTATTGATCGCCTCCGGCACACCGTCGGTGTACAAAAATACCCGGTCTCCGGGTTTTAGGTCCATCTCATAACCGGTAAAGTTAAATCCGGGCAGCATGGCAAGGGCGATATTGTTATCCTTATCCTCGTCCATTAGCCACTCATACCTGCCGCCGGCCCTTTTGATGCCCGGGTACTCATGTCCTGCTGAACAGTATTCCATATGCCCGCTCTTTAAGTCCACGATGGCCAGCCACACCGTAACAAAGAGATCCTCCTTGTTGCTCTCCGAGATCAGCTCCTGGGCAGAGGAAAATATCTCCGCCGGCTTACCTCCCGTCATGGCACGGGACTTGATGGTGGCCTTGGAAATAGCCATGAAAAGCGCCGCCGGCACACCCTTGCCTGACACATCTGCCATCATAAATGCCAGATGATCATCCTCTATCATGAAGTAATCATAGAAGTCACCGCCCACTTCCTTGGCGGGGGTCATGCTGCCCTTTATCCTGAAGCCCTTTTGCTTTTTCATATCACCGGGAACCATACCCATCTGGATATTGGTAGCCATGTTAAGCTCGGTGTCGATCCTCTCCTTTTCAGCGGTTATATGGGTGATCTCGTTTATGTATTTTACCGTCTTTTCCGACATATCATGGAAGGCATTGGCCAAAATCTGGATCTCATCACCGGTCTTGTAAGTGTCCTCCACCTCAAATATCATGTCCTCTCCGGATATGGTCTGTACCCTCTTTGTCATGCTGTTGATGGGACGCACCAGTCTGTCAGAGAAAAGCAGGGACATGACCACTGCCACGCCCACCATGATAAGAAGCAAGATCAGCATAAAAATGGTAGCGCGCTTGATGGTATCCTGCTGCTGCTGTTGAGACCTGACAGCCACGGAATCCAACTCATCCAAAAGACGCTGTGTGGGAGCATCCAGTTCATCCTGAGGAACGATCATAAGCTGGGTCCATCCCATAGTATAAAGAGGCGCATAGGTGACGCACACCGGCTCATCGTCAATGGTCAGCTTTCTGAAATCCACATTCCCGGAGAGGGCGTCACTAACCAGATCGGCAAGCGCGGCATTATCACTCTCCCTTAAGTCCGCTTCATTGGACAGTCCCATGGTACCGTCTTTTCTGTTGGAAAAAAGTATCCTGCCCTCGTTATTTATGATACAGGAAAAACCGTTGTCTCCCACGTGGGCCTGCTCCACTGTATTCTCAATGGTATCCAGGGAAATGGAGCCGCAACAGACCGCCATAAGCTGACCGTTATGATACACGGGTATCCCTACACTGATCTCGGAGTTGCCCGTATAAAAGTCCGTGGTTACATCGGTAAAGCACATGCTCTCATTCTCCACCGCTGCCTGATACCAGGGACGCCGGGTGGGGTCAAAATCCATTATCTTACCTTTTTCATCAAACCTCATATCCGCAGAGGCATCACAGAGAATGGTAGCACCACCGGGAAGTCCGATGGCTATATCCTTTAAGACTCCGTTGGTCTCAACGGAAGCTATCATCTGCTCCTGAAGGTTGCCCAGCTTACTCACCATGGCATTAAGCTTTTCATCCGAAGCAGCAGCCTCATTGGCATACAAAAGCTGAGCCGAGGGAGTCCCGGCATTGGACCTTGAGGGAAGCTCCACCGGCTTGTAGCCGTAATTGTCCGGATCGTTGACTATCTCCTGTACCTGGATGGCCAAAAGATACACGGAATCCACCACATGATAAAAGGAATAATTGGAGATCTCACTCTCGGAGATGGCATAGCTGATCAAAAAGGAACTCACCAGATGATCCATGGATTCTCCGGAGGTCTGTCTCACCGTATCCTGCTGCTCCTGTCCGAATTCCTTTGAGCTCTTTGAGATCTCTTTTAACAGCAAACCGCCCAGGGTGGTAAAAAGAATGACTGTGACCACCTCTAAAAAGATGCACAGGGCAAAGATCTTGCTTCTGAGTCCTACAAGCTTGAGCTGCCCTTTTTTCATAAACTAAACCTCTTCCATGAAGTACATCCTGGCGTCAAAGTCGGACATGACGCGCACCGAACCCTCCATATCAAAGCCGGTGGATGTAAAGGCCTGGTGGAGCTGAACTCCTCCGTTCATAAGGGCGTCACCGTATGCGGTATAATCCTCAACCTCACCCTTTATGGTGGTAAATTTGGCGATCATATTGTAAACAAAGCCATCCTGCTTCACATGGAAGGGAGCTACGGCATTGACCAGATCGCCGAACATCTTTAAGTCCACTTCGCTCTCACGGGAAAACAGGTGATATTTCTTTGCAGGATCCAGGCCTTTGGGTCTGTAGAACTCGTGAGGATTGTTGGCCATGTTCTCACGCTGGAAGATCATGCCCACAGCCTGTTTTTTGTCCCGGGATACCACCGTCCACTCGGTGACATTGCCGATGCGCCTGCGATAAAACGTGCCATACTGCATGCACTCCCGGAAGCGCTTATAGATTTCGATCTGCTTTTGGATAGCCAAAAGATCAGATTTTTTCATATCTGAAAGGTTGCACTCATAACCCAAAACACCAAAGGCTGCCACGGCAAAGCGGGCGTCGATGGGAGTTTTTCTCAGAGTCTGGTGGTTGGGCACGTTGCTCACATGGGCACTGACTGTGGACATGGGATAGCCATAGCTATAGCCGTTTTGAATGGTAAGACGACTGGTGGCGTCGGTATTGTCGCTGGCCCAGATCTGAGGAAAATAGCAAAGCATACCCAGATCAAAGCGGTTGCCACCGCTGGCGCAGCCCTCGAAAAGCACCTGGGGGAAAGACTCCGTCAGCACCTTTGCCAGACGATAAAAGCCCAGGATATAACGGTGAGCCACCTCTCCCTGGCGGGACTTGTCCAGATGCTGGGAATAGATATCGGAAAAGATGCGGTTCATATCCCATTTTACATAGTCCACGTCGGAGGCGATGACCTGCTTCATGGCATCGATCATGTAGTCTACCACTGCGGGATTGGCAAAGTCCAAAACCCGCTGGTTGCGGCCCTCGGAATGATCCCGGCCCGGGATATCCATGGACCAGTCGGGATGTGCCCGGTACAGATCCGAATCCACATTTACCATCTCAGGCTCGATCCAGATCCCGAACTTCAGCCCCAGATCGTGGATGCGGCGTGCCAGTCCCGTAACTCCATGGGGAAGCTTCTTTTTATTCACAGACCAGTCCCCCAGTGCGCGCTTGTCGTCATTTCTGTCACCGAACCAACCGTCGTCCATGACAAAAAGCTCAACGCCCACTTCCTTCCCCTTTTTGGCCAGAGAAACCAAGCTCTTTTCGCTGATATTAAAATAGTTGGCTTCCCAGCTGTTCAAGAGGACCGGTCTAGCTTTTTTTGACCATTCACCTCTTACGATGTGATCGTTGACAAAGGTGTGCATGTTGTGGCTCATGCCCTCATGGCCTGCTACCGAAAAAGTCATGACAGCCTCCGGAGCCTCAAACTCCTCTCCCGGTGCCAGTGTAAATGCAAACTGGGTGGGATTGATGCCTGTGACCACGCGGGTCTTGCCGTAAGGGTTGACCTCGATAGCCTCGTAGTGGTTGCCGGAATAGATCAGATTGAAGCCGTAGCAGTCTCCCGCTGTCTCGGTGGTGCCGGGACGGCTGATCATGATAAAGGGATTGGCACGGTTGGAGGAGGAGCCGGTAAAGGATGAATTCACAAATTTTCCGGCGGCCACCACAGTATCCGTCATCTGCATCTCCTTGATCCATGCGCCATTGAAGGTGGAGACCGTAAGGCCCTTTTCATAGAAATCCACCTGGGTGGACATAAAGCGGTTCAGCACCACATGGTTGTCGGAAGTATTAATAAACTTCGCCGATCTGGTGATCACGTCCTCTTTTTCAAATACATAATAATGGAGCTCGATGGTGTAGCCGTTGTTTTTATCCTTCAGATAAATAACCAACTGCTCTGCATCGCCGGTGGAGCCGGGAAGAGTTTTAAACTCCTCCTTGCCACTTTTCTGCTCATCATGGTCATATACAAAATCCGTGGTGGCGGAACCGTCGGCTGCAGTAAGCTCCACAAAGGGCTCCCGGATGTCGCCCTTACCATAGCCCGACATTTCCAGCGCCACGTCCTCTAATGTAAACTCCGGATGCTCGGCGCTATAGTTGATGGAATTGCCCTGGCCAAAAGCGTGCTTTTCCATCATGGCCAAAAGATCAGACTCACTCTCGGCAGTGATGCGGGCGCCGTAATGGATGTGCTCCAGCTGACCGGTGTCGATGACATGAAAAGCGTAGGATGTGGTCTCTGTGGAAAGAACAAAGGCCGGCTTTTCTCCCCCTAGTTTTTTTATCATATACATAACCTCCTTGTGTAAGTTCCTTCGTCGCTTCGCTCCTCAGGATGACAAAGGGATCATCGCTGTCATTCTGAGCGTGGTGAAGCTTCTGTCTCTGACAGAAGCTTGAAGAAGTCATCGGAGATGACTTCAACCGCGCGAAGAATCTTTGCCCATTGAATTTAGAATAAATTCAATGAGATTCTATAGTATCATCCCGAAAAACTTCCCAAGTTCTGCCAGCAGGTCCTCCTGGGAAATGGTCTTCAATAAATAATTCTGGGGCTTTAAAGCCACCACCTTCATCACCGACTCCTTGTCACTCTTGCCGGTGAGGAAAAACACCGGAATATCCCTGAAATTGGCCTCGGAACGCAGCATCTCCAAAACCTGGGGACCCGACACGATAGGCATCTCATAATCCAAAAGGATGAGGTCGGCGTGGTTTCTCGCCAGCCAGGTGAGCCCCAGGGTACCGGAGGTCACCATCGCCACTTTAAAGTACTGCTTGAGCCAGCCACGGATCACTCCCATATAGGTGGGATCATCATCAATGATGAGAATGGACTTCATGCCACCCACTCCCCTGCCCTCGGCAGAAAACGAAATATTGAGGCGTTCGATATACTTATCTATATCCAGCGGTCTGTGATAGACCTCAGCCACATGATCGGATGAAATGGTCTTTTGGACATATTCCAGATCATCTGCCTCCCCGATGAGGATGATCCGCTTGTTGGTCTCGGACATCCTGTCATTGAGATATACCAGCACATCATGACCCGGCCTCTCGTCCTTGTCCAGATAATATGTTAAGATGTCAGCCTCATCAAAGGCTGAAGAAAGCGAGTTGACGTCCGACGCAATGAAAAAAGCGTCTATCTTAGCCTCTTCCAGTTTTTTCATCAGAGACCTGATAAGGAAACTCTGCTTGCCCCCGGTAATGAGGACCCTCTTTTTTTCCTTTGCCAACAGTTACTACCTCCCCAATTCTAATACATTATCAATTATACTTGTCAACCACCCGGTTTTCAATGAGTTTCTTTACATCCCGGCTGCTGTCAGCGCCTTTTTTATCGCTGTCCCCAGGGCCATCCCCAGCGCGATCTTTATCATGTCAAATACGATAAAAGGCAGCACACAGGTAGCCAGTGCCTCTGCGAAGCTGACATGCATCAGCACCATGAACCAGCCCGTCCCCAATGCATAGCAGGCCGCCAGTCCGATGATCATCCCTACAAGTCTTATATACCAGGCCTCAAAATGATCCACAAAGAAACCGCATATCAGAGCTGTCAGCAGATACCCTGCAATATATCCTCCCGTGGGTCCGAAGAGCTTGGCAGCCCCTCCGGCAAAACCGGTGAAAACAGGCAGCCCCACCGCTCCCAAAAGCACATATATGAATACCGCCAGAGTCCCCCTCTTTGCACCCAGGATGTAGGCACACAGATATACTCCGATGAGGGCCAGTGACAGGGGCACCGGACCTATGGGTATGGAAAAGGGTCCCATGATGCACAGCACCGCCGCCATCATGGCAGTAATGGTAATTGTCTTTGTACTGATCTTCTTCATCTCTGTTTCTCTGCTCATTAGTATTATTCCTCCGTTATTATAAATATTCTTCGTCGCTTCGCTCCTCAGGATGACATGGAGTGGGGTGTCCTCAGGATTAAAAAGACTGGATCATCTCCTGCAAACCCTCCCAGTCCAGCTGGCGGAGGTGCTTTTCGATGGCCTTGAACCTCTCGGCATCCTCATGGGGCAGGTGGTAGTTTTTCATCTCATCAAGAAGCATCTCTATGGAATCATAGTCCATGGCGGGGATCAACTCGGTCAGTGCCTCATAGGCGTCGGCAAGCTCGGCCTCATCAACAGGCTGACGGTCGTCGTCGGCCCCATCTTCCTCGTCTAAAAATGCCAGCACCTCGTCATAGGATCTGAAACGCTCCAAAAGCTCACCCGTGTGCTCCACAATATACTCATGGTCGTCGGCCTTGCCGGCGTCCTCCAGCTTTTCGGCCATTTTTGACAAGTCACCCAGCCCCACAAGCCGTGCTGCAGTTTTTAAGGCATGGACCTTGATGGTCAAAAACTCATAGTCACCACGGCCAAAGGCGTCCTCGATCTCCGTTGACTTTTCATCCATGGTGTCGTAGAACATCCTTACCGTATTGATGAAAGCGTCCCGGGAGCCGCAGGCCTTGATACCATCGGGAATACTCATATCACCGATGTCACCCAGTTTTATCATGATATCATCAGAGGCATCGGCTGCTTCCTGATCCACCTCTTCCTCCTCAGGCGCATCCGCCGGATCCATGCACAGCTCGTCAGGGATGTGCTTCCTGATGGCCTCCTCGATAAGGGGTCCGTCAATGGGTTTGGGCAGGTAACCGTAAAAGCCCTCTCCCACATAGTATTCGTCTCCGCTGGTGGCGGCATTGGCAGTAAGGCAATAAACCGGCACATCATAGCCCGCCTCGGTGATGTGATGCATGGTCTCGATGCCGTCCATCTCCGGCATCATGTGGTCCAAGAATACCACATGATAGGAATTTTCTGCCATTTTTTCCAGACACTCCCGACCGGAAAGAGCTGTATCCACCTGTACCCGGGTGCCGGACAGCAGACCCCGGATGACGGTAAGGTTCATGTCACTGTCGTCCACCACCAAAACCCTGGCCTCAGGAGCCACAAAAAGAGGCACGTAAGTATCCTCATCAGATCCCTGTTCATCCTCCTCGGTAAACTCTCCGATGGGAGTGGCGTCAACTATCCTTTGGGTGACTGAAAACCAGAAGGTAGATCCCTTGCCATACTCTGACTCCACATGGAGGTCATCCCCCATGAGGGTGGCAAACTGCTTGGAAATATTAAGGCCCAGCCCCGTGCCCTGGATACCCGTATTTTTCTTTTCATCCAGACGGTCAAAGGCGGAGAAAAGCTTGTCCATGTCCTCCTCGCGTATACCCATACCGGTGTCACTGACCCGGTAGAGCACCATGCAGCTCTCCTCGTCGGACTCGGTGACCTTTACCGTCATGGTAAAACTGCCCTCGTTGGTGTACTTCACCGAATTGGTCAAAAGGTTGAGGATCACCTGCTTTATCTTGCCATCGTCAGCGTAGAGCATCTTCGGCAGCTTTTCATCAATATCGATAATGAACTCCAGTCCCTTGTCAGCGGAACGCACCCTGATCATATTGCATACGCCCCGGAGCATGTCCACGGTATCGTACTCCCGCTCCACCAGGTTCATCTTGCCGGACTCCACCTTGGACAGGTCCAGGATGTCGTTGACCAGGGAAAGCAGGGACTCGGAAGCCCGCTTGATGGATCTGGCATAGCCGATCACCGCCGCGGAATACTTCTTGCCTGCTGCTGATGCATCCTCACGGAGGATCATCTCGTCCATACCCATGATAGTGTTGATGGGGGTGCGGATCTCGTGGGACATGTTAGCCAGGAAACGGGACTTGGCGGAATTGGCCCGCTCAGCTTCCTCCTTGGCCTCACGTATCTGCTGGTACTGTCTGGCCACGGTGGTGGTCTTTATCACATAGTACACAGCGTAGCCTGCAGCCAGCATGGCCAGTGCCACCAGCAGCAGCCTGAACCACACCAGCTCCATGAGAGCCGGCTCCTTGTGCAGCTTAAATGCCTCGTCACGTTCCACGGTGCCCTCGATGGGATCCAAAACCTGCACGTGAAGGGTGTAGTCTCCGTATGGCAGGTTGGTGTAATTAAGTGTGGTCATGTTCTCATGATACACCGTGTAGCCCTCGTCGCCGGAGCCCTCCAGGTACATTTTTATCAGAGGGTTCTTCAGATTGTAGTTTAAAATGGCCGGCAGGATCTGCACACGGCCTCCACCCTTGGGCAGCTGGTAGATCCCGTTTTCATCCGGAAAGATCTCAGCGTCATCGTAGGTGATGTAATTGATCAAAATGTTGTAGCTGGTATCCGCCAGCTCGTAGTTGCCTGCCGACACCCGGCGCACGCCGTCGGTACAGCAGATGTAAAAAACCCTGTCACCATCCTCATCCAGAGTCACGTTCCAGGCGTTGGCAGTGGGGGTAGTGGTAAAGCCCTTGCTGTTGTCCAAAATGGTGTAGTTGTACTCCTCCTCGTCGGCGATGAGGTCCTCGTACTTTGTCACGAAAATGCCCGCACTGGACACCACCAGTACCTGGCCGTCACCGGTGAAGAGCAGGTCGTAGTTGTTGGTGTAGGGGAAGTTTTTAAGCCGTCGGATCTCTGTTTTATCATCATAATAAAGAGCGTTACTGGTGACGTAGAGATAACCGCCGTCGGGAGTGGGCACGATGCGCAGCACCACCAGGGTCTCCAGCCCGTCATCCTTGTCGATGCGCTCCGTGATCTTGCCCTGATCGATGCGGTAGATGCCGTCACCGTCTGAGCCCGCCAAAATGGTACCATTGCTGTCCTCCACCATGGTCAAAATCTGGGCGATGATGCCGTCATCCTCATCCACGGTACCCACCACTTTTTCATCATTTATGAAGTTGATGCCCATGTTGCTGGCGGCCATGATGGTGCCGCTTTTCATCTCCATGACGCATCTGAAGCGGCCGCCTACGGTGCCGCCCTCGCTCTCATTATAGTTTTTGATACTGCCGTCGGGCCGGATCTGTACCAGGCCGTCCTTGCCGTAGGTGGATACCCACACGTTGCCGCTGCTGTCCTCAAAAATATGCCGGATGCGGACGTCCTCAAACTGTTTTAGAAACTTGTATTCTTTTCTCTTGTGGCTCTTTTCGTCCACTACAAAAAGGCCGGAGTCGGTGCCGATATAGATGTCATTGCCATGGAGCGCCGTGGCATTGACCACCACCTCTTGGAGGCCCGCTTTTATGAAAATGTCCGTAAAGGGATTGGGGGTGAACTCGATGACTCCCTGCTTGTTGGAGACGAACCAGATGTTGCCCTCGTAGTCACGGATCACCTCGGAGATGGAGGCCTCGAAATGCTCCTGCCTCATGTCGGTGACCTTCATGGTCTTTTCATCGATGAAGCCCAGACCGTTTTCCGCGCCGTAGAAATAACCGCCGGAGGCGCTGTCGTACATGATATCGTTAATATAGTAGCTGTTTTTGCACACCACCTTGCCCGAAGGGTAGATGTGGTCGTTTTTAACGTCAAGGGTGACGATGTAGTCCGCAGAGGTGCCCGCCCAGATGTGGTCAGTAAAATTGCGGGAAACAGACAGGAAATACACTCCCTCGTCCCCGGTCTCCAGCTTGTCGATGATCTGATTGTCCCGGAGCAAAAAGATCACTCCGCCGTTGGTGACACCCATGAGGGTCTCGTCGTCAATGGCGATGAGGGAACGGATGCCCACGGTCTCGTCGGTGGCGTTGAATGTCTCCACCGTGCCGTCGGTTTTTACCACGGAGACATTGGCCACGGTACCCAGATAGATGGATCCGTCGTGGCTCTCGCAGATGGCGCGGATGGAGTCGGCCGCCAGTCCGTCCTCGGTGGTATAGAAAAATGCCTCGTCGGTGGCGGGATCGTAGCAGGCCAGACCGCTGTCGTTGGTGCCGATCCAAAGCCGCCCCCGGGAGTCGCAGAAGAGCCGCATAACATTGCAGATGCGGTCGTCTATATCGAATTTTTCAAAACGGTAGCCGTCGTAGCGGTAGAGTCCGCTGTAAGTACCCACCCAGATGTAACCGTCGTCTGTCTGGGCCACGGTGTTGATCTGCATGGATACCAGACCGTCGAAGGAATCATAGCTGATGGGCTCATAGTCCGCCAGAAAGTCGATGCCCCCGGCGCGGGCTGCCTGAGGTGATATTATGGCAAGAAAAAATGCCAATGAGAATATGTATAGCAGTCTTTTCATAAGATCCCCCATAGTGTCGTTAAAAGAAGCCGTCTTTATCTCTTACTTCCCTTCGCTCCCCCAAAGGATGCGGAATCCAAAATATTCGTATCAAAGGTAAAGGTCAGATTGCTCTCATTCCTCTGCCTCTTAAGGGCCAGGTCGATCATCCTCGACAGAAGAACCTTATAGGGCACTCCCACAGGCTCCCAAAGATAAAATGCCAATGATCCGGGAATGGTATTGATCTCATTGAAATACAGCTTTCCATCTTCCTCATCGATCATGAAATCGATGCGGGCCACGCCATTGCAGCCTAATGCCCTAAAAGAGCGCACCGCCAGTTCCCGCACCTCTTCTCTCTTCTCGGGAGACAGGTCAGCCGGGATCTTTCTGGATACGCTGGCCATGCCGCTGCCCTTGGTACCGCCGCCCTTTGCATTACTCACGTATTTATCCTCGTAGCTTAGGATATCCTCTGAATGCATGGGCTCCTCGCACTCGCTGGCCTCCGCCTCATTTTCATCACCGAGGACTGCGCAGTTGATCTCGCGGAGCTTTGTGATGGCATGCTCCACCAAAACCTTGGTGGAATAACGATATGCATCATCAATGGAGGTGATGAGCTCGGCACGGGTCTTCGCCACAGAGATCCCTACTGATGAGCCCAGGTTTACCGGCTTTACGATAACGGGATAACCCAGCTTTTTTTCAATACCGTCTGCCATCCCCTCCACATCGGCGTAGTCAGACAGTGTATAGACGCAGGCGTCCAGCACCGGCACATCAGCCTCTTTTAAAATGGCCTTCATGATAAACTTGTCCATGCCCACAGCAGAAGCCGTCACATCACAGCCCACGAAGGGGATACCCACAGTCTTGAGGTAACCCTGAAAGGCTCCGTCCTCCACATTGGTGCCGTGGACCACCGGGAACGCGATGTCGATGGCGATCTCCACGTTTTTGCCGAACTTTTTGGGCGGATAGGACACCAGCTTCACCTGATCGTTCTCGTTTACCATGATGACTCTGGTGCTGTTTTTAAGCAGAGTCGGAATGTCCTTGTAGGCGTCGATATCACCGATCTTTTCGCCCACGTACATCTCATTTTTCTTGTTCATATAAACCGGGGTGACGTCATATTTATCCGTGTCCATGGCTAAAAGTGCCTGGATGCCTGAGATAACACTCACCTCGTGCTCTACCGACTTGCCGCCGAACATCATTGCTACTCTTGTTTTCATATGCTCTCCTTTTTTTCTCTAAGATTCTTCGCTTCGCTCAGAATGACAAGCCGTTTTTCCTATCATCCTGAATCCTTCATCCTGTTGTCTCCAGCCCTTTTTTTTGTCATCCTGAGGGAGGACGAAGTCCGATTCGAAGAATCTATTACTCCGTATCCAGTGAATGGTTGCACATGGAAATCACCGTCTCATAATTCAGCTCCCCACCGAAGAGGTCCATGGCACTGCCGATGGTGACATTTATCCGTCCCTCTCCCATCTGTCTGATCCGGTCGATATCCTCATAGGATGAGATGCCGCCGGCATAGGTGATGGGCTTACCCGAATATGAGGCCAGTATCTCCAGCACCTCCTCGTCGATGCCGGTGCTTTTTCCCTCCATATCCACTGCGTGTACCAGAAACTCCGCACAGTAAGGGGACAGCTTTTCAAACAGCTCCACAGTCACCCGCTCGTCCGTAAAGGTCTGCCAGCGGTCGGTGACCACATAGTGGTGGCGGAGGCGCTTTCTCGCCGAGAGATCTATGACCAGCCGATCGGGCCCTACCAGGTTGGCCATATTGCGTATCCTGTCATAGGAAAGCTGGCCCTCCACAAATGCATAGGAGGTGACGATCACATGGGAGGCTCCTGCATCGAGGAACTCCATGGCATTGTCGGGATTGATCCCGCCTCCCACCTGCATGCCGCCGGGGAAAGTCCTCAGCGCCATGAGTGCCTGCTCCTTTGTCTTTTCATAATAGGAGCTGTCCTTGCTGTTGAGAATGATGACGTGTCCGCCATATAGCCCCTCGTCCCGATAGAAGCCGGCAAAAAAGTCCGCTCCCCTCTCCGAAACATAATTTTCGTCGGCCCGGTCCCCTTCGTCTGAAAGACTCGCGCCTATGATCTGCTTCACCTTACCATTGTGTATGTCGATACACGGTCGATATTCCATTTTTTCTCCTTTTCTGTTATTCTGGGCCTCTTCCCATGTCATCCTGAGCGAGGGCATAGCCCGAGTCGAAGGATCTTAATTATAATTATCCGTCAGGTCATTCTCCAGCAGGATATATTTGTGTCCTTCCCCGCGAATGGCGTTTGCCTGCGCCATGGCATCCTGCAGGTTATCAAAGGTCCACAGACGATCCTTATCAAAGCCGGAATCCAGCACCCCTTTTTCTATGGGCTTCACAAGATCCCGCCCTACGAGAATGATATAGTCACAGCAATCTGCCGCATAGGTACCAAACTTGTAATTGTACTCCTCCTCCTTATCCCCCAGTTCAACCATACCCGGAGTAATGAGGATCCGTATGCCGTCAAAGAGCTTCAATGTCTCCACTGCTGCCTTGGAGCCCACGGGATTAGAATTGTAGGCGTCATCAATGATGGTAACTTCACCGTGCTCCCTCAGCTGCATACGATGCTCCACCGGCATGAGCCGGCGCACGGGAATACGCAGGTCGTAGAGGTTGATGCCCATCTGGTGCGCCACCGCTATGGCTCCCAACACGTTGATCACGTTATGCTCACCCACCAGTCGCATCTGATAGCTCTCACTGTCACCATCGGGGGTCACCACGGTAAACTCTGTTCCCAGTTGGGAAACCCTGATGTCTTCGGCATGATAAGTCCCGCCTCCGCTGTTATCCTGAGCGAAACGGAGGATCTTTTTCTTGCCATCGCTGTATTCTCCGGCCTTATCTCTGATATACTCATTATCCCAGTTCAAAAACAGCATCCCGCCCTCAGGCAGGGCATCCGCCAGTTCAAACTTGGTGGACTGGATGTTTTCCATGCTAAAGAATGTCTCCAGATGCTGGGGTCCGATACTTGTGATCACGCCATGATGGGGATGTACGATATCGCATATCTCCTTGATATCTCCCACATGCCGGGCTCCCATCTCACACACAAATATCTCATGTGTTGAAAGCAGCTGCTCGTTGATGGTCTTTACCACCCCCAGGGGAGTGTTGTAGCTCTCCGGTGTCACCAGCACATTGAAATGCTCTGACAAAAGGGTCTTCAGATAAAACTTCACACTGGTCTTGCCATAGCTTCCCGTCACACCGATTATGGTCAGGTTCTCCGCCTCAGCCAGCTTTTTCTTTGCACTGTTTATGAACTTGTCATGTCCCGCCTTTTCTATGGGATGGTTGATGATGTTAGCCATCACCGGCAGTATCCACTGCAGGCACATGAGTATCATCACAGTCCCTGCAAAACACTCCAGGGGGATGAAAACCGCGCTCAATAACGCCAGTACCACCATCACTATTATCTCGGTGGCTATCATGCGCTTTACACGGGCCGTGTATACCAGCTTCTTTTTGTTGTTGAGCCGGTTCATGGCACGGAACACATAGTAGCACAGGATCAGTGTGATGATGCAAAAAATGTCAAGTATCAGCGTCAGCGCCCTGATGGGTGTGGATGCTATCGGGTACTCCAGCGTCTGTACGCAGTATATGTATCCCGGGATCATACGCAGCAGTCCCAGCACTCCCGCAAATATCAGCAGCCACTGCCTCTTTAATGTGCGTTTCAGCCATGACATATGCTCGCCGTTTTTGTATCCGTTCTGTTGGAACATGTGCATGTTGTGAGTCAGCGCCATCACACAGGCAGGAACAAAAAGAGCGATTATTATAATTGTACAGATCACTATAGCCATATAATTTCCTATTGTTATCGTTTAAGATCCTTCGCGACCCTCAGAATGACATGCGTGTCATTCTGAGGAGCGTAGCAACGAAGAATCTTTAAAATAAGTCCTCATAATATTTGCAAAGATCCCGGGCTGCTCCAGAAAGGAATAATGCCCGCAACCCTCCAGTACACAAAGTCCCGCGTTGGGAATGAGGCTTTCCATCTTTTTTGCATCGGAAATGGGCGTAGCCGTATCGGCGTCTCCCCATATCAGAAGCACCTCCTGGCGTATCCCGGGAAGCCTCTCGGTCATATCTTCATTTACCGCCTTCACCAGACACTGGCGCATCATGGGGGAAGCGGCGCGATAATCAGCCGATCCCTGCCGGCTCCTCCACTCATCGATAAGCTCCGGAAACAGCTTGTAAATAAGCTCCACATCCGCGATCTTTTTTATCATCTTGTACATGCGGATCCGGGTCTTCTGCTTTGCAGAACGCTGGGGCATGATGCCCGCCGAATCAATAAGCACGATCCTCTCAATCTCAAAGGGGATACTCTCCCTGGTGGCCAGATCTATGATCATACGTCCGCCATAGGAGTGTCCTATGAGAGTGACCCGCTTTACGTCCAAAGCATCCAAAAACTTACAGAAAAAGTCGGAGAAGTCCGCCACACTCCAAGGCTGTTTGGGCTCATCCGATCCGCCGAATCCAGGCAGATCCAGTTGGATAAAACGGCACCTGTCAGAAATGGTCGCCGCCACGGAATCATACATCTCCATGGTGGTGCCCCATCCCTGAAGCATAACCACCGTCTCATCCCCACCGCCTGTGATCTTGTAATTTATATTGTAACCATCTACTGATATGTTCATCCAAGTCTCCTAATTATTCTCCCCCTTCTTCTTGTCATTCTGAGGAGCGCAGCAACGAAGAATCTTCATCTATCGGAACACGTTCTTTACCGCTTCCACCTGCATCTGACGACCCGTCCACAGCTTAAACGCCGCCGCACCCTGATACAAAAGCATCCACTTCCCGCTGTGTATCTTCGCCCCGGCATTTTTTGCATCCGTCAAAAGCTGGGTCATCTGGGGATGATATATAATATCACTGACCAGAAGCTCAGACCTCAAAAACTCCGCCGGAACCGGAGACATAAGATCCGTCCCCTCCATACCGACATTGGTGGCGTTTGTCAGAATCTGTGCGTCATCTATTGCCCACTTCAGGTCCTGGGGCGTACTCATATCCACCACATCAATGGGGACCCCGGTCTCCTCAGAGACCTGCCAGCAAAACGCCACAGCCTCATCAAAGGAGGCATTTTTTCTCTTGCAGACGTGGATCCCGGCCGCCTTGTCCAAAGCAGCCTGAACGATGATCGACCTGGCCGCTCCACCACAGCCCAGGATGGTCAAAATCTTACCTGAGACAGTTTCAGCTTCAACGTTTTTGGCATCGCCGCCAACCATATATGCCTCGGGATCTGCCAGGCTGTCCGTATACCCCTGGCCATCAGTAGTATATCCTGTCAGTCTGCCATCCCGCACCACAACTGTATTCACAGCCCCACAGAGTCTGGCCGCATCGCTGAGTTCATCACAGTAGGGGACCATGGCCGACTTTAAGGGCATGGTGATATTCCACCCGCAGTAGCCCATATCCTTTAGAGTCAGTACCACATCCGGCAGTTCATCCTCTTCCACATCTATGAGCACATATTTCGCATCGATCCCCAGCTCTTCAAAAGCCCGATTATGCATGGCAGGTGACATGCTGTGTGCCACGGGATGCCCCAAAAGAGCGTACATGCCCTGAGTCTGAGGCACCGGGATCTGCACTTTTTCGTCCATATCTATAACTCCAGAATCTTTGGAAAAGATCCTTCGCTTCGCTCAGGATAACAAATAACCAGGTAATTATAAGGCGCACGCCTCCCAGTCATTCTGAGGCCGTCAGGCCGAAGAATCTTAAATTACATAAAACACGGCAGTGACATCAGTTTTGAACCGTCACTGCCGTCTATTATAACATATTACAGGCTAAAAAAATATCAATAGTTTTCAGCATGTACCTCGAAGTATGCCTGAGGATGAGCGCATACGGGACAAACTGCCGGTGCCTCTGTGCCAACCACAACATGTCCGCAGTTGCGGCACTCCCAAACCTTTACCTCACTCTTCTTGAATACTTCCTGCATCTCAACGTTTTTGAGAAGTGCACGGTATCTCTCCTCATGTCTCTTCTCTATCTCGGCGACGCCTCTGAACTTCTTGGCCAGCTCAGGGAAGCCCTCCTCCTCTGCGGTCTTGGCAAAGCCCTCATACATATCCGTCCACTCGTACTTCTCCCCATCAGCCGCTGCTCCCAGATTCTCTGCGGTGGTACCTATGCCACCCAGCTCCTTAAACCACAACTTGGCATGCTCTTTTTCGTTGTCTGCTGTCTGTAAAAACAGCGCTGCGATCTGCTCGAATCCGTCCTTTTTTGCCTTGGAAGCAAAATAGGTGTACTTATTCCTTGCCTGTGATTCCCCCGCAAAAGCTTCCATCAGATTCTTTTCAGTCTGTGTTCCTGCGTACTTGTTTCCCATAAATATCTCCTCCTTTTTTAAACTTTATCGCCGAAGCGAATTTTCTCTATTCTAACATATAGCCCCCAAAATAACCACAAATATTTATCACTCTATCCTCTCATGCCACTTCTGCAGGCTGTGTATGTTGCCGTCACCCTGCTCCTTCAGAACCGCTATACCCTCAGCAGCTGCGCGGGCCGCAGCAATGGTGGTGATGTAGGGGATCTTTTGCTTGATGGCAGCCTTTCTCAGATAGCTGTCATCATGGACTGAGTCCTTGCCCACCGGGGTATTTATTATGAGCTGAATCTTTTTATTGGTCATATGGTCCAAAATGTTGGGCTGTCCCTCGTAGAGCTTCTTCACCTTTTCCACAGGGATGCCGGACTGGGATATCAGCTCGTAGGTAGTGCCCGTAGCCATGATCTTAAACCCGTCATCATAAAATGCTTTGGCGATCTCCACTACCTCAGGCTTGTCCTTGCGGTTGACGGAGATAAGCACCGTGCCGGAAAGAGGAAGCGCACCGTTTGCCGCCTCCTGAGCCTTGTAAAACGCCTCTCCTGCGGAATAGGAAATACCCAGCACCTCTCCCGTGGAGCGCATCTCGGGTCCCAGCACCGGATCCACCTCCTGGAACATGGAAAACGGGAATACCGCCTCCTTTACTCCAAAATATGGTATGTGTCGCTGTACAAGCTCGGGCACCGGCGAAGGCCGTCCGGTCAGTTCCTTTGTGATAACCTCGGTAGCAATGGGCACCATGGAGATACCGCAGACCTTTGAAACCAGAGGCACGGTACGAGATGCTCTGGGGTTCGCCTCCAGCACATATACAGTACCGTTTTCGATGGCGTACTGCATGTTCATCAGACCTACCACATGCATCTCCTCAGCGATCCGCCTGGTATATTCCCTGATAGTTTTCAGCTGATATTCAGGTATATGCTTTGACGGCAAAATGCAGGCCGAATCTCCGGAATGTATGCCCGCCAGCTCGATATGCTCCATCACCGCCGGCACAAAGGCATGCTCGCCATCCGAGATGGCGTCTGCCTCACACTCCATGGCATGTACCAAAAACCGGTCGATCAAAATGGGACGATCCGGCGTCACCCCAACTGCCGCACGCATATAATCAGTCATGGCCTCGTCATCATAAACCACCTCCATGCCACGGCCACCCAGCACATAGGACGGACGTACCATAACGGGATATCCTATCTTTGCGGCGATATCAATGGCTTCCTCCACGGTGGTAGCCATCCCCGACTCCGGCATGGGGATATCCAGTTTTTCCATCATCTCCCTGAAGAGATCTCTGTCCTCTGCCAGATCGATGACCTCGGGGGATGTTCCCAGGATCTTCACTCCGTACTTTTGCAGATCCGCTGCCAGGTTTAATGGTGTCTGGCCGCCAAACTGTGCTATGACACCCTCGGGCTTCTCCTTTTCATATATGGAAAGCACGTCCTCCAGGGTCAGGGGCTCAAAATACAGCTTGTCAGATGTATCGTAATCCGTGGACACAGTCTCGGGATTGCAGTTTACTATGATGGTCTCAAATCCCAGCTTCTTCAGGGACTGAGCCGCATGGACGCAGCAGTAATCAAACTCGATACCCTGGCCGATACGGTTGGGACCACCTCCCAGGAGCATCACCTTTTTCCTGTCCGTATTTACGGGGTCCGCATCCTGGGCATTGTAGGTAGAATAATAATATGCACTGTCCTGGGTACCGCTGACATGCACGCCATGCCATGCCTGGGACAGACCTAAGCTAATGCGTCGGTTTCTGATATCCTCCTCGGGGATCTCCAAAATCTCACTCAGATACTTATCTGAAAAGCCGTCCCTTTTCGCCTTGATAAGAGCCTCATCTGCAGGAAGTGAGCCGTGATAGTTTTTCACCAGCCCCTCTTCCTCCTCCACCAGCTCTCTCATCTGCTGGATGAAGTAGTCCTTTACATTGGTCCTCTCATTTATCTCCTCATTTGTAGCACCTGCCCTGATGGCCTCATACATGAGAAAATGCCTCTCGGAATTGGGGGTATATAACCTGCGTAAAAGCTCCTCTTTTCCCAGACTGTCAAAGTCCTTCACATGGCCCAGGCCATAACGGCCCTTCTCCAGTGAACGGATGGCCTTTTGGAATGCCTCCTTATAATTCTTACCGATGGACATGACCTCGCCCACAGCCCGCATCTGGGTTCCCAGCTTGTCATTCACTCCCTTGAACTTTTCAAAGGCCCAGCGGGCAAATTTCACCACCACGTAGTCCCCATCGGGATGATACTTGTCCAAAGTACCGTACTTCCCACAGGGGATGTCCGAAAGCAAAAGTCCTGATGCCAGCTTCGCCGATACCAGTGCGATGGGAAAGCCGGTAGCCTTGGAGGCCAGTGCCGACGAACGGGACGTCCTGGGATTGATCTCTATTACGATGATACGATCCGACTTGGGATCATGAGCAAACTGAACATTTGTGCCTCCGATGACTCCGATATGCTCCACTATCCTGTAGGCCTGCTCCTGGAGTCTGTCCATCACATCCTGACTGATGGTGAGCATGGGTGCGGTACAAAATGAATCCCCGGTATGTACTCCAATGGGATCCACGTTCTCGATGAAGCAGACCGTGATCATATTGTTGGCCGCATCACGGACAACCTCCAGCTCCAGCTCCTCCCAGCCCATGACTGACTCCTCCACCAGAACCTGGTGAACAAGTGAAGCCTTAAGGCCTCTGGCGCAAACCGTTGCCAGCTCATCTGAATTGTAAACCAGACCGCCCCCTGCACCGCCCATGGTATATGCGGGACGAAGCACCACCGGATATCCCAGCTCATCAGCGATCTTTAACGCATCATCCACTGAGTAAGCCACCTCAGAACGCGCCATCTCTATGCCCAGGCTGTCCATGGTCTTTTTAAATTCCACACGATCCTCACCGCGCTCGATGGCGTCCGCCTGTACGCCGATGACCTCCACGCCGTACTCGTCCAAAATACCTTTTTTATAGAGCTCCGCACAGAGATTGAGGCCTGACTGTCCTCCCAGATTCGGGAGCAGGGCGTCGGGTCTCTCCTTTTTGATGATGGCTGTCACACGCTCCACGTTCAGCGGCTCGATGTATGTGACGTCTGCCATCTCCGGATCCGTCATGATGGTGGCCGGATTGGAGTTGACCAGAACGATCTCGTATCCCAGACTTTTTAGGGCCTTACATGCCTGGGTGCCGCTGTAGTCAAACTCACAGGCCTGCCCGATGACTATGGGGCCCGACCCGATTATCAGTATCTTTTTGATGTCTGTGCGCTTACTCATTTTTCTCTCCTACTCTTCTCCGGGGCTTTGACATGTATGGTAAAGCCCCTCACTGTAATTTTAAAACAAAGGGGGCAGAAAAAATTCTGACCCCCGTTCTTTTGCTATAACACGTCATTCCTTCTGATGTAACCCGGCTTGTCCGCCTCGGCCACAATCTTTTTGACATTGGTGATATTCGCCCATTTGTCGATCACCTGGTTTTCGATGTGTACGTCCTCACCGATAACGGCCTGGGCCAGCACCACGCAGTTTTTAAGCACTGCCCCCTTGCCCACGGCCACGTTACGTCCGATGACACAGTTTTCAATGGTACCCTCTATGAGACTACCATTGGCCACCATGGAATTTTTCACCTTGCAGCCCTCGAAATAATGCACGGGGCAGGAATCGGTGGTCTTGGTATAGAAAGGCCAGTCCGGTGTGAAAAGCTCGTCCGTCAGGTCGATATCTAAAAGCTCCAGATTAGCCTCGTGGTAGCTCTTGATATCGGTAATGGCTGCGAAATAACCCTTGTGGGCCACTCCCCTGATATCGTAAGAATCAGCCTCGGAATTCACCATATCCGCCAGAGTATAAACTGATGAAAGTGACATTGCCTTTTTAATAAGTTTTACAAAAATGTCACGCTTCATAACATATGTATCCATGAAGATATTTTCATCCGCAGAGGTGTTGTCATTTCTCGCCAGACACTTAAGCCCCCGCTGGCGGTTCAGTTTCATGATGGTACAGCTGCGATATGACTTATCTGCGTCATTCACCTTGTGATAGAGCATGGTGATATCAGCCTTGCTCTCGATATGTGTCTCCAAAAGCTCGTCAAAATTCTGCTTGAATACCATATGGCTGGGAACGATCACCACATACTCCTGGCGCATGCGCTCGATGATGTCCAGATGCGCCGCATAGCCCGCCATATCCGTATTATAGATCTCATTGATGCGGCTGTCCTCGGTGAATAAAAGCTGGAGCTTGCCGCGCTTGGAGTTGATGTTGTAATGACGTCCTGTGCCCAGATGCTCTGCCAGTGATCTGGGATTCTGCTGGATGTAAACCTGTATCCTGTCTATATCCGAATTGGACAGATTGGACACGGGGAAGTCGATCATACGATAACGTCCAAGGAATGAAAATGAACCTATGGGACGATAATCCTGCATGCCCTCAACATGGATGTGTGAACCTGAGGATGAAACTATACCAAATGCCTTTGCCATCTTACTTCACCCCCTTCACATCTTCTGCCACAAGGAGGATCTCCTTGCTGTTGGCACTGCCTACCTTGGCGCCCTTTTTGATGGTGACTCCATCCGCCACCAGAGCACGGGTAACGGTCGCGCCGTCCTCCACCACTGCTCCCGGCATCAGCACGGAGTCCACAACTTTGGCCTTTTTGCCAATACGCGCGTCTGTAAAAAGCACCGAGTTTTTAACTGAGCCGCGGATGACGCAGCCCTGGGTGATATATGCTGTATCAACCTCTGCATCGGGGCCGATGTACTGGGGCAGATCGGAAACGTCCGCCGTATATATCTTCCAGGAATTGTCGGAAAGATTGAGCTTGTTCTTTTTATCCAGGAGGTCCATATTGGCCTCCCACAGGGAATCGATGGTCCCCACATCCTTCCAGTAGCCCTTGAACTGATAAGCCATGAGCTTCTTGCCGTCCTTCAAAAATGAAGGGATGATATCCTTACCGAAGTCGTGTGAAGAATTCTTCTTTTTCATATCTGCCAAAAGCGTCTTCCTCAGGTGCTTCCATGTGAAAATGTAGATACCCATGGATGCCAGATTGCTCTTGGGATGCTCGGGCTTTTCCTCGAACTCCACGATCTCACCGGCGGCGTTGGTGTTCATGATACCGAAACGGCTGGCCTCCTTCATGGGCACGCCGATAACCGCGATGGTGGCATCCGCCTTATTTCCCTTGTGGAAGTCCAGCATCTCGTCGTAGTTCATTTTATAAATGTGATCTCTGGAAAGAATGAGAAGATACTCCGGATCATAATTGTCTATAAAATCGATATTCTGAGAAATGGCATCAGCCGTGCCGCGATATACATCCAGATCCGCGTCAGCCTTTTCACGGGGTGGCAGGACATACACTCCGCTGTCCCTGGTATCCAGACCCCACTGGCCGCCTGCTGCCACATAACTGTTGAGTAAAACAGACTCATACTGTGTCAAAACGCC
>JAILEN010000004.1 GCA_024687655.1 Lachnospiraceae bacterium | reverse complement strand
TCTACAGCATCACGATATATAGAAACTGTATCTTTAAAAATATTGTTATAATGTTTGATTTTTACGCTGTAGGTAGAGTATATCTTCATAACTATATTATAGCAAAAACATCGCATGTTGGCAAACTAATGTTCGACTCTGTAAGTATATTGACTATCCGAAGGGCGGCTAACTCACGACTAAAGTCGCGAGTGTGCGCCGCTTTGGCGAGGTAAAAAAAATGATCAATCGCGGAGCATACGGAAACCAAAGAGAAAATGATGGTATACCAGGCATTATATGATGATTTCAAGGTGTACTGCCGCCCGTATGACATGTTCATTTCAGAAGTTGACCATGATAAATATCCTGAAGCAGGCCAAAAGTACAGGTTCCAGAAAGCGGAATAAAGAAAGGGGAGAGTAATGGCAAGGCCATATACAGAAGCCCAGTACAGGGCACATAAGAAGTACGCGGAGAGCACGGATGAGATCCGGTACAGGACGAAGAAAGGCCGCAAAGCGGAGGTTACAGCCCACGCAGAGAGCATAGGTGAGACCTTGGGGCAGTTTGTGGACAGGGCCATAGACGAGACAATGAACCGTGACAAGGAGGCATAAATGGTCAACGCAGACGTTCAATATGATGCAGATGGAAACATCATAGATTTTCTATCTGATAAGCACTTAAAAAAGACTCCAGAAGAAATCGTAAGGCAGTCATTTATTAAAATTCTTAATTCTGATTATAATTATCCACTGGATTGTATGAAGCGGGAAGTACCGATCTGGCATGGGTCTAAGAAACTCACCAATGAAAAGGGTGATATCATAAGGGCGGATATAGTCGTATATAATTCAAAAACTGCCGCCTTAAAAGATGACCAGGGCAATATATTGTTTGTGGCTGAATGCAAGAAACCAACAGCCACTGAGGGCTATAATCAGCTTGTGTCATACATTTACAATACGTCCGCTGTCGGAGGAATATGGACAAATGGGAATGACATAGAGATATATGTCAAAAATGACGAAAACAACGGACTGAATCCGCTACTCTCGCTTCCTTCTTATAAGTCAGATTGGAAATCCACAAAAGATCAGATACCTACAAAGGATAAACTTCCGAGGCCAAAAAATATCCGCTTCCTGCTTTCTACCTGTCACAATAAGCTCTATGGGCATGGAATGGAGAATGCCGATTTTGACCTTACTATGGACATGGTGCGTATACTCCTTGCCAAAATACAGGATGAAACTGAGCCGGGAAACACCCCGCAATTCTGGATCACAGAAAAGGATGCCTCAACGGCTGAAGGCAGGGCCCAGACGGCCCAAATCATACAGAACCTGTTCAGAAAATATGCTGGTCAATACCCTGATATTTTTGATGAGCATGAGAAAATAACCGTCGGGGATGACTGCATAGCTGAAGCTGTCGGTGTGCTTCAGGGATGGAGTCTGGCCGCAAGGAACGATGATGCAGATGACTGGGATCTTATGGGCGAAACATATGAACAATTCACACACATACACCTGAAAAGGCAACAGGGACAGTTCTTCACGAACAGGCTCGTTGTCAATATGATGGTGGATATCCTTGATCCTGAGATAGGTGAAAAGGCTCTGGATCCAGCAGGAGGCGGAGGGGGTTTTGCGACAGCGATATTCCGGTATCTGAGGAGGAAGGTCGTTAAAAATACAAAAACCGGTTCGCCGGCAAGGGACAGACAGCTACAAACAATAAAAGATAGCGTTTATACAGTTGAAATTGCTGCCAGACTCGTTAAAATAGCAAAATGCGCTATGCTGATGACAGGTGACGGGCAATCCGGCATGACCCGTGGTGATTCCTTATCTCCATATTCAAGGCTTGACCCATGGATACAGTCAAGATGCTGTGGTGACACGTCTACTGCACCTGAAGTTATTGCCACAAACCCGCCATTCTCAGGTCAAAAAGCTGAATCTCAGAAGACAGATAAGGAAATATTGAAAGACTATGATTTCGGGCACGCCTTTACAGATAACGGCAATGGAGGATATAGGTTCATAAAGCAAGATGACGCTATATTAGACAGGCAGGCACCCGAATTACTATTTGTTGAAAAATGTATCAGATGGTTAAAGCCGGGCGGAAGAATGGCTATCGTACTTCCTAAAGGAATTCTTGATAATATCTCGTATGAAGCATATCGTTGGTGGTTATTGGATAAATGCGAGGTCAGGGCCATCATTACTCTTCATAAGGATACTTTTCAGCCAGACACTGGGGTGCGTACTTGTGTGATTGTCCTTCATAAACCAAAGAGCGGGGAAACCCCTCGCAAGGATTACGATATTTTTATGGCACAGTCGCAAAGGATAGGGCAAGATTCAAAGGGAAACAGTGTATATGTTCTTGATTCGAATGGTAACAGTACTGGGCAGTTAAATCAAGATTTAACCGACATCGCCGCCGCTTATCGCGATTTTGATAAGAGTGGGGTCATTACCAAGCCGTCCGAGTTCATCTTTTCCGTCAAGTTAAGCGATATTAAGGATCATATCAATCTTAACCCTCAGCACTACTCCCCTAAGCTTAATAAAGCGATGGATAAGGTTCTGGGCTTTAATGATAGGGATGGGTGGTCGGTAACAACAGTCGGACAGCTCGAATCAGATATGAATATCTACATCGGACCGCGATGGAGTTCATCTAATATTAAGATAGAGAATCCATCGGATACAACAGCCCTCACGCCTTATTTGACAGCGAACGGAGCCTTAGAATTGAGAAGGTTTACTGTTAAGTGGATGGATCTGTCAAAGGCTTCGCAACAGCAAAAAGCCTATGCCAGCATGCTTCGCGTCGAAGAGGGCGATATACTCATTACAAGATCCGGCACTATTGGCAAGGTTACATATGCAACTAAAGACATGGCTAAAAAATATCTCGTCAGCGATGATCTTGTAAGGATAAGAGTAAAGGATAAAACCCTTCGGGAATATCTTTTAGCCTACTTTGCTTCTGAGACGGCGCTTTCCTTAATGTTATTGGACGAATATGGTTCTGTTCAGCAGCATTTACAACCGCGCCACATACAGGAGATGCTGGTTCCAATTCCTGATGACTGGAGGGATGCAGCTGATATGATTGAAGCCGGTCGAAAGTTAATCTCCGCCATGGAAAATCTTTCAAAGGCAGATAATGCAATAAAGAACAACAGTTTAGGTTTTTGACTGTTTTTTAAACCTGATGCGGGCACTGCACAGATTGATGCGATTCCGCGACTTAGCGCAAATACCACCCAGACAGAAATATTTCCGAGACTTACTGCAACTTAACGTATCGGTTGCAGTAGATCTCGGAAACTCTTATGATGTTTGATTTTACAGGTTTTTTCGCTCTGGCTGATTCCGGGTCAATTTTCAGGAATGGCGAAAATACGCCGGTTTTCCATACTTTAATGCAAAAATGAGGTTGCAGTAGACTCTAACCGTAAGCATTTAATAGAAATCTTATACAAAATAGACTGAGGAACGAAATAAGGCACCCTCTCCCATCAGGCAGCTATCCGATATATGGTTACCGTGCTGTCGTTCTTCTGGTCCACCTCATATATCACCGGAGGTATATTTCTCCATTCCTCGTAAAATCAA
>JAILEN010000167.1 GCA_024687655.1 Lachnospiraceae bacterium | reverse complement strand
GTCTCGCACACCGATTGTCCAGAGGCTTGTTTGCCGTGTCTTAAATTTGGATATTTTATGGAAAGTAACTGTAATTATACCAGCAATCACTGATTTCCGCTCACATAAATTGCAAAAAATCAAGGAATTTATAAACCTGGTAGAATTTACCGCTTCACTGGAATTTACAATTTCAAGTCAGCAAATACCATTTATATACGCTGCCTTTCTGTGTGATTGTGTTTACAATTGAATTATGAAATCCTACATCTTCAACACTTCGAAGATGAAGGATGATATAACAAGATACTGAGGTCCATACCCTGTCTTTTTGTGAACGGATATTCGAATTATAACAAACCGCTTAATAATTATTAAATTTTCGTAATAATTATTAAGAAATCGGTGGATTTTGTTATAAATTGTTAATAATTATTAACTGGACTTTTCAATTCCACGGATTTAAAATCATATCAGTTCCACCGATCAGGGGGACGCATAAGACGCTGATCAGTCTTATGATGGCGAGTCGCCAAGGAATTCCATTTTTATAAGAGCTCTTGAAACTTGACAAGTTAAAACGCATGGACACCGTAGAAAAATTCCGCGGGGTTTTTCTACGAGTGTTCTGCAACTCAAACGAGGTTCTGAGTCTCCGTTTGAGAGGGGAGAAGTCTGATCGTAGCGACCTTTAAGCGGGAGCGGGTCGCGAGACAGACTTCGAAACTCGAAGAACCGGAGATGAAAGAACCGAAAATAAAGGAGGAGAGAGTCTATGCAAGACATATTAAAGGAATACGGACCAGCGCTGATCACTGTTGTGGCCATCATCACTCTTATAACTTTGATCACATTTCTCATCGGACATGACGGAAACAGTGTGGTGGGTGGTGCATTTTCTCAATTGATCGGGAACTTTTTCTCATCCGCGAATTCGGCTGCAGGGATATCCCAGACCATGGATAATGCGGCATCAGCTGCATCACAGGCTGCGGGGTCCGTTCAATGAAAGAAAAACTGGACATAGAGGAAACAAAGGCCTATTTTGGCCCGCTGTATGATTATATTGCCGATGATTCCATTACTGATGTGGATGTATCGGGCATTCCATCGGAGGTGTGGATCACCAGCGTTAAAAATGAGCGCACCAGAGCGGATGGGTGTGAGATATCGCAATCGTTTTTGGAGCAGTTTTCGAAGCGGGTGGCAAACACTGTCAGTCTGCCTTTTAATAAGGCACAGCCTGTTCTGGAAGCTGAGACCGACAGACTGCGTATCACGATAGTTCACGAATCTGCGGCAATAAACGGCAGGGCCATATGTATAAGGAAATCCCTGCCATATGTTCGGTTAAATGAGGAGGATATGATAATGAGTGGCTATGCAAAACAGGAGGTGATAAACCTGCTTAAAAACTGTGTCAAAGCGCGGATGAACCTGGTCTTTTGCGGTGAACCGGCAGCAGGCAAGACAGAATGTGCCAAGTTTTTTTCATCTTTTATTCCTGCCAACGAGAGGGTGATCACCATAGAGGATACACCGGAATGGCACTATAGTTCCATTAATCCGGACAAGGACTGCGTGGAACTGAAGGTGGGAGAGCAGATGGATTATACCAGAGCCATCAAGACATGTCTCAGGCTCAATCCCAAGTGGATGATGTTGTCGGAGACCAGGTCCAAGGAGGTGATCTACCTGGTGGAGGGCTTTTCCACCGGCGTCAGGGGTATGACCACACTGCATACCGATGATGTGAGAAAAGTACCCGATCGTATGGTCAATATGGCCGGACAATCCAGGGACGAGGGCAGGATGGAAAATGATATCTACAGTTTCATCAATGTGGCGGTGATGATCAGGCGGCGGGAGGTTACTGATGAGAACAATGAGAGGGTCGTGAGGCGCTACATAGATCAGGTATGCTTTTTCGACAGGAGAGATGGGAAAAACAGAACTACCATGATGGTTGATGACGGAAATCTTATCAATGAAATTCTGCCTGAGGACGCCAGGATAAAGATGGACCGGGCCGGGATCGATGACCCGTTTTCATATGATGAGCCCAGGCCCATAAAACTGTCGGTATATAAAGAACCGGCGAAAGCGGGATAGGAGGTGAGCATTGAAGGAAAGAGTTTTATCGGATGAATTGAAAAAATACGGCCATGTATTCTCCGTCAAAAGATCCGGAGCGCTGTATGCTATGGTATTTGCCGGCATGATCGCCCTAGGCAGAGTGTTTTCTTTGGGCGTGATATCCCAGATAGTCCTTTGTATTGCAGGTCTTGCATTTCTGCCGTTTTTCATGATCAATTCCGCAAAAAATGAGCGTCATCAGAGGCGGTTTTCTGATCTGAACATCTATATGGAGCAGTTTTTGTATTCCTTTATGAAAACCGGTAAGATCCTCTCCAGTCTGGAGGATGTGATGCAGCTTTTTGAAAGCGGGCAGATGCATGACACCCTAGAAAAGGCAAGGGAATTCATACTTCACACCTATGATGATGTCAGTGTGGAGGAGGAGGGGCTTAAAATAATCGAAGAGGCGTATCCGAATGATATGCTTCACATCCTCCATCACTTTGCCCTGCAGACGGAAAATCTCGGAGGGGAGTACGGAGAATCTGTCAGACTATTGCTGGAAGCCCGCCGTATGTGGGCAGATCGGGTATATGAGCTCCAACAGGAAAAAAAGAAAAAGCGCAGAGACATATTTCTGTCGATCGCAGTTTCACTGCTTTTATGCCTGATGATATATCTCTTATCAGCCAATCTGGACCTGGATCTGGCAGCAATGCCCATTGCCCAGGCTGTGACAGTGGGGGTGCTGATCATGGACTTTTTCATATTCTACAGAGCGGATGTTTCCCTGACCTCGGGATATGTGGAAAGCGTACACTCTGACGGAGAGCACTACGCAAAGGAATATGAAAAACTCCGGGACGAGACACCGAAAAAACCATGGGAAAAACTGAACCACAGGGTGATGAAAAAGTATGTAACGAAGGAGATCGAAAAGGAATTTCCCTATTGGCTGATGCAGCTTTCTCTTTTGATGCAGACAGAAAACGTTCAGGTGTCACTGTATAAAAGCTATGACAGTGCGCCGGAGGTACTAAAACCGGCACTTAAGGAGCTCATAGACGGATTGAAATATGCACCTGACAGCGTGGAGCCATACATATCGTTTTTAAGAGATTATACACTGCCAGAGATCCATTCCGCCATGAAGATGCTGTACTCAATATCGGAGGGAAGCGGTGGTGATGCCAGGGCGCAGATCGCAGATATAATCAGGCGTAATCAGAGGCTGATGGACCGTTCGGAGAGGATGAAAAATGAGGATGCGGTGGCCGGCATGTATGGCCTGTTTCTGGCTCCTCAGATTACAGCCGGTATTAAGCTGTGCGTGGATATGCTTTTGCTTCTGGCGGTATATATGGGAGGAGTCTGAGATCCTGTCATCCTGAGCGTGGTGAAGTTTCTGCCAGAGGCAGAAACCCGAAGAAGTCATCGGAGATGACTTCAACTTAGCGAAGGATCTTATACATAGATTTAGGAGGAGATATGGACACAATATTTAAGACTTTTTCAGGGATCTTCTTTTTGATGGTTTTAATGGTGGCAGGACTGTCGTTTTTTGTAGCATCCATTGATGCAGCAAACGCAGACAGCTATGCCACATCTGTGACCAACCGGGTCAGGGCGTCCTATTTTAATGAGGATGTGATAAAAGCCTGCAAAAGCGAAGCGGAAAAAAAGAACTACGGACTTGATATAAGCGTTTATACGGATGAAAAGACAGGAGAGTGTTATGGAATAACGGATGTATCCTATGTTTACCGGGTACCGGTGTTTGGCATCAGCCATACCTTTCATGTGACATCCGAGATGTACTGAGGGAGGAGTTATATGAAACAGATCATGGAGGAATATGGCGTGGCTATACTGGAAGCCGTAGCCACTGTAGCGCTGCTGGGGCTTTTTGCAATGCTGGTGTTTTCACCGGGCAGCCTGATGTCTGATAAGCTAGTGGGCTTTGTTTCAGGCTATGCGGGAGAGGCAGGTGCGATAGACAAAGTAAGCGCAAAGGAGATGGTCATTTCAGGTAGAAACGAACTGCCTGAGCCCTGTGCCGTAAACAGTGTGCATGCAAAAATGGAATACTCGGTATCAGATGTATTTGATATTCCAAAGGGATATACGCTGAGAGTCACAAGGGCATCGCTGCTGGACGACCTGGAAAATATCGAGACTGATGCCGGTCGCGGAAACATGGCCCTGCAGACGTATGATGTAGGAAAGGAGGATATGACTGTCGACATCTGCAGGAGCGAGGGGCAGAAACTTATCTTTCCCGAGAGAGGTTATTATTCACTCATGGTAGCGTGTGCCGACACAAAAGGCCACTCCACAACCGGCGTATACCTGGTCAGCGTGAGGGCATGATATGAAGCAGCTTGTATTTAGCGTTTGCGCCATGCTCATGGTTCTGTTTTTTACCATTCCGGTGTTATCACTTGGCGATACTACGGCCAGGA
Source organism: Lachnospiraceae bacterium (assembly GCA_024687655.1). Lineage (GTDB taxonomy): Bacteria > Bacillota > Clostridia > Lachnospirales > Lachnospiraceae > JAILEN01. The sequence continues at coordinate 24,623 of JAILEN010000167.1, read as the reverse complement.
CCCGTAAGCTTGATGATGCCTCAGCATCCGTGACAGAGGAGGTACTCCAGGAAAAAATGAAGAGTTCATCTGGGGTTTCTATGGATGAAAATGCACTGAAAAAAGAAATGGAAGAGAGGATAAAAAACAGGCTGGGTGAGGAGGCTGATATCAGTGTCTATGTAAAGGGGGCAGATCTGAAAAAGGGCCTGCTTTCCGTAAAGGTGGAGGAAGACTATAAAGGGATCGGTGATGCTACGTCGCATCTTGAAACAGAAAAGACCTGCATCCTTGAGCGTGAAAAGATGCGCCCCCTGATACCGGTGTGCTTTTATCTTCCGGATATCACACCGGACATATCATCTACCTATGTTTTAGGGTATGAGAGGCTGTACAGAAGCTATGAGTTACAGTCCGGTGAAAGGATAAGGCTTCCGGAGAAACCGCAGGAACTGTTGCTTCCCACATCCAAGGATGAATGTGAGTGCTACAGGTTCAGGGAATGGATGCTTTTAAGGTCTGATGGAAGCCTGACGCCATATAAGGAATGCAAAAACCTTAAGGTGGGAAATGAGGCGCTGTCATACGACGGAAGTCTGTACGGCGGCATCATTTTTACAGCGAGATACGAAAAGGACTGATCCGGGAGGAAATATGGAGCTTATAAAGAAAAGATCGGGTGTCTTAATCTTGACACTTTTAGTTTTGCTGACCTTTTTTTCATTAAAGGCAGATGCGGATGTGGGCGTTCTGGCAACGGTCAGTGCCGGTTCCTGGTGGGATGGGGACTGTCATTACAACAGGTACTATATCATCAGAAATGAGATATGCGATGTTTCGGGAAATGACCAAACGGAGTATTCTCATAGCGACCACTATACCCTCAGCAAGAGGAAGCACAGCCGGGACGGCTCTTATATCTATTATTACACTCAGATAGACGAATACTATGATTATTATCCCACTCTGGCATCGGCGGCGTCAAAAAGCAGCTATGTCACAGCATGTGTGGGTGACGGAGCGTCCTTTTGCATACGCAAAAACCTGGACGCATATGAGCAGGTGATCGTCGATCACGATATCACGATTTTCGGAGAGGGTCATTCCATCACCAACTGCGGGATAAACATGGATATAATCTACGCCACATCCGGAACCGTCTGCATCAACGATCTCAGGTTGGACGGCAACCACAAGATCTGTAACGTGGATATGGGAACAGGCGTGGGTTCTGCCTGTATAACCAATGACGGCGCAGACATGACCATGAATGACTGTGAAGTGTACGGGTCACATAATGCCAGAAGCATGGGTGTAGAGGATGATGCCGGCGGTACAGGGGTTGAGTGCTTTTCGGGAAATACAACCATAGACGGCTGCAGGATCAGTGACTGCGATGGCTTCGGTATATATGTGGGAAACTGGCGCAGCCCGTCAGACTGTAGTGCGAGCAAAATTGAAATAAAGGAAACCACCATCTTTGACTGTGCCGGAGGAGTCGGAAACGCCTATGGCGCAGAAGTGACGTTGGAGGGTGGCAGTATCAGCGCCACAAGATGGTATAAAAGAGGTGTCTACAATTCCCGGGAGGGCACATTTACCATCACATCCGGTGAGATCTCAGACTGTGATCAGGGAATAATGAACCTGGGCGAACTGTACCTCAGGGGAGGTGAGCTCAGCGATAACGAGGTGGGGATATTTCAGGACGGAAAACTTTACATTTCCGGATCACCCCGACTTTCCATAGACGAAGGTAAAAATGACATAGTACTGACACCGGAGCATGCTATAGAAGTGGATGACATTTTGACCGGGAAGGGCAGGATCGGATCCATACTCCTACTGGATACGGACCGGGCATTAGGCAGGGAGCTTATCAGGATAACCTATGATACTTCCGACAGGGAGATACTGGCTTTGGATACCACAGATATCGCGTCCCGTTTTGTGCCGGCCTTTGATGAGGTGGAGGATGTGGACAGTCGAAATGAGGAAGGTGCGGATGCCACGTCCTGTCTTTCGGCAAAAGACGCTGAGGTATTTTACACCCATCCCGAAAGCGGGACACATCTGCCGGCTTTTCGTGCAGGGGCAGGTCATGATAAAAATGGAAATATCTATAACGGGCAGGTGGGCACGGTTGTGTTGTCAGAGTGCCTGCATGCCACCTTTGATCTGAACAGCAATATCACCGATGTAAAGCTTTCAATGAAAAAGCCGGGCTTTGATTTTTATTGGATGGAGCCCATGACTTTTCCTACAAAACGGAGGGTGGATGCCACTTTAAACGGAAAAAACATTGATACATCCCTGGCTCTTTTGGGCTGGTCCCTTAGGCCGGACGGAAGCAAAAGAGTTTATGCTAATGATGAGATCATGTCCATGCCCAATGACTTTTGCTTTTATCCTGTTTTGGATGCCACCATGGCCATGACCTATCACAGTAACTACAGGTTACCGGACAGACAGGATATTTCCTATCAGGTCTATCCGCTGTGTGACGGCATGCATAGTGAGAATATCATCAGGGGTAACACCGGCCCCGGTGATGACCGGCCTGACTACCTTACAAAGAGCATAGAGATGGCTTTTGATGATATCAATTATGGTCGTATGAACAGGATCGTCAGGTACAGGCACATGGGGTGGTCTCCCACTGAGGACGGGATAACGTACAAAAATGCATCGGATGATGATCCAATGACCCATATGTATGTGAGGGATGAAGATGGTGGGATGCAGCTTTACGGGGATATCTCGCTCAATATAAAAAGATGTATCAGTTCTAATGACAGAAGGCTTTTCAGGCTTCGTTTTCTCTCAGATTATATTAAAACGATTGGCGCGGACTATACCGAAGACGGGAAGTATTTCAACATCCATATGTATTCGGTGTGGGACGAGGCCCCGTATCTATGTGTGAAAAATGTGGAGATACTGGAGGGAGATATAGATAAAAGCTTAGAGGAGATGCTTCTGGAACGCATACATCCCGGGGACGAAAGGCACGAAAAAAGAGATCACGAGGATGTTTACGAGGACATAAACATTGTTATCTGCGATATGGAAAAAGCAGATTTTCTGGACAGATTTAAAAACCTGGGGGACATGGGAAGTGTCACCGTTGACTATGAAGCGTGGGATATGGCCGGCAATCACAGTGTATATCCCGTAAAGGTCACGGTACTTTCAGGCAGTCATCACAGAGTCCTTAAGGAAAAGGATGATGTGGAAAGCGGACTGAAAAGATCTGCATTTTACTACAGATTCATAGATGACAGATCGCGGGACACCCTGTTGCCGGATTCACTGTGGAGGGTGCAGAAGGAATATAAAGATCAACTGGATAAAGCATTGCAAAAAAGAGGGGAGATAGAGGAATGAGGATGATAAAAAGAATAATATCGGGGCTTCTGGCGGCGTGTGTTTTTGCCGGGAGCTTCACGGGAATAGGAGTATATGCAGCCGGATCTGATGACAGAAATGCTGTTACGGTAGACGTTAAAGATATAGTTTATATCAATGGAGAAAAATATGTATGCTATGACAAATACGATCAAACGAATAATAAGACACATAAGGTTGATACCTACGGAAGATTTTTAAAGCTTTCGGATGAATATTATTGTGCCTGGCAAAAGGATGTTGACTACCAGAACGGTGTGACTGTCCGTGGCTTCGGTCAGGCGCCTGAATACGGTGCTGACAAAAACATGGAGCAAAAGATCGCCATAGGAAGTCAGACACCCTGGCAAAACGTTGAAAAAAGCAGGACAGGCAACCGTACGGATCCCCTGGCGAACTCATCCCGCCCCTTTGATCTGTCGAGGGAAAAGGCAGCTTTGAAGTTCGGAACAGAGGACAGTGACGGCAACAGCAGGGCGCCCAGATACTATATTGATAACCTGCTGTTCGGTGATCCCAAGTACCTGAACGGTGACTATGTCTGGCTTTCGGATATGATCAGGGACACATTAAAAGACAAGGGTGGTCAGATGCGTGTGTTTTCCGGGAGCGAAACACATGAGGGAACAGAGCAGCAGACCTGGACAGGATATCTGGGGGGAGCCAGTACCACGGCTGTTAACAACCAGGGATGCTTTCATTATGAGGACAAGGTCAGCCATCCCCAGGATTACAGTGGTATTACCATAGGCAGAGTGGAAAAATGGATAGATGACGGAAACGATGGCGTGAAGGAGGTTTGGCACGGCTATTCGTATACGACTGCAGACAATCAGACCGGCTACGAAGGATACAGCCATCACAGACAGTTTTGTTATATCAAACCCAACGATCCCAGTACCAAACAAAGGTGGAGCCAGGATCATTATGATTATGCAATACAATGCTATAATCAGTATCCGAAGATAAAAAGTATGAACCTGAGCAATCATACCTCTGTTTCAACTGATCCGGGCAACAGGTTTTGTCCATACAGTTCCCAGCGCATACATCATGCAGAGCTGGAGTGGCAGAGAGACAAAACAGCATATAATAAACTGGTATCCAAAACACTGGACGATTACTCGTGGTCATACGCGGATAATCAGGGGCTTAAGTATAATGAAAATACAAAAAAATGGGAGGATATTGACAGAACGGAGACCCTGGGAACATACGCCAGCGGGTCAGAGACTCCCGGTGCAAAAACCCCGGCCATTGGAGGCAGGGCAGGGACCCTGGGGTCCATCGGTACTCCCGTATATCGTGGCAAATCCATGGTGGAGCTGAGTAGAAGCGAAGTGAACAGGATGACATTTTATTTTTACGGAACCAAGGAGATACTGGAGACTTATCAGCAATGTATAGACTATGTTGACTCGTCAAACAACTACAAGCATGAAAACAAAGAAAAAGGGACTTTGACGGGTTGGTATGTGGATCCTGACCCCCGTATCATCACAAAGGGATCTGCCGGTACGGTGGACAATGCGGGTAATCAGTTCTTCTTCCCCACTATAGACATCAAGATTACAGACAACGGTGATACCGGGAGTATGTGCTTAAACAACTCTTTGATCAGGGAGACGGAAAATGATCATATGATAAGCTCAGTGGATGGTAGAAGCTACCTCGAAAGTGAGACGGTTAAATACTTTGAAAATGACAAAGAGACAGAGGGCATGGATATTGTGATAGATGGTATTTCCAGGATCGACGAGAATTCTGCCGGGATAGATAATAACCCTTCTGACATGCATTATACCGAGGGCAGTCCCGCATTGTCAGACATTTCGGTAATTAAACATAAGACCATCAGTTCCAGTCCGAAATATGAAAAGTCCTATGAGGTGGATGCGGATATATTCGTATTTAAGACTGAAAAGAAAAAGGACACGGGTACGGGGAAATACCGGTATGTGATCGTGGACGATGCTTCAGGTTTTTGCAATATAACTGAGGATACGGTGTTTCTGGTGAGGGCCAGGGACAGGATATCAGGGGTGACCTGTGAAAAGTATGTTTATGTGGAGCCTGCGGATCCGGCGGGGATCGTCCTGTCGGGAGACATCGTGACAGAAAATGGTGCGGCTTCAGGGGTGCCGGCCTGTACGGATGTAAAGCTTAACGACAGTCTTCACGGACTCACCGTCTCGTGTACGGATAGCATAGGGCGTGAGGATCATCGGATAGAGCCGGATGAATATTTGCTTCTGGGAAAGGCAGAAGTATCGAATACATTAAAGCAGCTTAGGAAAAAACACAAAAAACTTTTGGAGGATACCAATACTTCCGAAGATGAGATAAGTGAGCTGGCAGATGTCATCTCCGATTACGAAAGCATAAATTTTGAGGGGGAGATAGACAATGAAAACAAGACCATAAGATCCCAAAATGTCTCCGCCGGAGGAGCCGAAAGGAAGCTGCTGGTGGTGCCGAGAAAAGATATGGTATTGGGATCAAGCCCTGCCCGGGATAAGGAGATCAGGTATCCGGGATACTCGCCTTATCCGGCAGACGGTAAATACATGAACTATGCAATCCTGTCCATAAACGTGCTTAACAATGCCTTTTATCAGAACAGAGGCGAGGAAATGGATGATGAAGGCTTTTACTCATATTATGATGAAAAAACCGGTGTCACCTGGCACTTTATCTATGACGGCAGCGGCAATATAGATTATCTCTATACCGACAGCGATATAAGGACCATAATATCAAAGAACGGGGCGCTGATGATCCCGGATATGATCAACGGAGTGAAGGTAGTGGGTATAGGCGGTTCGGGTTACGGCAGTGATCTGCATACCTTCATACCCGAGGGATACACATCCGAAAACGGGGTGCGGATGAGATTTGACTTTGATTCCATATATTTTCCGACCACCGTAAAGAGGATAAATGACGGTGCATTCAAGTCGATTAAAACCGGCAGGGATATGCCTGTCAACAGTACAGAAACCTGCGAGGGTTATACCCGGGTCAGCATTCCTGCCAATATCAGTTATATTGGATCGTATGCTTTTTACGATACAAATTTCATTTCTGTCAGGATAGAAGATGCTGCAGGTCTTTCTGTTGGAACAGGGGCATTTTCGGATATGAAGGAGCTTCGGGAACTCAGGGTCCACGGAAATATTTCGGAGGAGGAACCCTTTGTGATGGGAGAAAATGCCTTTTCGGGGGATGAGGAACTGACGGTCATCAATATACCTTCGGAGATTTCTCTGGAGGGCGGTGAGTTTACGGCTAACACATCCACCGGTGCCATGACGGGGATATATGCTTCATACCGGGGACCGGCTTATGCGGGGGAATACCCGGATCCGGAAAGGGTGTCCGTCTATCCCATATATGCCGCCAAGGCCGGTGAGGAAAAGCTGGCATATGGGGATTATCATCTCATGTATACCGCAGATTTTACCGGTTTTTGTGAAAATACATATGAAAGTGTACAGGATGCAGACGGTACGTATCATATTACTGACAAAACTGCTGTGATGGCGGACATAACAAACATCTCCTGTGATAAGCGGCCGGTTGCGGAAAAAACAAAAGATACGGACACGGTTTCCATCACTGTTTTTGTGCCAAAGACCGCAGAGTATGACGGAAAAGAATGCATTTTAACCGATGGATACGGCCATATTGAGGCATTTACATCGCTTCTTACGATACCTGTGGAGGTGAGATCTGACAGGACGGTATTTTTGGATGAATATGAGGGAGATTCCGAAAAGGTCATAAGACGTCTGGATGAGGTGAGTGGTGAGCTGGACAGAGCGATGGCGGAACTTACCGCACTGCAGGAAGAGAATCAGAGGCTTCAGGAAGAAAACAGGGAGCTTCGTGAGGCGACTAAGAACAGTAATGCAGAAAACAAAATGCTTTCGGAAAGGAATAAAAAACTGACGGACGATAATATCATACTGACGGATGAAAACAAAAAGCTGACCGATGCTAATAAAGAATTGTCGAAGGAAAATATACAACTGACAAATGAGAACAAAAGGCTTTCAGATGATAGCGAAAAAATAAAAAAGGAAGGATCTTCTGGAGAAAGAGTATCAAATAACGAAAAGGCGGAATCCTCAGAAGGCAGTGCCTCCACAGCCGGAAGCCAATCTACAAGCGGAGGCAGTTCCTCAGGCGGAGGCGGTTCCTCAGGCGGAGGCGGTTCCTCAGGCGGAGGTGGTGCTTCAGGTGGAGGTGGAGGCGGTGCTTCCGGCAGCAGTGTTTCCTCCATTTCAAAGGGCGACACCACCGATAGCGGATCTGCACTGTATAAGAATTATACCAGCCTGGTAAAAAAGAACCGAAAACTGACTAAAAAAGTAAAGGATCTTAAAAAGAAAAACAGTCTGCTGAAGGATACCGTGGTAAAACTGAAACAGCAGAAGCGTGATCTGAAAAACTCCATAAAAGAATGGAAAAACCGCTGATATTATGTCATAATACTTCTGCTTATTAAAGTCAAAATGAATGTGCTTTTCGGAGCGGATCACAGAATAAACAGGAGACATAAAACATGAGCATTCAGATCACATCCCCTCCCGGGGAGGGACCCATCAGGTTATATATTGATAATGACAGCTTTTTATATGATGTATATGGTCTTTTAACGGCGTTTTATCCGGGAAACAGACCAGAGATCATGTCAGAAGCATCTGATGCACAGATCGTGATAAATGTACCTGAGGCACCAGACCGCATCACTCAAAAGAACACTTTAAAAAAAGAACTATATAACGAGCTATCCCGGCGGCAGGGGCATACCCTGCCCTGGGGGACGCTTACGGGGGTCAGGCCAACAAAGCTTACCTTAAGAGAGCTGGACAGGGGCAGGTCCTTTGAAGAGACTGTGGAATACATGAAGGCCAACTACCTTACCTCCGAAAAAAAGGCGAGACTGGCAACCGAGATAGCCGTCAGGGAAAGGCAGATGATGTCGTCTCTTCATGATGGTAGCGTTTGCCTTTATATCGGCATCCCTTTTTGCCCCAGCATATGTCTGTACTGTTCTTTTTCGTCCTATGCCATAGGAGCATTTGGGGACAGTGTGGAGGACTATCTTGATGCGCTCAAAACTGAAATCAAAAACGCATCAAGAGTTCTGAACGGCAGGCATATAGAGGCGGTGTATTTCGGTGGTGGTACGCCTACCTCACTTTCGGCGACGCAGCTGGACGGACTTTTGGGGACGCTTGACAGCAGCATTGATCTTTCCGGCACATCAGAGTTTACGGTGGAGGCGGGACGTCCCGATTCAATCACCGATGACAAGCTGAAAGTGCTTGCGTCCCATGGCGTGGACAGGATTTCGGTCAATCCCCAGACCCTGCAGCAAAAGACATTGGATACCATAGGACGCAGACATACTGTTGATGACTTTTGCAGGGCATACAGCATGGCGAGAAACTATCCGTTTTTGATCAATACCGATCTTATAGTGGGCCTTCCCGGCGAGGTGGAAAATGAGGTGAGGGACACCCTGGAGCGGATCGTGGAGCTTTCGCCTGACAATCTGACCGTTCACTCTTTGGCGAAAAAGAGGGCCTCCAGGCTTACGGAACAGTGGGATGAATTTGCATCCGGGGCATTTGTTTATACGGATACCATTGAACAGCTGGTATTTGATGCTGCAAGGCGGCTGGACATGGAGCCATACTACATGTATCGTCAGAAGGAGATAGCGGGAAACATGGAAAACGTAGGCTTTGCCAGGGCCGGTGAGGAATGCCTGTACAACGTGCTGATGATGGAGGAGGCCTGTGACATTGCAGCATTTGGTGCCGGGGCGGTTTCCAAGCGGATATCCGGGACGCCGGCCCATGACGGGATGAGAGAAAAGGCAGATCGTATACGCAACCCCAAGGATGTGAAAAACTACATAGACAGGATAGAGGAAACTGTGCAAAAAAAAGACAAATTCTTTCAACTTTATTCTGTGAAAAAAACAAGTTCTGTGATATAATATAGGTGTATGCGGCGGCAACGATGCTACTTTAGAGTCAGAGGTGTGTGGATGAGTAAGTACAGTGTCGGAGATTACATAGTACACGAGAACTCCGGCGTATGTAAGGTCATAGATATATCGGAGAAGGCACTTTCGGGCAGAGGCTCGGAAAAGCTTTACTATAGTCTCGAGCCTGTGTATCAGACCGGGGCATCTGTCACCACACCCGTGGAGAGCAAGGTACGCATACGGGATGTCCATACCAGGGATGAGATGCAGAAGCTTTTGGACAAGGCACTGGAGCTTCCCGTAGTTACAGAGGACAATATCCGGGTTTTGGGAGACATCTTCAAGGAGATGATGCAGCGCTTTGATCCCGAGCCGCTGGCTTCCGTGGTCAAGACGGTTTATCTAAGGGAGCAGATACGCATGGCAGCAGGCAAAAAGATCATGTCCACAGACGAAAAGGTCATGGCCATTGCCGGCAGGAAGCTTTTTGAGGAGATGGCATTTGCCCTTGATACTGATATGGACACGGCTGAAAAGATGTTTTTTAAGAATCTGAAAAAGGAAAAGGACAAGTGTATTAAGACCCTGTCCATACAGTGATGAGCGGACGTAGAAAAAGTAGGACCCGATGGGTCGACATTATAATATGCATATTCGCGGCGATCGGTGTGGTAAGCACGATCGCCGTATCTGTGCGCGGAATTAGAGCGCTTTTGGATGTAAAAAAGGTGGTGACTGAGGCACCGCAGATCACGGAGGAACTTTTGACCGTCAACGAGTACTCCAGACCGGGCAAGTCCCTTGATGAGGTCCATGGCATAGTGGTTCACTATACTGCCAACCCGGGTACCTCGGCAGAGAACAACAGGAGTTATTTTGAGGGCCTTAAGGATTCCCATGATACCTACGCCAGCAGTCATTATATCATCGATATAGACGGGGAGATCATTCAGTGCATCCCCCTTACAGAACAGGCATATGCCAGCAACGACAGAAATTACGACACCATAGCCATAGAGTGTTGTCACCCTGATGAGACCGGCGTTTTTTCAAAGGATACCTATGATGAGCTGGTACATCTAACTGCCTGGCTCCTGGGACAATATGATCTGGAAATCGATGATGTGATCCGCCACTATGATGTTTCCGGCAAGCCCTGCCCCAAATATTTCGTGGATCACCCCGAAAAGTGGGAGGAGTTCAAGTCTGATGTGGAAAAGTACATCGATACCCATGGCGAAAAGGTGAGAAAACATGACTGAAGACAGGTATAAGAGCCTGATGGAGACCCTTAGCTCCAAAGGGATATATATCATGCTCATCAATGGGGCGGATATGCTGATCACTCTGGCGGTGTTTTTGGTCTATGTAATTGGCGTGATCCGCGCTTTTATTTCCGGGGCACAGTATCTCATCCCCATGACGGTGATCCCCAGTATATCCTTTGTCCTGGTAAGTGTATTCCGGAGGTTATACAATGCAAAAAGGCCCTATGAGGTCTATGGTATCCCGGCAGTGTTAAAAAAGGACAGCAGTGGCAAGAGCTTCCCCAGCCGCCACATTTTTTCGGTATTCGTTATAGGAGTTACGTTTTTTCCTATCAGTCCCGCCGTCAGTATCGCGGTGCTGGCTCTGGGTATCATCCAGGGGACGCTTAGGGTTATCGGCGGAGTGCATTTTATCAAGGATGTTATCTGCGGAGCTCTGTTGGGGATAGTATGCGGATCACTTGCTGTCGGAATAATACTTGCAACCCTGTCATCCTGACGCCGGCGGTATCTTCCTGTCATCCTGAGCGCGGCGAAGGATCTTTTTTCCCTGAAATCCCTTAATTTCCCTTGACAAGCCGAAAAAAAGTGTGTATTATGTCCTAGTGCAAATTTTCCCAATCACAGTCATAGTCACGAGTTTCGTGTCACTCCTCGTGGCTGTTTACAATTTGGAGGTATAGTTTTGGCAAACATTAAATCTGCAAAAAAGAGAATTCTTGTTATTGAGAAGAAGACAGCCCGTAACAAGGCTATCAAGTCAGGTGTTAAGACAAGTATCAAGAAGGTAGAGACAGCTATCGCTTCAGGCGACAAGGCAGCTGCACAGGCAGCACTTGTATCTGCCACATCTACTATCGACAGAGCCTGCTCAAAGGGTGTATATCACAAGAACAATGCATCCCGCAAGGTTTCACGTCTTGCATCACAGGTTGCTTCAATGTAACAGTAGCTCGTTTATGAGCAGTTCACAACCTATTTTAGCATCCATGCTGCCGGTCCGGATCTTATACTGGATATCGGCAGCTTTTTCTTTTGCGATTTTTGCCCGATGAGGGGGGAAGCTTCTGAAGTGTCCCGCCTTGTCATGCTTTTTTATCTGCCAGTCCTGCATGCCGGTATGTCGTGCCACCTCGGAGTATGACATGCCGTCCTGCATCAGCTCTCCTGCCATGAGGATACGGTCGAATTCCCATATTATCATGTGAAGTATCTTTTCGGGTTCCACATTGGATAAGAGAAGATTGTCATAGCATTTCATGGCAGTCCTGCTGTCGCCTGCGGCTATGCCGTCCAAAAGGGCAAAGACACTGTCATCGTGATAACCGCTTACTATGGCGCGGACATCATCGGTGGTGATGGAGTCCCTGCCGTTGCAGTATGAGATGAGCTTTTCCAGTTCGTTGTTCATATAGCTCATATTGGTCATGTTCTTGTCGGCGGTGGTGATATCCAAAAAAGTCTGCCATGCGTCCCTGGTGATCCGCAGCCCGGCACCTCCCAGTTTTTCCCCGATGGCCCACTTCTCCAGATCCGGACCGGTGAGCATATTAAGTTCCTTAACCTTGTAATTCTTGGAAATATACTTGTAGGCTGAAAGCCTCTTGTCCACATTTTTCTCTGCAAAGATCACTACCGAGGTCTCGGGAATGCTTTCAAGGGCCTTTGAAAATATATCATTTGATGACTTGAAAAAATCGGAGTTTTCTACGAGGATGACCCGGCGCTCCGCAAAAAAAGGCATGGTGCCAATGGCGTCGATCATGGCGTTTATGTCCACGCCCGGGCCGGTGAATCTGTTGAAGTTCATGTCCTGGGTATCCTCGGGACGAATCAAAAGCGCCTCCAGGAGACGCTTTTTGTAAGTGTTTATAAGATAATCCTCACTGCCGAAGATCAAATATGCTCTGGAAATATCATCCATGAAAATCAAATCTCCTGAAGGTCAACAAGGGCATGCTCTGTCAAAAGAGCGCGGCCGTGCTCTGCCATAATGCCCGATATGGTATCGTCGTTAAAAATGGCGTTACTGTGCTCAGCTACGGTAAATACGTTGTGAGCGATCTCCCTCTTGACCTGTGTCATGGACAGATGCATGTAGTAACGGTCATTGTATGTATAGAGATCTGAAGGTATGTCACCCAAATGACTGAGGGAATGAGAGAGTGTAACGCAGTCATCAAGGGACTCCAGCTCAGCCCAGATCGTCATGAGTATGGGCTCATTGTCAGCTGCCCGCTCCAGAATACCGAGAGCCTGCTCTATCTGACGGCGACGCTCCTCCTCACCAAAATCTACGGGCTCGTAGGGCTTGGCGTCGGGACTGCCTCCGGAAAGGATCTCCGAAAAGTCCTTGAGCTTCTCCTTGAACTGCTGGATCATGGCGTGAATGGCGGCATTGGTATCATCGCTGATCATAAGCGACAGATCGCCGTCCTGCATGACTGAAAGCTGGACATTGAGAGAATCGCCGGTGGCTCTGAAGCCGATCTCATCACGTGCTTCCTGTAATACAAAACGCAGAAACTCCTCTGCCTTGCCGCGGTCGTCCATGAGATCATCAAGCTTAACGCCGGCTGCATCCATCTCCTGACGGGAGATGATACATCTTATGGAATTGTCGTTTATTTTTGTAAATTTCATAGGCGTACCTCGCGCTTTCGCTGCCATACGGGATAGCAGCCTGCGGTCTCCGTCGATGACGAAAACATAACTTAACTATACTTATCTTACAATGATTATCGGATTGTATAGTTATCAATATTATAACAGCATGGGCCAAAATTGCAACCAAATTTCACTATATATTGAGGATACAAACTGTGAAATATGTTGCGGCAGTGCAATATACTGTGGTATTATACAAACTGCTGGCAAAGCTGTAATGTCACTCTGAGCGCAGCGAAGAGTCTTTAAAATATAAAGAGGAGAAACTTTAGCAGGATGAGTTATGATCTTTCACATATAAGAAACTTTTGTATAGTAGCCCATATCGATCACGGCAAGTCTACCCTTGCGGACAGGATCATCGAGCGTACCGGCCTTTTGACCTCCAGGGAGATGACGGAACAGGTCCTTGATAATATGGATCTGGAGCGGGAGAGGGGCATTACCATAAAGTCCCAGGCCGTTCGTCTTTCATATACGGCAAAAAACGGTGAGGAATACATCTTCAACCTTATAGATACTCCGGGACATGTGGACTTTCACTATGAGGTATCCCGTTCCCTGGCAGCCTGTGACGGCGCCATTCTGGTGGTGGATGCAGCCCAGGGCATAGAGGCCCAGACCCTGGCCAACGTATATCTGGCATTGGATCACGATCTGGAGGTGCTTCCCGTTATCAATAAGATAGATCTGCCCTCTGCGGATCCTGAGAGGGTTATTGCTGAGATAGAGGACATAATCGGGTTGCCTGCACAGACAGCGCCCCGCATCTCTGCCAAGACAGGTGAGAACATCGAGGAGGTTTTGGAGCAGATCATCACTGAGCTTCCGGCTCCCCAGGGGGATCCGGCCAAGCCCCTTTCGGCATTGATCTTTGACTCGCTTTACGATTCATATCGTGGAGTCGTTGTTTTCTTCCGTATCATGGATGGTACCATGAAGCCCGGGGATAGGGTGCGTATGATGGCTACCGGAGCCGAGTTTGAGATAGTTGACGTGGGATATTTCGGAGCCGGCCAGCTTATGAGCTGCGATGAGCTTTCCGCGGGCATGGTGGGATATATGACTGCTTCTATTAAAAATGTCCGGGACACCAGAGTGGGTGACACCATCACTTCTGTTGCGAATCCCGTAAAAGAGGCCCTGCCCGGGTATCGTCCCGTTCATCCCATGGTATACTGCGGACTCTATCCCGCTGATGGTGCCAAGTATCCGGATCTTCGTGACGCCCTTGAAAAGCTTCAGCTTAATGATGCAGCACTTTCCTATGAGGCAGAGACCTCGGTGGCTTTGGGCTTTGGCTTCCGTTGCGGTTTTCTGGGACTTTTGCATCTGGATATAATTGAGGAGAGACTGGAGCGTGAGTACGGACTGGATCTGGTCACCACGGCACCCAGTGTTATCTATCATATACATCTTACGGATGGCAGCGAGATGGAGCTTACTAATCCCTCCAACCTGCCTGATCCTGCGCGAATTGAATACATGGAGGAGCCGGTGGTGGATGCGGAGATCATGGTTTCCTCCGACTATATCGGGGCTATCATGGACCTGTGTCAGGAGCGGCGCGGACAGTATGTATCCATGGAGTATATGGAGGAGACCCGTGCACTTATCAAATATATCCTGCCACTGAATGAGATAATATATGATTTCTTTGATGCGCTTAAATCCCGTTCCAGGGGTTATGCGTCCTTTGACTATGAGCTCCGTGGATATCAGCGTACCGAGCTTGTGAAACTGGATATTCTCATCAACCACGAGCAGGTGGATGCTCTTTCATTTATCGTTTGCGCGGAGAACGCCTATGAGCGTGGCCGGAAGATGTGCGAGAAGCTGAAAAAAGAGATCCCCCGACATCTTTTTGAGATACCCATTCAGGCTGCGGTGGGCACCAAGGTCATCGCCCGTGAGACGGTGAAGGCCATGCGAAAAGATGTGCTGGCAAAATGCTATGGTGGTGACATCACGCGTAAGAAAAAGCTTCTGGAAAAACAGAAGGAAGGCAAGAAGAGGATGCGCCAGGTGGGATCTGTGGAGATTCCCCAGGAGGCCTTCATGTCTGTCCTCAAGTTGGATGAGGACTAACAATAGTGTACATTAAAAGATATAATTTATTGCAAGGAGGTATGCACTATGAAAAAAAGATTATCAGTTTTGTTTTTGGCACTTAGTCTGATCATCTCCATGTTACCGGCTGTTTCGGTACAGGCAGATGAGCCCGACATGATCTATTATACCGTGATCTTTGACGGCTTCGATAATCAGGGTCTTAAGCCGCTTGCCACCGGGGAAAAGCCCTATAACGGACAGATCCATGTGTTTGATTATCAGGTTAACGATCTTACCTACGGCCTTTTCGTCAACTATGACGGATACTACGGTGATGTGGCAGACCGGATCTTTTATGATGAGGATTCCAACGAACTCATCATAGGGACCACCGGCGCCTCGGATCTTAAGAAGTTCTGTGTTGAGCTTCACACCTCAAGCACCGGTACCATAAATGATGGAGTGAGAGTTGGCATCGACGGCACCCGTTACAGCTTTGACAGCGACGGCAGGGTCTATTTTGAAAAGGCTCCCTCCGATCTGCGTCTTGATGTGCGCATGAGTCCTCCTGCCGCTAAAAAGTCCACCAAAAAGATAAATAAGTCAAAAACCTATAACGGTTCCTGCAAGGTAAAGGTTACGAACTATGCAAAATATGTGGTGCTTTCCGGTAATGATGCGGGACTTAAAAAGATAAATGCTGCTTTGAAAAAAGAGGCCACCAAGTTTATGAAGGACAGCATGGTACATGAGTATGCCTCTGAGCAGGTGAGATACGGGACCTATGATGATACCTACATGGACTATTATGAGCAGAAGGTTTCTTTTATGAATGACGAGGTGGTAAGCATTTCCACGGGCCGTTACTGGTATGCAGGGGGCGTATCCAACACCTTTGTTGGAGGCGTGACCTTTGATCTGAAGACAGGAAAGAGGATCAAGGATATCACAGAGTTCACCAAGGAACAGGATATCAAAGTGCTGAGAAAGCAGATCAAAAAGAAGATCGATGCTCAAAAGCAGGGTTATGAGACTGCTGAGATCCTTAAAATGAAGGCTACACAGTTTGATTTTTATATCAATAAAAGCGGGAGCGTAACTGTATGCTTCGGGCCTTATGATCTGGGCTTTGGAGGCTGGAGCAAGACCTGTAAGGTGCCCGGCAGATATTAATATGATACAGGCGACAAGCCAAAGTCTCATCTGCAAGCTTGCTTGCAAGGGAGACTCTGGCGACCGCAAAACAGCGAGATGCTTTGCATCGAGCCGTGAGCGGTGTCGCCGCTTTTTATAGAAATTCACACAGTACCTGATTGGATACGTCGCGGCCCTGTTCGGTGAGACGGATACGGCCCTCGGCGCTGATGAGCATGTCGCGGAAAATGAGATCGCGGATCACCTGGCCGTATTTGGCCTCGATGTCCATATCAAAGGCGGCGGCAAAATCGGCCCGGGATATCCCCTCTGTCATGCGAAGCCCCAGGTACATGAACTCTGCCATGGCATCATGGCGGGTAATCGCAATATCGCTTTCCAAAGGGCGGTTGCCCGAATCGGTTTCTTCCATATATTTATAGATATACGCGGTGTTGGTATAGCGGTGCTCGCCGTAAAATGAGGCAGCGGCCAGTCCCAGCCCCAGATAGGGGACGCGCCGCCAGTAGCCGATATTGTGGAGGCATTCGTATCCGGGTCTGGCAAAATTGGATATCTCGTAGTGCTCATACCGGGCGTCGGAAAGCATCTGCCTGGCCAGCCGGTACAGTTCAAACTCTTCGTCATCCGTGGGAAGATACTGAGTCAGCTCGCCCCGCTTCTGACGTTCCAGATCCTCACTGTATTTTTCATAAAAAGGGGTACCCTCTTCAATGATAAGGGAATAGCAGGAGATATGCTCCGGCTTTAGGCGTATCACATCCGACAGTGTATGAGTCAGGGACCTTTTATTCTGTCCCGGGATCCCCGTCATAATGTCCACATTTATATCATAAAACCCCGCGTTTCGAGCCAGCTCATAGGTGTGCAGAAAACGGTTGAAATCATGGATGCGTCCCAGTCGCTTCAGCTCGGTGTCATCGGAACTCTGAAGCCCGATGGACAGCCTGCAGACACCGTGCCTTTTTATCATGTGTAAAAACTCATCGGATGCGGTGCCAGGATTGCATTCCATGGTTATCTCCGCCTCCGGCTCGATATGAAAGCTCTTTTGCATCGCAGAAAGGATGGCGTCCATATACTCCGGCTCCAGCCAGCTGGGAGTCCCGCCTCCTATATACATGGTGGAAAATGTGGCATCAGAAAAATCGGGAGCATACATCTCCATCTCACGGATCAGTGAGCGGCTGTAGGCAGCCCTCACATCCGTGTCGTATGCACCCGATACAAAATCGCAGTATTCACATTTTTTTACACAAAATGGTATGTGAATATATAGTTCCATTACTTACAGGTGTGCCTGCTCAATAATTGTTCTTGCTTCTTCTTCTGTGGGAGTATGGGTTTGTATATAAAGAATAAATGCATTAATTTTAGCGTCATCCCATCCTTCCTGTTTAAGCTTTATTATTATATTGCTTGCTTCATTTTTGGGCATGACAGCCTCCTTTCAGCAAACCTCATGTTCGGGGATATTATAGCAAAAAAAAATTGATATTTCCATATTCCGCTTGACATTTCAGATAAAAGGTAGTAGATTATGTAAGAAGATATTAGCACTCCAACTATTCGAGTGCTAACAGAGAGAAAAGGAGGTTCCATGGAGGAACTTACAGAGAGAAAAAGCAAGATATTAAATATCATAATCCAGAACTATCTGGAGACAGGGGAGCCGGTAGGATCCCGGACCATCTCTAAGTATCCCGACCTGAATTTCTCTCCCGCCACCATCAGAAACGAGATGGCGGACCTCGAGGAGATGGGCTACATCATCCAGCCCCATGCATCGGCAGGACGCATCCCCAGCGACAAGGGCTACCGCTTTTATGTGGACGGCCTCATCGCAGAAAAGGACCGGGAGATCACCGAGATCAAGGACGTGATGTTCGAGCGCACCGAGCGGATGGAGCAGGTTTTAAAGCAGGTGGTTAAGGTTTTGGCCAACAACACCCAGTACGCCACCATGATCTCCGCCCCGGCCATCAGCGGTACCAAGGTCAAGTTCGTACAGCTTTCGCCGGTGAACGAGCACCAGCTTTTATCGGTGGTGATGATGAGCGGCAACATAGTTAAAAACAAGCTCATCGAGCTGGACAATCCCCTTACCGCAGAGGAGACCTTAAAGCTTAATATGCTTTTAAACTCCAGCCTCAACGGCCTTACCATAGGCGACATCAATCTGGCGCTTATCTCCCAGATGAAGTCCCAGGCAGGAGAGTTTGAGGACATTATAGAGCAGGTGCTAAAAACGGTGGCAGACACCATCGAGGATGAGGAGGGCCTGGAGATCTACACCTCCGGTGCCACCAATATCTTCAAGTATCCGGAGCTTTCCGACAGCCAGAGGGCCAAGAACTTTATCGAGGCCTTTGAGGAAAAGGAGGAGCTGAAGGATCTGATAGCAGATATCGAGGGAGCCGCCGAGGGCGAGCCCGGCACAGGCATCCAGGTGTATATAGGCGATGAATCACCCATCGGTTCCATGAAGGACTGCTCGGTTGTTACGGCGACCTACGAGCTGGGTGACGGCATCAAGGGTACGGTGGGCATCATCGGACCCAAGCGTATGGATTATAAAAATGTCATGGACAACCTGACGTCCATTAAAAAGAAACTGGAACAGATAGTGAAAGGATAGACATCATGGCAGAAGAAAAAGAAAACTTCGATACCGAGGCGAAGGAAGAAGAGACTCCCCCGGTAGAGGAAGAAAAGACAGAAGAAAAAAAGGCAGAAGAAGAGCCCCAGAAAGAAGAGGCTAAAACGGATGACTCGAATAGCCCTTCTGAGGGTGACGAAGAACCTTCAAAACCTGAGAAGAAAAAGAAAAAGCCCGCAAAAAAGAAGGATCCCAGGGATGAGCAGATAGCCGAGCTTACGGATAAGGTAAAGCGTCAGCTGGCGGAGTTCGAAAACTTCCGTACCCGTTCCGAGAAGGAGAAGCAGCAGCGTTATGATATGGGGGCCAGCTTTATCATAGAAAAGATGCTCCCCATTTTGGACAACTTCGAAAGAGGACTTGTGGATGCACCGGATGATGCATTTGCAGAGGGCATGAAGATGATCCATAAGCAGATGCTTACAGCGTTGGATGAGGCAGGAGTCAAGCCCATAGAGGCCCTTGGTCAGGAGTTCAACCCCGAGTACCACAACGCGGTGATGCAGGCAGAGGCCACGGATGAGTATCCCAGCGGTACGGTGGCTCAGGAACTGCAAAAAGGATATACATACCACGACACAGTGGTCAGACATAGTATGGTAGCAGTAAGTCAATAGATTCTTCGGGCTGGCGCCTGCAGAATGACATGTCATTCTGAACGTGGTGAAGCTTCTGCCAGAGGCAGAAGCCTGAAGAAGTCATCGGAGATGACTTCAACCTAGCGAAGAATCTTAACCAAAAGTAAGGAGGATACTAAAATGAGTAAGATTATAGGAATCGATCTAGGAACAACAAACAGCTGCGTAGCAGTTATGGAGGGTGGTAAGCCCACCGTTATCTCCAACACAGAGGGAAGCCGTACCACACCCTCTATCGTAGCATTCACCAAAAACGGTGAGCGTCTCATCGGTGAGCCTGCAAAGCGTCAGGCAGTCACAAATGCGGAGAACACCATTTCTTCCATCAAGCGTGACATGGGTACAGACAATGGCCGCACCATCGACGGCAAGAAGTACAGCCCTCAGCAGATCTCTGCAATGATCCTTCAGAAGCTCAAGGCTGATGCAGAAAATCACCTTGGTGAGAAGGTTACAGAGGCTGTCATCACAGTACCTGCATACTTCAATGATGCTCAGCGTCAGGCTACCAAGGACGCCGGCAAGATCGCAGGACTTGATGTAAAGCGTATCATCAACGAGCCTACGGCAGCAGCTCTGGCTTATGGTCTTGACAATGAAAAAGAGCAGAAGATCATGGTATACGACCTGGGCGGCGGTACCTTCGATGTATCCATCATCGAGATCGGTGAGGGCGTCATCGAGGTTCTGGCTACAAACGGCGACAACCGTCTCGGCGGCGATGACTTCGATGCAAAGATCACAGACTGGATGCTTTCCGAGTTCAAGGCTAAGGAGGGCGTAGACCTTTCCACAGACAAGATGGCATTACAGAGACTTAAGGAAGCAGCAGAGAAGGCTAAAAAGGAGCTTTCCGCAGCTACTACTACAAATATCAACCTGCCCTTCATCACAGCTACGGCTGAGGGCCCCAAGCATTTTGACATGGACCTTACCCGTGCTAAGTTTGATGAGCTGACACATGATCTGGTAGAGCGTACCTCAGTTCCCGTTCAGAACGCATTGAGTGACGCAGGCATCACGGCAGCAGAGCTGGGTCAGGTACTTCTGGTAGGCGGTTCCACACGTATCCCTGCAGTTCAGGACAAGGTTAAGCAGCTTACAGGCAAGGAGCCTTCCAAGAACCTTAACCCCGATGAGTGCGTGGCTATCGGTGCTTCCATCCAGGGTGGTAAGCTTGCAGGTGATGCAGGCGCAGGTGAGATCCTCCTTCTGGACGTTACTCCCCTTTCACTGGCTATCGAGACCATGGGCGGCGTAGCTACCAGACTTATCGAGAGAAACACCACCATTCCCACAAAGAAGAGCCAGATCTTCTCCACCGCAGAGGATAACCAGACAGCGGTTGACATCAATGTAGTACAGGGTGAGCGTCAGTTTGCCCGTGACAATAAGAGCCTTGGACAGTTCAGACTGGACGGCATACCTCCCGCACGCCGCGGTGTTCCTCAGATCGAGGTTACCTTCGATATCGATGCAAATGGTATCGTTAATGTATCCGCCAAGGATCTGGGCACAGGCAAGGAGCAGCACATCACCATCACAGCAGGCAGCAATATGTCTGATGAGGATATCGAGAAGGCTGTTAAGGAAGCAGCTGAGTTCGAGGCTCAGGATAAGAAGAGAAAAGAGGCTGTTGACACCAAGAACGATGCAGATTCCTTTGCATTCCAGACACAGAAGGCTCTTGATGAGGTAGGTGACAAGATCGACGCGGCCGACAAGGCAGCAGTTGAGGCAGACCTCGCAAAGCTTAAGGAGCTGGTTGAAAAGCATCAGCAGCCCGAGAACATGACAGAGGCAGATGTGGCTGAGATGAAGGCAGCTCAGGAGAAACTTCAGGAGTCAGCTCAGAAGGTATTCGCAAAGATGTATGAGCAGGCTCAGGCAGCAGGCGGTGCCGGCCCTGACATGGGCGCAGGTGCAGGGCCTGATATGGGCGGTGCATCCGCAGGCGGTCCTTCCGCAGACGATGACGTTGTAGACGCTGATTTTAAGGAAGTATAAGAGATCCTTCGCTTACGCTCAGGATGACAGAGTTCATTCTGAGCGTGAGTGCCATTCTACAGACAGCTGTCATTATGACACAGATGCCATTCCGGCAGGGATGTCATTCTGAGCGTGGTGAAGCTTCTGCCAGAGGCAGAAGCTTGAAGAAGTCATCGGAGATGACTTCAACCTAGCGAAGAATCTTATTTAATCGAGGTAATATATTATGGCAGACAAGAGAGATTACTATGAGGTCCTCGGCGTCGACAAAAACGCTGATGACGCCACCATAAAAAAAGCATATCGAAATCTTGCCAAAAAGTATCACCCGGACATGCATCCGGGTGATGCCGAAGCCGAAGCGAAGTTCAAGGAAGCATCCGAGGCCTACGCCGTGCTTTCTGATGCCGACAAGCGCAGACAGTATGATCAGTTCGGACACAGTGCCTTTGACGGCGGTGCCGGCGGAGCAGGCTTCGACTTTTCCGGCATGGACTTCTCCGATGTTTTCTCGGATCTTTTCGGGGACTTTTTCGGTGGAGGCGGCCGTCGTACCAGCAATGGTCCCATGAAGGGCCAGAACATCCACACCTCCGTGTCCGTCTCCTTTGAGGAGGCAGCCTTCGGCTGTGAAAAGGAGATCGAGCTGACCCTCAAGGACGAGTGCCCTACCTGCCACGGCAGCGGTGCCAAGCCCGGTACATCCAAAAAGACCTGTACCAAGTGCGGAGGCAAGGGTAAGGTAGTGATGACCAGCCAGTCATTCTTCGGTACGGTGCAAAATGTCACCACCTGTCCTGAGTGTCACGGCAGCGGTCAGATCATTGTGGACAAGTGCGTGGACTGCCACGGAACGGGCTATATCAGCAAGAGGAAAAAGATATCCATCAGCATCCCTGCAGGTATCGACAACGGTCAGCGTGTACGCATCCAGGATAAGGGGGAACCCGGCATCAACGGCGGCCCCAGAGGAGATCTTTTGGTGGAGGTCCGTGTGGCCCGTCATCCCATTTTCCAGAGGAATGATTACGACATCTACTCTGCGGCACCCATCAGCTATGCCCAGGCGGCTTTGGGTGGCGAGGTGATCATAGATACCATCGATGGCAAGGTGAGCTACGAAGTGAAGCCCGGTACCCAGACGGATACACGTATCAGGCTCCGCGGCAAGGGCATACCCACCCTCCGTAACAAGAATGTGAGGGGCGACCACTATGTGACACTGGTGGTCCAGGTTCCCACAGATCTGTCATCGGAGGCAAAAAAACTTCTCAGGGAGTTCGATGCTGCCACAGGCGGATCTCTTGACAATCCCGGAGGTGCTGCTACAACACCAAAAAAAGGTAAGAAGGGCAAAAAGTCCATTTTCGATAAAATAGTTGGAGATGATTGATTGCGCAGTCATTCATGGCGCAGCGGGATCGCACTGTCATCCTGAGCGCAGCGGGATCGCACTGTCATCCTGAGCGCAGCGAAGGATCTTTATTATGATATATTTAGATAATTCAGCCACAACAAAATGCAGCCCGGCTGCAATAGAAGCAATGAAAAAAACTCTGGAGACGGATTTTGGTAATCCGTCTTCTTTGCATGGTATGGGAGTGTCTGCCGAGCAGTATCTGCGGGATACCAGGGCAGCCATTGCAAAGAGCCTGCATGTAAAGGACAAGGAGATAATCTTTACCTCCGGCGGCACCGAGGCCAACAACCTGGGACTCACCGGAACGGCTCTGGCCTACAGGCGTAGCGGCATGCATATCATCACAACTCCCATAGAGCATCCCTCGGTGAAAAACACTTTAAACTTCTTAAAGGAGGCTCATGGCTATGAGATTGAGGTGTTGCCTGTGGACAGGTATGGCATCATAGATCTTAGGAGCCTTTCGGCTGCCATAAGAGAGGACACGATCCTGGTTACCATCATGCATGTGAACAACGAGATCGGCACCATTGAACCTATAGCCGAGGCGGGAAGCATCATAAAGCAAAAGAACCCGGGTACGCAGTTTTTCGTGGATGCGGTACAAAGCTACGGCAAACTCCCCATCAATCCCGGGAAGATGAACATCGATCTTTTGTCCGCCTCAGGTCACAAGATCCACGGACCCAAGGGCAGCGGCTTTTTATACAAGGGAGAAAAGGTAAAGTATCTGCCGCTCATATATGGAGGAGGCCAGGAGTGGGGCCTCAGATCCGGCACTGAAAACGTCCCTGCCATAGCAGGACTGGGAGCAGCCGTGGAGGAGACTGCGGGACATATCTGTCATCCTGAGCGCAGCGAAGGATCTTTAAGACAGAGTTTTATAAATAAAATATCGAAGATTGAGGGTGTGACCGTCAACGGTCCCACAGATCCGCAAAATGCGGCGCCCCACATTATCAGCGTTTCCGTGGAGGACGTTCGTTCCGAGGTGTTGCTCCATGCGTTAGAGGACGAGGGGATATATGTTTCCGCGGGAAGCGCCTGCTCGTCCCACAAGCGTGCTCCCAGCGACACTCTTTCAGCCATAGGACTCAGCAAGTCGCTTTTGGAGTGCACCATCAGACTGTCGATGTCAGTAAATACTACTGAAGAAGAGATGGATGAGGCTGCTGAAAAAATGGAAAAACTGATCCCGAGGTTGCGCAGGTACACTAGAAAGTAGTATAATGGTGCATTATAGAGATAAAGATTCTTCGGGCTGCGCCCTCAGAATGACAAGGGGCTGCGCTCTCAGAATGACATGAGGGCTACATCCGTTGTCATCCTGAGCGTGGTGAAGTTTCTGCCAGAGGCAGAAACCCGAAGAAGTCATCGGAGATGA
>JAILEN010000162.1 GCA_024687655.1 Lachnospiraceae bacterium | reverse complement strand
CTGATACCATATCCCCAATTTATCAAGAAGGTCATACACCCTTATCTCTTTTTCCAAACGGCCGGTTACATCCGCCGGTCTTCCATCATATAACTGCATTTTTCTCCCTCATAAACCTATTTTATAAAGCGGGATCACATTAATCCCAGGCTCTTCGTATGGATGGCACGCCTTGATTGCGGAAAGGGTCTCATCCAGTTTTGCCGCCTCTACTGTAACCTCAATTTTATACTCTTCTTCCTCATGAAGCTTTCCTTCTTCACCAATATAAGGATTGGAACCCTCCAGTGGCCTCCAGGTGCTCTTTACAATGCTGTACGAAAGCGCACAGTCATAATTGCCCAGGTGCCCGGCATCAACCTGTCTTAAGCATTCTCTCATTTGGAAAAGATTGTTTTTTGGGATAAAAATCTCCAGTTTGAAATAATAAAACTCCATAATCCGACCTATCATAACTTATTATTCAGATATCTATCTACTATCCCGATCCCCTCCGAAGGCACGCAAAACCTCTTTCGGCTCGCTTTTATCTCCTTTATTACTTCATGGAGATCAAACCACCTTACATCTTCAACCTCGGACTCTTGAAGGATCAGATTATTGTCATTTACCGGATCCATATACACATATACCGTCGTAACTTCGTTATCCTTAAACATCTTACCGTGGAATTCTTTTTCGTATTGGATACGAAACTTCCCGGCAAAATGTAACTGTTCCGGTACTGCTTTTATTCCCAGTTCCTCTTGAAGTTCCCTGAGTGCCGAATCGAGAGGCTCATCTCCTGCCGGGATATGTCCCGCGGATGATGTGTCATACATTCCCGGAAAGGACTCTTTATTCTGGCTTCTTTTTTGTAACAGGACATCGAATCCACCCTCTTTAGGGCGAACTATCCAGACATGGGCTGTCCTGTGCATGATCCCATCACGGTGGGCAATACTTCGTTCGATCCGCTCTCCTGTTGGTTTTCCCTCTTCTGTTACTATATCAAGGTATTCCATGTCTCCTCTTATCTCTTTTTTGTTCAATCAAAATCTCCATGAAACTGACTTGTCAACGTCTCATTTTAATGAGAATCTGATTTTTACATCACCATCTCCAAGGATATCTTTAAGTTCTGACTGACTAAACCCCTGTACTTTCCCAAGCCTTGTAAAGTCCCATGAATTGGTATCGTAATATATAGTTATTTTGTTACCCATATAAAGGATAACATCTCCGGCCTCCGTTGTGATATCCTCGTCATTTCGCGGTAGGGTTGTACCAAGGTCTCCCACTTTCTCAAAGTTACCGTAATCGCTCATTTTAATGGTTACATCCCCATCTGAGAGGTACTCTGCAAGAGCAGTAGCGGATGAATTGTCAGCAAGCTTAATTTTCAATTCTTTATCCCCAACATAAGCATATATATATTCAGCATTCACTTTGTTTTTCTCCTTCACTGTAACCTTGCAATTATATTTTTTACCATTATGGCTTGCTGTTATAATTGCTATTCCGATTCCCTTAGCCTTCACAACACCCTTTTGAGATACCGTCGCAACCTCCTTATTTGAAGATGTCCAACTCACTTTCGAGGATGTCCCGGAAAGCTTTAGAGGGTATTTGTCACCCACATTCAGCTTAAGCTTCAAGAACATCCTCATCCACCAGAAGCTGCACAGCAATATCATGATCGTTCATGAGTCCCATGATACTCACTGATCCGGGCGTGATATGCAGATACTTTTCCATGTCCTCAGCCGACGCAAAAGACAATCTCTGGATCCCGTGCTGCCCAGCAAGCTCCTTTGTCTTAAAGCCCTTGTCCCCAGTGATCCGGGATATGCTCCGGTGCATGCATGGCATGTGTACTGCCAACCGCGAGGACATTTTTATCAAAATACCTGTCGTAATCCGGTATCTGCCCTTTTAACCGGGTGTAGGTATCAGCATCGCTTTTTATCTCCACGCCAATGAGTGCTTCTCTTGTTACCATGACAATATCTGCCCTGGACTTCCCGATCACTAACTCATCAAAAAACCTGACCTGACCATATTTCTGCTCTAGATAATCACACAGATCATCCCTTATATCGCTGTCATGTAAAACACTACTCATTTCTCCAGTACCCACTTAAAGGCATTAGCGGTTCTTATATCAGCATCCTTAAAATGATTACCCTGATTCCATTCCAGAACACAATCTGTCCCATTGTCACTTAGCCAATCATACGCTTCTCTGATGCAATCGCCCACTTTCGCCATAACCGGGTTCTTTGTTTTCTCTTCCTTATCCCCAAGACTTAAGTACACACATGGACTCTTAATGCTGTTATTCTTCATGAACTCCAAAAATCCCGGAAACCACATTGACGGAGATGCTGCGGCTACGCCCTTAAAAACATCAGTCTGGTATGCTGTCCACAATGCAAACAATCCTGCCAGCGAATACCCTCCAATGTAATAAGTCTTACCATTATCTTTGCAATATTCCAGTATCTGCTCTAATGTTTTATCCGCCAGACCGGCAAAACCTTTCTTACCGAACACTGCAAGAGCTTCCCATGGAGACAGGTCATCATTCCAATCGACCACTTTTATCGCAATAAGACAGAAGTCTTCTGTAGCCTCCTGTATTGCCTCAACCTCGTTTTCAATAACATCTATATCATGATCATCCACCATTTGTATCAGAATGTTTGACGAGTCAGGGTTCCCATATTTATACGATTTCATCATAAACCATAACCTACATCTGCTCCAACATAAACGACTTCGCGTAATCAGTGTTCTGTTCCGAGAAGGCCAAGCTCCTCAGCGTGTGGCCTCATTCCCTCAATGCATATCTCAGCCACTTCCCGCACTTCCATCCCGAGCATCTCGCATCCTTTTTTTATTGTTTCACGGTCACATTTTGCGGCAAACTTTTTGTCCTTAAACTTTTTCATAAAGCTTTTTACCTCAAGGTCTGTTAGGCCATTCGGGCGCATACGTGCACATGCCTGGATTATCCCGGTAAGCTCGTCAACGGCAAACAAGCTTTTTTCCATGTTTGTAACAGGCTCCACATCACAAACTATTCCATAGCCGTGGCTTAAGATGGCTCGTACGTCATCTTCAGATACCCCTGCTTCAAGCAGAGGTTCTTTTGTATGCTGAAGGTGTTCGTCGGGATACTCCTGATAATCGTAATCATGTAGATATCCTACACCCATCCAGTGATCCTCGTTCTCGCCAAAATGCCTTGCCATGCCTGCCATAGCGTAACATACATTCAGCGAATGTAGTATCAGTGATTCCTCCGTAACATGTCCTTCATTGATTTCTTTTGCACTTTGTAATGTAAGTTCCATATCTTCCTCCTATTACAATCCTGTTCAAAAAAATACATCCGCTACCACTCGTATCACCTCATAGCAATGCAATGCCTATTAGATATACTCGTATATCTCCATGATCCGGTCAAGATCCGGCATTTCTGCCTTCCTTATCATCAATCCAGCCATTATAACATCTCTATACTTCCTCAGATACAGCAGACATAATCTGTCCTTCTGAAAGCAGCATCCTTTATCCTGCTACTTGTTTCCAAAACGTGCCTATCCCTCATTCGCCTCAGCCAGGAACTGCTAACCTGATGCCTCAATAAGCTTGATGTCCTCTGCGGCAAAGTCCTTTTTCTTTACCGCAGCCATTGCGTCATCCACGGTATCCTCAAACCTGAAGCAGGAAAGGTGTCCTCCTGGATCAGTACTGTTACAAGATCGGTGCTCTTTACTTTTTTGGATATTGCTGCAAGTTTGTTGATTGTCGTGATGTAATGCATATGCCCCCTCCAATGATATTTATAGTAAGATTCTTCTCTAACCCTCAGCCAATTGGCTTTTTCTCTCCGAATCAGAAGTATACCATATCGCAGGAGCGACTGCCATACGTACTTCCGTAAGCCACCCGGTAGCAATGCAATCCTATTTGTCCTATCTTTTGTCATTGATGTCATATATAATTGTGAAAAAGGAGGGATCGTGCCATGATAAAGATCTACGGAATGCCCACGTGTCCATATTGTGATTTCATCCATGAACAGATAAAGGGACGCGAGGATGAATTTGAGTATATCAATATTGGCGAAAACATAAGGAATATGGGGGAATTCACAAGACTTAGGGACAAAAGCCCCATCTTTGACCACTGCAAAGAGATCGGGGATGTTGGCATTCCCGCCTTCTTCTTTGAAGACGGACGTATCTCAATAGATCCGGCCGATGCCGGCCTGATAGAATATGGAACCCCTGATGCCTGCTCCATAGAGGATCATAAAAGTGGCCGAAAAGGCTGCTGATACCGGGTATCTTACAGATAAGGGTGTCATGTATGTTCACAAGGTATTTCATAGACAATTCATCAGCCAAACTGTCACAGCTAGTGCGCGAAGCTATGGCTTCACCTATTGCCTCCAGATTCTATCAGAAGATCAGCAGGCCCATAGTGGAGTCGGGAGAGGTACGCCCTGCGGACATCGTACCGGTGATAGCACCCAGCCGCTCCGGTAAGAAGACCGTATTCCTTTCCCTATGATGTATCATGATGTTACTGTGTTCTTCATTCTTCATAGGAACCTCCTATGAGATATGGGCTGCCGATTTTCTTCTGTTCCCGGCAGGCCTTTGTAATGGGCATTATACCTAAAACAGTCCTATCCTGTATAGCGGGATCACATTGATACCCGGTTCCTCGTATGGATGGCATCGTTTTATCGCATCAAGCGTCATATCAAGTTTTTCGGCCGCCACTGCTACTTCTATCTTATATTCCTCTCCCATATGGATCTTTCCGACCTTACCGATATACGGGTTAGATCCCTCAAGTGGGCGCCAGGTACTGATTACCGGACTATATGAGAGTGCGCAGTCATAGTTGCCCAGATGTCCGGCATCCGCTTCTTTTAAGCATTCCCGCATCTTATCAAGGTGATCTGTCGGTATGAATATCTCAAGTTTATAATACTTACAATCCATATCTTTCCCTCGTCATAAGATAATTCTATTGATTTACCAGCTCTTTATTAGCGATGACCACATTGATAGGCTCTATCTCCACTTTTTCCCATACATGCTCCAACATGTACGGCTCGTTTTCAAGGTAATCATCCAGGTCTTTTCTGCTTTCATACTCCATGACCATCAAAGAGCCCTTCATCTTTCCCTCGTCATCCAAAATTCCCCCGGCACAGATGATATGATCCAAGAGTCTTTTCATTCCTTCCAGGTGCCTGGGGCGTACTTCCATCCTTTTTTCAAGCATCCCCTCTCCATCATAGGCTTTAACTACGAACTGCATACCGTTTCCTCCTTTTGTTGATTCTTACGCTAATTAAGTTTGATGATCTTAGAGCCCTTAATAGGAAGCTCCTCCTGTGTTGAAATCAGTATCGGGCGCGAACCTTGCTTGCCAAGAATATAGGATAATGCTTTATCTGCCTGATCTTGCTCCATTTCGGCAAATGGCTCATCCAGAACAATGAAATCCGCGGGGATACATAGTGCCCGGACTATCTCCACGCATCTTTTCTCTCCTTCGGTCAGATCACTTATGGGTGTTTTTAACTTATCCTCCGGCAAAAATAGGGAAAGCTCTTCTATAGCGCGTCCTTCCGATACCTTTCTGTGTGCCTTCTTTACATGCCATAGGGCGCTCTTTTTGGCCTTAAAATGACTCTCCTGCGGTACATATGCACTTTGCAGCGTGGGATACTTATAATCCCCCATACGGGCCACACGCCCGGAATCCGGCTTTATCTCGCCTAAAAAGATCTTAAGTATCGTACTCTTTCCGGAGTCTTTTGGCCCTACGATCTGATATATCCTTTTATCCTCTATGGAAAGGTAGAAGTCTTTTATGATGTCCTGGCCGTTATATACTTTTGATACGTAGTCTAAAATGATAGTCATTGTGTTACCATCTCGCCTACTGTCTTTGCCGCAAGCCCCACATAGTCATTGCACTTGCCGCTTAAAAAGCCGCGAAGCTCTGCACATTTGACGGAGCCATATTCCTTCAGGAAAGTATCCTCTATAGCCTGGGGATCTCCTGCATCCATCTCTTTTATCACCTGCATTGCAGACAGCACTGCGCCACACTTTCCGCCCTCTGATCTTGGCATGGGCGCAGCGGTCTTATTCATATTCACTTCTGAGAAAGCGTCATAGACCGATCTGGCGCAGTTTGTGCCGTTTCGGTGGCTTTCTCTGGCGATTTGTTCGTAATCTTTTTCCTGCATTACTGCTCCTTTTTGATATAAATTGACATACAGGGCACAATCTCCTGTAACGCCGGAGATGCGGGGTAAACTGGGTTATCTATTTTGTGCCCTGTATGGTCAATCGTCCATTATAAGAGGCCTTTGAGAATCTCCGCTTCTTCATCTGTTAAGGTTATCCCCTTCCCCATCTTTTCATGATCCGGTGACCAATCGCGGATGTCATATTTGGGCTCCGCTCCGTTCCAGGAGACTTTGTTAAGCTCCTTAGTCCAGCCTTTGCTGCTTTCTGAAAGTACGCCTATCTTCTCTGTTATTTCATATTTGAATTCTGCCATAGTCGCCTCCCTCTACTATGAGTTACCCCATACATACTTAATAGGGTTCTGGTTCCCCTGGGGGAACATTTCCGTCACCATCTTGCCTATATACTTGTCCCGGATCTCATCCGGGGCAACGTTTCCTACAAATTCATACCGGCCTTCATCCTTATTCGGTCTGGGGGCCAGTGTGGTCTCTGATTTTAGCGTGGTATGTGCCGGGAGCCACTGGACGATGTGGAACACCTCTATCACCATACCATCATACACAGAGAAAGCATACTCCACCTTGTCCACCTGGTCCTTATTTACCTTCCAACAGCACCGGGTGTTATCATA
>JAILEN010000139.1 GCA_024687655.1 Lachnospiraceae bacterium | reverse complement strand
AGAATATAATGGTTGTTTATAATTTGTGATCCATGGTCCGGCACGACATCGAGGATCACGACAATGAGGATGACCACCGTTAAAACGGAATAGAGTTTGTGGCATTATTTTACTAATCATTATTATCACCTTCCTTTCGTTCTTTGTTAATAGTTACCTGCTAATGATGTATCACCACCTCCTTCCTGTCGTTGGAGCAGAACACTAAAATATGAAATCTAAGCTGCTACCTGTTTGATTCATATTTATAATAGCCAGCACTCTCAATCAGTAAAAAAGATATAGAGAGAAAAAATGCATTTTTTCGGTTCTCATCGGACAGTGAATAATGAATACCCTTTCTGGGTATAATACTGATTTGTGATGAGCACAAGTTAAGAAAGATAATCAAGGAAAGGCTCTGTCGAATTGGATTTAAATTCGATCGACCTTGATAAGAGAAATGATAGGAGACAAGTTGTCCTGTAGAAATCGTTGATTATTCGTTGCTCCATATTGAAATAAAAAGCATTTGAGAGTAGAATAAGGTCAAACAATCAGAGAGAATGACAGATGGGATCATTAGATATAGAAGGAAAGCAGTATCTTTCCGGCAACACCGTTTTTGCAGATGCTTTCAATTATCTGCTTTATGACGGTGAAGAAGTGATAAAGCCGGATAGACTTAAGGAACTTGATACAACCAGCATAGCTATCCCCTATGGCAATAATGCAAGAGTCCCAGAACAAAAGTATAGGGATCTTCTAAAGCTGTGGAATGCCATGATGGATGACAATGCAATATACGTTATACTTGGTGCAGAAATTCAGGGTGAGATCCACTATGGTATGCCCGTAAAGGATGCGCTATATGATGCGCTATATGATGCGATAGGATATGCTAAACAAATAGAGGAGTCCAAGCGGTCATATAAGAAAAATGGTAATGAGGATTCCTGCGCGGAGGATGCCAAGTTGTCCGTTGAGAATGATACCATAAAGATCAAACTCAGCGGAGGTGAGTTCTTATATGGATTTCACAGGGATGACAAGCTGATTCCCATCATTACCGCTGTGGTGTATCTGGGAGACAAACCCTGGGACGGTCCGAAGAGCCTGTTTGAGATGATGGATGTTAAAGACGAGCGGCTGTTCCGTTTCCTGAATGATTACAGGATTAATCTGATATCTCTGGTGGATATGGCTGATGATGAATTTGAAAAGTTCCACACTGACTTGGGGCTGGCAATGAAAGTGATCAAGCATCAAAAGGAAGATGCCGATAGAGTTATTATGGAGACAGATCATAGGAATATTGACAGGGATACGGCATTTTTTCTTAACAAGGCAGTTAATCTTGGGTTGGAGTATGAAGAAAAGGATGGTGAGATCGATATGTGTTTAGCGATGGAGAAAAAAGAACAACGGGACAAGATAACTGGTGCAATAGAGATTTTGAGAGCAACCGGTTCATCGGAAAATGATATTGTTTCAAAAATTGTTGAAAATTTTCATGTTACTAAAGAGTATGTCATTTCATTACTCGCACCTAAAACGGCATAATAATTGCTCTCGCAAAGGTGGAAAAGATCATGATGACAGAAACCGTATGCCTGCTTATTTATAGCTGGTTACAGTTTTGGTTACATAAGAAAAAGAGGAAGCCCGGGAGTCCTTTCTTTATGCGGGTTTCAGACAAAAAGACAGTCGGGTTCGGTCTCGCCTGCGTAAGAGTGCCACTGGCACTCTTACCAGACGGTGTTGCCGCTTCGCGGCGTCGTCCACCGGACGACCGCACCCCCGTCTATCGCTCGCAGAATGGATGGACACACTAAGAGGTGTGTCCATTTTTGTGCGCATTTTGAATGAGTCACATTTGCAAACCCCGTAGTTTCAGTTTATAATTAAGAAAACGGGACTGCGGGGTTATAATGATGTGAAATTGTAACAAAGATTTTACCTTATAGTAGTATGGTAGGAGGTGGTTGCATGGCGATAGCAGAGAAAAAATATAAGGTTGATGATCTAAAGATCAATATGCGCGTAAAGGTTTCGCAACTATCTGATATTATGGACACTTGCATGCTTCTTGTCGACTCGGTTATGTTGGATGATAAAGATGTTGAGGGGACATTGGTATATTTTGGGCCGGGAGAGACAGAGGAGTACACTAAATGGTTTATGCAGTCCGAAAAAGGAATTACTCCGGTATATTTTGACAGCGAGGAGATACTTGAGGGAGTGACCTATGACGAGTAAATACATTTTCAGTGAGATGGAACCATCCAGTAGTGGATTGGGAGGTTCTTTTGAGGTCCTCGCTTCTTTTACTGTTGATATTATTCCAGCACCATTCAATGATGTTTCAGTAAAAATAGATACCGGCTGTTCAATAAGCACGGTTCCTCTGGGGGCTTTCAGGGTTTTGAGACTGTTTTGTGATGGATTAAAAAAATCTGATATTAGAAATGGAGTTCCGTATCAACTAAGCTATGGAGTGGAGTCTGCGGGAATGAGGCATAAAAAACCGAATACCGATGCAGAAAAAATGAATTGTCCGGCAATAAAGTTTCAGCATGATATCACAGGCTTTAGTATAGCAGGTGTTCCAATCCATGATGATAAGATATTTGTAAATTACGACAGGAGGGGCAATATCCTTATAGGCATGGATATAATAAGTAAGTGGGACGTTCATATGTCTATTAGTAAGGATAGTGGAAAATATGTCTTTTTGGGATGCCCCTTAGACAGTATAAATGATGAGTATAGAGATGCGTTAGCACGGCATTTTGGCATAGATATGTAAGGTTTATGGTTACAGTTTTGGTTACATAAGAAAAAGAGGAAGCCCGGGAGTCCTTTCTTTATAGTATTTTTGAGGTATTAGACCGCGGGTTAGGTCTCGCCTGCGTAAGAGTGCCACTGGCACTCTTACCAGACGGTGCTGCCGCTTCGCGGCGTCGTCCACCGGACGACCGCACCCCCGTCTATCGCTCTTAAAAGATGATGGATACACCAAATGGTGTGTCCATTTTTTGCGTTGGATGACTACGGGAGGTGGGCTTCAATGTTATATGCAGCCTGCAGGTAAGATTTAAGATCCCGGGCATTGTGGCTTAATGACGTTTTCCGGCATACAGTTTTTTGTGAAAAAAGGAATAAAGTGGTATAATAATCGCGATACGACACTGGCATTAGGGGGGACATTATGGATTATCGCGACATTATCAGTTCAAAATATTCTGAACCGGCGGCCGTCATTTCTTACAGGGACGGCGCGCTCAGTATTTTGGAGGTCAACGAGAGCTACATTCCCGAGTTGTGGATGAACGTTTCCAAAGAGGACTATATGAAGGCCTATCCCCAGTCCTGCTTTGACGAGGAAAATCTTCAGACATATCTTTCGGCTGTTCAAAAGTGTATCAGGACCGGGCAGGAGCAGACTGCTGAGATCTGGCATCTGGTGTTTTCAAATTGTTGCGGTTATGACAAGGTCTGCATGAAGAGCAGATTTGTTTTGATAGAAAAAACGGATGACGGTGCGGTCATCTACGAGGGCATCAGAAACATTTCCAATGAAAAGAGAACTCAGAATACCCTTGAGGATATCGAGTATCGATACAAGAACGCCAGTGAGCAGATCAATATCTATAACTGGGAGTATGATATAGCGACCAGGGACATGCGGCCATGTTATCGTTGCATGAGGGATCTGGGCCTGCCGGCGTTGGTGCACAATTATCCCGAGCCTGCCATTGACATGGGGATCTTCCCTCCGGATTACGCCGACATGTATCGTGACATGATGAGGCGTGTCGACGCAGGAGAGGATCATCTGGAGGCAGACATTCCTCTGACCGTGGGACGCATTCCCTTCCGTGTCAAGTATACCACCACCTTCGATGAAAACGGAAAGCCGATCAAGGCCTTTGGCTCTGCTACCCTCATATCGGATGCGGAGCTTGGCAGGATAAAGCTTGGCAACCAGATAATTGCAAGGCTGGCGGAGGGATATTGCTGCATCTATCTGGCGGACTTCGAAAAGGATGAGATCAATATAGTCAAGCAGGACGACATTTTCTCATTGGAAGAGAAATCCCGTTGCATTGAACTTTTGACACATGCAGGTTCCAGAATTAAGGACATACCGGAGAGCATAAAAAACAGGCTGGATGATATTACACTGCTTACGAAGGATTTCTTTGTGGAGGACGACAACAGGGAGTTTATATACAAGGACGATGATACCGGGCAGTGGATCAGGATTGACGCCCATGTGATAGACAAAAAGGGTGGGGTGGTACAGAGGCTGCTCATAACCGTAGCAGTCTTTGACGACTACAGAGCACAGAAGATGAACGATGATCGTCTTATTGCTGCCCAGAAGGAGGAGCTTTTAGACAGGCAGAAGATGCTTTTGGAGGCCATAGATGTGGCCAACAGGGCCAACGAAGCAAAGACGGTTTTCTTTTCAAATATGTCCCATGATATTCGAACTCCCATGAATGCCATCACCGGTTTTTCCAGGCTGGCTATTGAGGAGATCGATGATAAAAAGCAGGTGGAGGATTACCTGGGCAAGATAGCCGCGGCCGGGGATCATCTCATGAGCCTGATCAACGACATTTTGGATATGAGCAGGATCGAAAGCGGAAAGATGGAGCTTAACCTGACGCCGGTTTCTATCAGGGAACTGCTTTCGGAATGTGCCGATATCATGCGCATTAAAATGGAAGAAAAACAGCAGCTTTTCATGGTGGATCTGGATGCCACGGGAGATGATTTGGTGGATTGTGACAAGGTTAGATTTAACCAGGTCATTTTGAACCTGCTTTCCAATGCATACAAATATACCCCCGAGGGAGGATGCATCTGTCTGGAGGGCAGGCTTTTGGACAGGGGCGACAGTCTCAAGTATGAGATCCGTGTCAGGGATAACGGCATAGGTATGTCGGAGGAGTTCAGCAAGCATATCTGGGAGGCGTATTCCAGAGAGGAGACGGGGACTGTCCATGAGACTCAGGGAACCGGACTGGGAATGGTGATAGTCAGAAATATCATAAATATGATGCAGGGTGCCATAGAGGTAGAATCGAAGCCCGATGAGGGGACGGAGTTTATCATAGTTTTGCCTCTTAGGCCTTCCCGTGGCGATGCATCAGAGCCTGAGGTGGACAGGGACAGAGAGGCCGCGCTTAATAAGAACTACGAGGGAGTCACCCTTCTGGTGGTGGATGATTCTGCCATCAATCTCATGGTTGCAGAAAAGACCCTGTACAAATTCGGGTTTAAGATAATGCCTGCGGAAAGCGGGGTGGAGGCATATCAGCTGGTGGCTGATTCAAAGCCAGGTGAGATAGATCTGATATTAATGGATGTTATGATGCCGGTTATGGACGGACTGGAGACCACAAGGAGGATCAGGGCCATATCAGATCCGAAGCTTGCCGCAATTCCCATTGTCGCAATGACCGCCAATGCATTTGAAACGGATGTAAAAAAAGCGCTGGATGCAGGTATGGATGATTATATTGCAAAGCCCTATAAGCCGGAGGATATCGTGCCGGTGATAAATGCGAATCTTAAAGGGAAATAGAAAAGCGCCTCGCGGATACATATAATAATGAAAAAACCTTCCGGTCACTCGGAAGGTTTTTTGGCAAAAAAAACAGATCGCTTTCGCAATCTGTTTTCTACGGAGAAGGAGGGATTTGAACAGGCCCATCCGGTGTCAACGAATCGTCCTCCCTGTCGTCGGACTCTTCGGACACCGTCACAAAAGCACCTCGCTGTATCCGCCACCGGCGGTGCATCGGTGCTTTTGCCCGCGCCGCTACGGCGCTCGGGAAGCAACCGCCTTTTCCAACAAAAAAAACAGATCGCTTTCGCAATCTGTTTTCTACGGAGAAGGAGGGATTTGAACCCTCGCGCCGCTATTAACGACCTACTCCCTTTCCAGGGGAGCCCCTTCGGCCAGCTTGGGTACTTC
>JAILEN010000089.1 GCA_024687655.1 Lachnospiraceae bacterium | reverse complement strand
GACCAGGGGTGACGGCATCGAGTTCGGAGAGGACGTTACCGCCAATGCCAGGCAGATCCAGGATGTGGTACAGGTGCTTGAGGACGACCCGCCGGAGTATATAGAGATCCGGGGTGAGGTCTATATGAAAAATGAGGACTTCGACCATGTGAATGAGATGCAGGAGATGCTGGGGAAGCGTCCTTTCGCCAATCCCAGGAACTGCGCGGCGGGGACTCTGAGGCAGTTGGATTCATCCATTGTACGGGACAGGGGCCTGTCCATGTTTATCTTCAACCTGCAGCAGGTCAGGGGCATGGAGTTTGAGACCCATTCCCAGGCATATGATTATATGAAGAAAAACGGTATCCCGGTTATCGAGGATTACCGGATCTGTCATACGGCGGACGAGGTGTGGGAGGCCATATCCGCCATAGGTGAGCACAGGGGAGATCTGGCCTACGACATAGACGGAGCGGTAGTAAAGCTCAACTCCTATGCCCAGCGTGAGATCCTGGGTGCTACAGCCAAGGTCCCCAGATGGGCAGTGGCCTACAAGTATCCTCCGGAGGAAAAGGAGGCCACCATTTTAGACATAGAGCTTTCCGTGGGCAGGACCGGCAGGATCAATCCTACGGCGGTGTTTACGCCCATCAGGCTCTGCGGCACCACGGTGAGCCGGGCCACCCTTCACAACCAGGACTTTATCGACGATCTGGGGATCGACATCGGGGATTCGGTGCTGGTCTACAAGTCCGGGGAGATCATTCCCAAGATAAAGTCGCTGGCAAAAAAGACATCAGCTTCCGTTTTCAGGATACCAGACACCTGCCCGGTTTGCGGAGCTAGGACCCTGCGAGAGGAGGGGACGGCGGATATCAGATGTACTTCGGCAGCATGCCCCGCACAGAGAGTCAGGAACATCATCCACTTTGTGAGCCGGGAGGCCATGGACCTGAAGGGCTTTGGCACGGTCTATATCGAGGATCTGGTGGACAAGGGCTTTTTAAATGATGTGGCCGATATCTACAGCCTGAAGGACCACAGGGATGAACTCATTGATCTGGGCATCATCGGTAAGGAAAAGAATACGGACAAGCTACTTGCAGTGATAGATGAATCCAGAACCAACGAGCCGGAGAGGCTGCTGACTGGACTGGGTATCCCCAATGTGGGTAAGTCTGCAGCGAAAGAGCTGATGTCCCACTTTAAGGATATGGACATCCTCATGAACGCAACCACGGAGGAACTGACACAGGTGTCAGATGTGGGAGAGGTGACAGCGCAGTGTATCCACGACTATTTTGCCCAGGAGGCCAACAGATCGGTCATAATGAGGCTTAAGGACCGGGGGCTCAACTTCACAAAACATGAAACAGAGGGCCTGTCGGACACACTTGCCGGCAAGACATTTGTTATAACAGGTACACTTCCTTCCATAGGCCGCAGCGAGGCGGCGGAGCTTATCGAAAAAAACGGAGGCCGTGTTACCGGTTCGGTTTCCAAAAAGACGGACTACCTGTTGGCAGGCGAGGCGGCGGGATCAAAGCTGGACAAAGCCAACGTCCTGGGCATTCCGGTGATAGATGAAGCAGGCCTTATGGAAATGATACAATCTTAGGAGGACTTACATGCCTATCAGAACTCAGCGAAATCTTCCTGCATACACCATACTTGAGCAGGAAAACATATTTGTAATGGATGAGGACCGCGCCCTGCATCAGGACATCAGGCCCCTTAAGATCGCCATCATGAACCTGATGCCCCTTAAGGAGGACACGGAGCTGCAGATACTTCGCATGCTTTCCAATACGCCTTTGCAGTGTGACATTTCTTTCCTTACTACGGAAAGCTATGAGTCCACCCACACCTCCAGATCCCACCTCAACAATTTCTATGAGACCTGGGCTGACGTGAAGGAGGATTACTTCGACGGGCTCATTGTGACCGGGGCGCCGGTGGAGTTGATGGAATTTGAGGATGTGCAGTACTGGGACGAGATCACCGGGGTCATGGATTGGGCCAAGACCCACGTGACTTCCGTGCTGTATCTGTGCTGGGGAGCTCAGGCCGCCCTTTATCACGATTACGGCATCAAAAAGCACATAGTGGATAAAAAGATCTTCGGAGTATATAAGCACAGGGTGCAGCACAGAAAGGTACCTCTGGTCCGGGGCTTTGACGACTATTTTTATACGCCACACAGCAGGAATACCACTGTGATCACTGAGGAGGTCTCAGCCATCGATGATGTAGTTATCCTGGCGGAGTCCGAGGAGGCTGGTCTTTTGTTATGCATGAAAAATGACGGCAGTGCCATCTAC
Organism: Lachnospiraceae bacterium; assembly: GCA_024687655.1. Classification (GTDB taxonomy): domain Bacteria; phylum Bacillota; class Clostridia; order Lachnospirales; family Lachnospiraceae; genus JAILEN01. The sequence goes on along the minus strand of JAILEN010000089.1, from coordinate 325 downwards.
TGCATGGGCCACCCCGAGTATGACCGCTATACCCTGGACAAGGAGTACAGGCGTGACATGGACAAGGGTCTGGACTACGTGGATCTTCCTATTAATTATTACCCCGGCAACGACCCCACCCAAAAGCCCATGCTCCAGTGGAGAGGTCATGCCAACACGCTGTATACCAACTGGCTGAACTACTACGTATACCAGAACACACCATATGAGTTTAATAAAATAATTAAATAAGATTTCGAGTGAGTCATGATGTCCACAAGTAACTCGTTTTTCCGAGTTGCGGTGGACTCATGCTCACGAGAAATCGGAAAGATAGTTAATATGG
>JAILEN010000067.1 GCA_024687655.1 Lachnospiraceae bacterium | reverse complement strand
GCGGAGCGATCGCGCCGCAGACGCGTTAAACGCAGGCGAACACTGAGCTTATGATTATTGTTTGCTAGCCTCTGGTTTTCTTGAAGGGTTTTTCAAGCAAACAATAATATAGCAGCAAAGCGACTAGTGAAAACATATACTACCGGATGCGCCGGCCGCCCGGACTAGACTACAGCGCTAAATAGAAAGTAAGGAGAGAGAAAAATGGAGAATAAAAACAGAACTATAGTAACAGTTGTTGGTAAGGACACGGTGGGAATCATTGCAAAGATAACCACGTATCTGGCGAACAACCACATCAATGTTTTGGACATATCCCAGACCATAGTACAGGGACTGTTCCATATGATGCTGATCGCAGACCTGACCACTTCCGACAAGCCCTTTGACGAATGTCAGAAGGAACTGGCGCAGATCGGTGAGGAGATCGGAGTGGAGATCCGGGTACAGAAGGAAGAAATATTTGAGATGATGCACAGGGTTTAAAAGTGAAAACTGGATTGTGCTTGCACAAAGACAGTTTTCAATTTGAAACCCGCTAAACATGAGCAAGTAGCGCGATAGTGCGGATTGCGAATGTTTATAGAATAGCGAGAATGCGAAGCATGGAGTAATTCGAGTGCATCATAGGAGTAAAAAATGATAAATATATTTGAAGTAACCGAAACAAACAAAATGGTCTCGGAGGAGAACCTGGATGTGCGCACCATCACGGTGGGCATCAATTTAAAGGACTGTATCGATCCCGATCTGGATATCCTCTGTGACAAGATATACAACAAGATAAAAAATGTGGCCGGTGATCTGGTATCCGTAGGAAAAAAGATCGAGCGCGAATACGGAGTGCCCATTGTAAACAAGCGTATCTCCGTGACTCCCATCAGCCTCATAGGAGAGGCTGCCTGCAGAAAGCCGGAGGACTTTGTACAGATCGCACGTACACTTGACCGCGTGGCTTCGGAGCTGGGGGTGAACTTTATCGGAGGATATTCTGCTCTGGTGCCTAAGGGCATGACGAGGGCAGACGAGCTTTTGATCAATTCAATACCCCAGGCACTCAGCTGTACTGAGAGAGTATGCAGTTCCGTAGTGCTGGGCTCCACCAGGGTTGGTATCAATATGGATGCGGTCCGCCTCATGGGTGAGATCATCAGACAGACAGCAGAGGCTACCGCCGATGCTGACGGCATGGGAGACGCAAAGCTGGTGGTCTTCTGTAATCCCACTGACGACAACCCCTTTATGGCGGGAGCCTTTCACGGTGTTACCGAGGGAGACGCCGTCATCAATGTGGGCGTATCAGGTCCGGGTGTTGTAAAGCGTGCGCTGGAAGAGGTGAGAGGCGAGAGCTTCGAGGTGCTCTGCGAGACTATTAAAAAGACGGCATTCAAGGTTACCCGTGTGGGCCAGCTGGTGGCCAAGCGTGCATCCGCTGAGCTGGGCATACCCTTTGGCATAGTGGATCTGTCTCTGGCACCCACACCTGCCATAGGTGATTCGGTAGCCGGTATCCTGGAGGAGATAGGACTGGAACGTGCAGGCGCACCGGGTACCACGGCGGCACTGGCACTTTTAAATGATCAGGTGAAAAAGGGCGGCATCATGGCATCCTCATATGTGGGCGGACTCTCGGGTGCGTTCATACCCGTCAGTGAGGATCAGGGAATGATCGATGCCGTGACAGACGGGGCACTTACTATTGAGAAGCTGGAGGCCATGACCTGCGTGTGCTCTGTGGGTCTGGATATGATAGCGGTTCCGGGTGACACATCGGCTGCCACTATTTCCGGTATCATTGCCGATGAGATGGCGCTGGGCATGATCAACGCCAAGACCACGGCGGTCCGTATCATTCCTGCTATCGGAAAGGATGTGGGCGACTGTGTGGAATTCGGAGGACTGCTTGGCCGTGCGCCCATCATGCCGGTGAATAATTTCTCATGTGACAGGTTTATCGCCCGAGAGGGGCGCATCCCGGCACCGGTGCACTCGTTCAAAAACTGACTGAGCCCGCAAGGACGAAGGATACGAGCAACAAGCGAAGCGTTTGCGAGTCGAGGACATGGGATTAGGATTTCAATAAGAGATACGTTTGCGAGTCGAGGACATGGGATTAGGATTTCAATAAGAGACACGTTTGCGAGTCGAGGACATGGGATCAGGATTTCAATAAGAGACACGTTTGCGATTCGATGGAATTTTATGGGGAGGGATTTTAAATGTATGCGTACGTCCTATCTATAAAGGGACAGATATTTTGCATGCTTGTACTTCTGTATATCGCGGGGATCTATTTCTCCGTAAAGAGACGCAGGACCTCAGGGCACCGGCTTTTTTCAGCCATGCTCACGCTTTCCATTGTATATATGGCCTTTGACATGATCACTGTCTATACCATCAATCATGTCCAGGAGATCCCCATTGTACTCAATCATTTCTGCCACATCGTTTTCATGTCTTCAATGATAGCGGTGCTTTTCGTCTTCTATCTGTATCTGCGATTCCTGGCTTTCGGCAGGGTGGGCTTCAAGCTCTATCATGCCATACCTCTTGTGATAGGCGTTCTGGCATCTACCTTTTTACCCTTTGAATATGAAGAGACGGCCTACGGAAATTATTCCTGGGGCGCCTTTGCCATGATAGCTTTTGTTTCGGCATATTTTTACTTCATAATAGGAACGGTGCTTTTGATCCGCTTCAGGAAGAAAATGGACAGTAAAAGTTTTTTTGCAATCTTCGTTTCCAATATAGTGGTCCTGGGGACAGCCATTTTGCAGGGCAAGTATCCCACACTTTTGATCTCGGGTATAAGTCTTACTCTGGTGGATCTGGCGCTTTTCTATACCGTGGAGAGTCCCGATGCCATCCTCATCGAGTCTCTGGCCAGGGAGAGGGAGAGGGCGGATTCTGCCAATCGTGCCAAGACCCTGTTTTTAGCTCAGATGTCCCATGATATCCGTACCCCCATCAATGCCATGCTGGGCATGAACGAGATGATCCTCAGGGAGACGGACAATGATGATATCGCAGAATACTCCAGAGATATCCAGACAGCAGGCAAGTCACTGCTTTCCCTTATCAATACCATCCTTGACTTTTCCAAGATAGAGGATGGCAAAATGGAACTGGTCATCGTTCAGTATGATCTGGCTGCCTTTGTGAAAAACATAGTGCTGTCCATGCAGAGCAGAGCCAGGTCAAGGGGGCTGGAGTTTATAGTGAACGTGGATGAAAACCTGCCGGCGGCCTTGTTTGGTGATGATGTGAGACTTAATAAGGTCATATCCAATCTTTTGACCAACGCCATAAAGTATACTGAAAAGGGCAGCGTCAGGCTTGATTTTATCAAGGTTTCCGAAAATGACAAAAACGTCACCATGAGAGTGGTGGTTGCCGACACGGGTATTGGCATCAAAAAGGAGGAACTGGATACTCTTTTCAATGAGTTTACGCGGCTGGATGAGGAGCGCAACCGTAACATCGAGGGAGTGGGACTGGGCATGTCCATAGTCCGGCATCTGCTGGAGATGATGGGCACAAAGCTGGAGGTGGAGAGTACCTATGGCGTGGGATCTACCTTTTCCTTCAATGTGATACAGCGCATCGCAGATGCCACTCCGGTGGGAGATTATACACAGCGCATCGTGATCAGCGATACGGATCTTAGCCTGGAGGATGAGTTTGAGGCGCCTGGGGCCAGAGTGCTTATCGTGGATGACAATCCCATGAACCTGAAGGTGGCCAAAAAGCTGTTGAGCATTTTCGGCATCGAGCCGGATCTTGCCAATTCCGGAGCCGAGTGTATCGAGATGGTAAAAAAGAAGGATTACCAGCTTATCGGCCTGGATCACATGATGCCGGAGATGAACGGAGTGGAGACCCTGGAAAAGATGCGGCAGGAGAAGCTTTTATCAGAGGACACCAGGGTGATAGCCATGACCGCCAATGCCGTAGCCGGGGCCAAGGAGATGTACTTAAAGGCCGGCTTCGACGACTATGTCTCTAAGCCCATTGAAGTAGATGCCATGAAGGAAAAACTCATATCCTTCCTGCCGGCTGATATTTTGATCAAAAAGAAAACAGAAGAAAAGGAGAAAGAGGAACTGGAAGTGCTCACTTTTGAACCGGATATCGATCCTGATGCGGAGATACTCACCTTTGAGCCGGAGGACGAGGAAGCTTCAGCGCCGGACAGCGAAGATCTGCTGGAGAAACTGGCGTCGATCGGAATAGATGGCAGTGCGGGACTCAGATACTGTGCAGATGATATGAGCCTGTACACGGAGATATTGCAGGACTTTGTGGCGGCGCAGGAGGAAAAGGCTGCTTCCCTTGAAAAATGTCTGAGTGATAAGAACTTTGAGGATTACAGGATACAGATACATGCCTTAAAGAATAACCTGCGGACAGTAGGCCTGGCCGAACTGGGTGAGAAGGCCTACGAACTGGAGCAGGCCGCCGCCAATGAGGATATCCCCTTCATCGAGGTTAACCATGGGAGCTTTTTGGAGGAGTACAAAGCCAGGACAAAATCAATGAAAGACGTGATGGCATAATATTTTGTGGGAGTTGCACAAAAGCAGCTCCCATTTTTTTATTTGACGGATAAGACAGCGAAGGAGTATTATTGTATCAAGGTGTGAACGGCGGTTCACGCAAAGAAATAATAAACTGTCATTCTGAGCGAAGCGAAGAATCTTTAAAGGAGGAAAAGTACTATGGCATACAATGGATTTGCGATCGACGAATATCTGGATGCGGAGGCTGTTACCAAGCAGCTTGACGAGCTTATCAAAAAGCCGGTTTATACTGTTACATCTGCGGCGCTTAAGGAATATGAAGATGAGTATTTCGAGAAGAAATGCAAAAAGTCCAAGGAGATGATTTCTGAGGCAAAGGAGGTTATCCCCGGTGGAGTCCAGCACAACCTGGCTTTCAATTATCCTTTCCCCATAGTTATAACCAAGGCAGAGGGTGCCAAGCTTTACGATATCGACGGTAATGAGTATTATGATCTGCTCCAGGCCGGCGGTCCCACCGTTTTGGGCAGTAATATGAAGGAGGTCAGGGAGCCGGTCATCGAGCTTCTGAATACCTGCGGACCTTCCACAGGACTTTTCCATGAGTATGAGTACAAGCTGGCTAAAAAGATTTCTGAGCTGGTTCCTTCAGTTGAGATGTTCAGGATGCTTGGTTCCGGTACAGAGGCATGCATGGCTGCAGCTCGTATCGCTCGTCTTAAGACAGGAAACAAGAATATTTTAAAGATGGGTGGCGCCTATCACGGCTGGTCTGATCAGCTTGCCTTCGGTATTCGTATCCCCGGCACAAAGGGGCTTCAGTCTCGCGGTGTTCCCAACTTTGTATTTAAACATACGGATGAGTTCTTTCCCAACGATCTAAACGATCTGGAGAAGAAACTTAAAAGGAATAAGGTGAACGGCGGCACAGCTGCCATATATATCGAGCCCGTTGGTCCCGAGTCAGGTACACGCCCTGTTTCCAAGGAGTTCATCAAGGGCTGTGAGAGACTGGCTCACAAGTACGATGCACTTCTGATCTTTGATGAGGTGGTTACCGGCTTCAGACTTGGTACATCCTGTGCTCAGGGTTACTTCGGAGTAGATCCTGATCTTACCATCTTCGGAAAGGCCATTGCAGGCGGATATCCCGGAGCAGGCGGTATCGGCGGACACAAGGACTGCATGGCTCACCTGGGAGCAGGTCTGGACGCATCCGGCAAGAAGATCAAGAAGGCGCTCTGCGGCGGCACACTTGCAGCTACACCCATTTCATGTGTGGCCGGTTATCATGCCATCTGTGAGATCGAGCGCACCAATGCCTGCGAGCAGGCAGGACGTATGGGCGACAGACTTACAAAGGGGCTCCAGGAGTCCATTAAGAAGTACAATCTGCCCTTCGTGGCATTCAACCAGGGTTCCATCTGCCACCTGGACAATGCGGGTACCATGCATTTCTTCATCGACTGGTCCAAGCCCTGGACCATCCCCGATGTTATGAAGGAGACGGATGTACGCCGCAAGGAGATGGAGCACATCGGAGCAGCCTATATGGCAGAGGGCATCATCACCCTGGCAGGATCACGTCTGTACACCAGCGCCGCATACACCGAGGAGATGATCGATGACGTCATCGCACGCTTCGACAGAGTATTCTCAAAGTGCGATGTGCTGGGTAAGTAGTTCATAGCGAAATTCAGTATTCGGATATAAAGGAGTTATTTATGGCGTATAGTATACAGGAAGCAAAGGATCTGGTCATCAAGGCGGGACACGAACTTTTGGAGACGGGACTCATCGCCCGTACATGGGGCAACATTTCCGCCCGTGTCAGTGACACCCATTTTGTCATTACCCCCAGCGGCAAAGCATATGATTCACTGACGCCCGATGACATCGTTTTGGTAAAGATATCCGACTGTTCCTATGAGGGAGACGTGAAGCCCTCCAGTGAAAAGGGAGTTCATGCGGAAGGGTACAAGCTGAGAAAGGATGCCAACTTTATAGTACATACCCATCAGAACAACGCATCCGCACTTTCCATCATAGGCAGAAAGATCAAGGATATAGAAAGTTACGGCAGGGAAAACGCAGAGCTTTTGGGACCGGTCATACCCACAGCGGTATATGGCCTTTCATCCACAAAGACTCTGAAGAATAACGTAGCCAAGGCTATATCCGACAATCCTCTGGCCAATACCGTTTTGATGAGATACCACGGAGCGGTATGTCTGGGCAAGGATTATGACAACGCCTTTGACATAGCCCACGCCCTGGAATACGTGACGGGCCGTTGCTATGAGAAGTACGTTGGGGAGAGAGTGAGGACAGTAGACGATACCGGCAAGTGCTATACCTGGTGCGATGAGGTCCAGGTCAGGAGATTCAGGGAATACTGCAGGGATGATTCCATCGGAGCCGTAGTGCGTACGGAGACCCCTTATGTGAAGATCATGAGCGGCTACGGACAGGATATGAAGCCCTACATTGATGACCTGGCTCAGATAGCAGGCACATTGATCCGCTGTCTGCCGGCTGATTATTCCGAGGCACAGATCAAAAACGCCATGAACGGCAGGGCTGCCGCGCTGGTCACAGGTAATGGAGCCATCTGTGTAGGTAAGAACAAGGATGAGGCAGAGGCCGTATGCATGGTTTTGGAAAAGGGAGCCCAGGCTGCATTTTTGGCCCGTTTTGCAGGGAACATACCTCCCATTGGCGGTCTCAGTACAGCCATTGAGCGCAAGGTCTATGTGATGAAGTATTCCAAATTGAAATAGATGAACCAGAAACTGACCGAGGAAAAACAAAAGTGTATATTGGAAACGGCCACCGAGGAATTTGGGGAGAGAGGGTTGTTCAGATCCAGCATCAGATCCATAGCGAAAAAGTCCGGCGTCAGCGTAGGAGTCATATACAAGTACTACGCTGACAAGGAGGCTTTGTTTTTCGCATGCCTTGATCACAGTATGGAGAGTCTTTCCGAGGTTTTGGGCAAGGCTGCGGATGAGGCGGCTTCGCTGGAGGAGATGATGAGAGGTCTCATCCATGCCTGCGTTGTCTATGCCAGGGATCATGAGGCCTATTTTCGCATGTACCACAGCATCACCTCTGCGGAGAGCGGAGCGGATGCAGGTGAGATGGCGGAGCGCATAGAGGGCGAGTCTGCGGCAATATACACATCGGTTATAAAAAAAGCGAGATCAAAGGGCTTGGTAAAAAAGGATGCCGAACCGGCGATGCTTGCTTTTTTCTTTGATAACCTTCTTATGATGCTGCATTTTTCATTAAGCTGCGATTACTACAAAAAACGTATGAACATCTATCTGGGTGACAAGGTGGACGAAGCCACCCTGGAGAAGCAGCTGTTATCTTTTATCATGTATGGGATTTCGTAAAAAGATTCTTAGGGCTACGCTCTCAGAATGACAGGTGACTTGTCATCCTGAGGGTCGCGAAGGATCTTAGGGAGAGAGTTAATGTCAGAAAAATATGTGATCGCATATGATATAGGCACCACGGGGATCAAAACCTGCGTGTTCAAAATAGGGGAGAACATAGAGCTTATCGCCGGTGCAACATACGAATACGGTTTGTATGTCCTGGATAATGGAGGGGCTGAGCAGGACACATCCGAATGGTGGGATGCCATGAAGGAGTCCACCAGGACAGTCCTGAAAAAAAGCGGTATTCCGGCAGAACAGATAAGCGGCATATCATTTTGTTCACAGATGCAGGGCCTGGTACTTGTAGATGAAAAGGGACAGCCCTTAAGGCGCCCCATGAGCTACATGGACCAGCGTGCCACCGAGGAGATAAAGCGGGGCATCGCAAACGGCATACAGATCGCAGGGGCGAACATATTCAAACTTATTCCGTCCCTGATGATCACCGGTGCGGTATCCTCATCGGTAAAGGATCCCATGTGGAAATATAAATGGGTGGAGGCACACGAGCCCGAGGTCTTTGCAAAGGTGCATAAGTGGCTGGATGTAAAGGAGTATTTCATCCTCCGGTGCACAGGGGAATTTGTAATGACCGAGGACTCGGCCTACGGTACCCTTTTATATGATACCAGGGCAGGCCACAGGGGCTGGAGCAAGCGCCTCTGTGACATGTTCGGCATAAACATGTCACATTTGCCCAGGATCATCGCCACCACAGATCAGGCGGGAGTGCTCCTGCCTGAGGCGGCAAAGGATCTGTCACTGGTGCCGGGCATTCCCGTATTTGGCGGAGGCGGAGACGCCACTCTTATCGGAGTGGGAGCCGGCTGTGTAAGGACCGGGGATACCCATATCTATTCCGGTACCTCAGGCTGGGTCATCACCATAGTGGACCACCAGATGGTGGATGCTGATAATATGATAGCAGCCATAGTGGGAGCCCAGGCCGATAAGTACAATTACTTTGCGGAAATGGAGACTGCGGGCAAGTGTTTGGAGTGGGTTAAAAACCATCTGGCACTGGACGAGATCGGAGTGTATCTGGAGCACAACGATATCACCGGTTCCCCGGAGAAGGTATACACCAGTCTCTACGAATATATGACACAGGTGGTGGCAGAGGAGCCTGCGGGAGCCAACGGAGTGATATTTACTCCCTGGCTGCATGGTAACCGCTGTCCCTTTGAGGATCCCAATTCCAGAGGCATGTTTTTCAACGTCTCCCTGGAAAACGGAAAGCGTGATATGATCCGTGCAGTCCTTGAGGGTGTGTGCTATCATATCAGATGGATGCTGGAGTGCCAGAAGAAAAAGATCGGCATAAAGGATCCCATCAGATTCGTGGGCGGTGGAGCACTTTCCGATGTAACCTGCCAGATCCTTTCCGATATCACGGGCCATACCATCGAGGTGGTGAAGTCTCCTCAAAATGTGGGCTCCGTGGGTGCGGCTGCCATCATGTCGGTGGGACTTGGTATCGTGGATACCATGGAGGATATAGCAGGACTCATTCCTGCGGAAAAGACTTTTTATCCGCGGGACAAGCATAAAGATGTATACGACCGGCAGTTTGAGGTCTTCAAAGACCTGTACCGCTGCAATAAGAAGAATTTTGAAAGATTGAATTCAATTTAGATTCTTCGTCGCATACGCTCCTCAGAATGACACGATGCCATTGTCATCCTGAGCGAAGCGAAGGATCTTTAAGGAGGAAATTATGGAAAAGAAAAAAGAAACCATGCGGGCGGTTAAATTTACGCTGTTCTCGATTTCTGCGGGGATAATAGAGACAGTGTCGTTTACATTGCTGGAGCTTTTGACGGACTGGCCCTACTGGCCCTGCTACCTCATAGCACTGGTGCTTTCCGTACTGTGGAATTTCACCCTCAATCGCCAGTTCACCTTCCAGTCGGCTAATAATATTCCCATCGCCATGCTAAAAGTGGCGGCATTTTACGCAGTGTTCACTCCGGTGACCACCATCGGGGGCAACTACCTGGCCGAGACCTGCGGCTGGAATGACTTTTTGGTGATGGCACTTACCATGTGCACAAATTTTATCACCGAATACCTTTATGACCGCTTCTTCGTCTTCGGTGCAACCCTTGACACCAACGAGCGCGCCCGCCGCGAACAGGAAGTATAACAGTACACCTCTGTCTGGGGTTTTTGGCCGTACTATGTTTTGTTAAGTGTAACGTAAAAGCTAAGAATGTACAATCTAGGAATGTCAAAAAAAGATTGTCTTAAGTTTATTCGCGTGTTATACTTTTAGTGGAGGTAGCGTGCTACTTTCGGTGGGCTAACACCTAAATCTGAATCGTTTGTTGGGTGAATTGCACCCAACCGTCCGCAGGGGACACTAAAGCCTGTACTTTACCCGAAAGGGTCGTTGGCAGACAACACTAAAATTAGCCTTAAAGGGGAGTGAGTTTGGCATTGGTCAGACCTCTCCCTTTTTAATTCTACATCTGGAGGAAATCTTGTGGGCAAATATGAATTGGAAAGTGCGCGAAGAACAGCAATGAATTGCGCCAAAAGCTATAGAGATATCCTATGTAATAAGAGATTTATTGTAATATATAGGGATGCAATAACTAATAACATTGAGTATATTGAGATTGTTTTTCTGGCGCGAAACTATCAGCATCTGACGGGCTTGAATCTGGTAAATGAAAAAGGAGAAATCATAGAGAACCATTCAGAAGACTTTTTTCGTCGCTGTGTAGATAACAAACTTAAGACATCGGAGATATCGTTTAGAAATGATGGAACAACTACGCTGAAGATTGAAGCGTTACCTATGATTACAAAGTTTACATCTGTTACAAAGATTACAGGTGAATCTAATGATAAGCAGCCTTTTCTATATGTTGATAAGCTAGTAGGGGGAGTTAATGTATGCATTGGATTAAGAAAGGATGAAAACGAAGGCTGCTATGTTCCGGTATCATCGCTTCAACGGGATATTAAGGAACTGACAGATAATCCATCACAGGTACTTGCTATTTTTGAAAAAGAATATGAAGATAATAGTGAGTACCAGAGGATAAGGCATGTTGCAAAAGGACTAAACCTTAATAGTATAAAAATGCCGCAGGAGTTGAAAGAGCGGATTTCTCTAGAATACTATACATGTCCTTCTTAAGACAAATAAATCATACTGAGATGATCACCGGTCTGATGAAGAGACAGAGGCTTGGGTGCATAAAGAGAAGCATACATTAACCAAATATCTGAAAAGAGAGGTAGATCTAAATGATCCAGATAATATAATAATAGGCATAGAGTCCTCATAGTTAGAGGACCAAAAGAACAATGTTGAACATATACTAATACGAGGAGTGAAAGATATTAGTTGAGTTTTGACGAGGAGTAGGTAGAAGCACGCGATGTTCAGTAAGTAGTATAATCGATCATAGCACTTTCACACGAGGATATTGTATGATAATATTGGCAAAAATCAAAAAAAATTTTTGTGTGACAAAATGCCAGCCAAGCATTGATTTTCCTGGATTTCTCCTTATCACAATACAACAACCAATACACAAAAAACATACCACGACTTATCTATACAGGGCAGAATAATTGTGCTATGGTCATCATATCAAAGGCAAAGGAGGAGAAAGCCATGTATAAATATGAAATGGTTGGAGATGAGGAAATAGAGATGCTGACAAACAGAAAGCGTAATGGTGAGAAAGTGGTGACGCTTACGGCAAGGGAAGTGGAAGATGTTCTCAATGTGAGTGGGCAGTTTGGAGCCAAGCATGGTACACGATACCCTCTTTGCTGTCAGGCCATGGATTATGCATCAAGGAGATATAAGGCTAAGTATGTTTCCGGCAGTTGTCCGGGATCTACATATAAGCTGGAATATAAGTTAACTCTATTTTGAGTGACTCCTTTCTTACGAAGCCTCCGGGGATCAGTCCCCGGAGGTCTTTTTTTTTATGCTTTTTCAGGCTCCATCACAGCTCTTTTTTACCTTAAGCGGACAGTCATTCCTTTTAAATCCACATTGTGGATAGTGTTCTTTAGTGCATCGAATACAACATATTCTATGCTATCGGGTTTTCTTTGAAGCCTCCCAATCTGCCATTGGTTAT
>JAILEN010000050.1 GCA_024687655.1 Lachnospiraceae bacterium | reverse complement strand
TGGCCTCAAGATCCTTGTAGTGAGGTGTAAACCCACATCCTGTCGCCGTATTTACCACAAGGACAACCTTTCCTTCATAATCCTTCATGGATATCTCTTCACCATTAGCTGCAATTACGCTCTGATCATAAAATGTCATATTCTTATCCTCCTATCTGAATGATTTGCATCACTTATCTTTGGTCATATTATATTTGGTCAAATGTTTTATGTCAAGTTTTTTCTTACGAAAAACAAAGTGCAGACCTCTGACAGTCTGCACTCTGTTAATTTAATCATTTATTATCGAATACTACATCATCCTCCTCTTTGCCGCAATGATCATCCAAGCCCAACATCCAATGCCATCATAAGAACAAAGCCCAACGCAAAACTGATGGTACCAATATTGGAGTGTTCACCTTCAGACATCTCAGGGATCAATTCCTCAACCACTACATAAATCATGGCTCCTGCCGCAAAACTTAAAAAATACGGCATCACCGGCACAAAGATTCCTGCAGCCAAAATAACCAAAAGTGCGCCTAAAGGCTCAACTATCCCGGATAAAACACCATACATAAATGTCTTCCACTTAGAAGTTCCCTCAGCCAAAAGCGGCATTGACACTATCGCTCCTTCCGGAAAATTCTGAATCGCTATTCCTATTGCCAAAGACAATGCGCCGGCGAAGGATACCGTGGTGTTGCCATACATCCAGCCGGCACACACTATTCCGACAGCCATGCCTTCGGGAATATTATGCAGCGTGACTGCAAGCACCAGTTTCGTCGTCCTCTTAAGTCCACTGCTTGGTCCCTCCTCACTACTGTCAAGATGAATGTGGGGTATTATAAGATCAAGCACAAGCAAAAACATCATGCCTATGGCAAATCCGATCGATACAGGCAAAAAGCCAATCTTCCCCATACTTTCCGTCTGTTCAAGCGCAGGCAACAACAGGGAAAAGAATGATGCCGAGACCATTACGCCGGATGCAAATCCGGTAAATATCCTTTGAAGCCTCTCACTTATCCGGTTTTTAAAGAAAAACACACAGGCCGCGCCCAAAGATGTCCCAAGGAATGGAATAAGTAATATCTGTATCATAAATCGCTCACTTTCATATCAATTACATTTTGTTACCACATTGTAGAATCCATACTTATTATTCTAACACATATTAAGAATCATATGTCCTATATTCTTTTCATCTATCATCAACCTGCCATCAGGAAACAAGCAGAATTGACATTCAATACGGCAGATAATAGAATATACATATGTTTTCACTATAGTCCAAAGAACGACAAGAAAAGGAATGGAAAATGAACAATACATACGAATCAAATGAAGAATTATGGGCACTTGCTGAAGAAGCATATATCTTTTCATATCCATTGGTACTTATGGATATGACTGCAAAGACACTGCCCTCCAACACCCTTGTTCATGCCCGCAGTCTTGCTACTGCCGCCAACAAATCCGTTGTAACCATGAACGTCGATACACTTTACACCCAGATCATCGTCGATCTTAAGAATGAACCGATGATCCTGACGCTTCCTCAGACAGACAGGTTTATGGAAATGCAGATAATGGATGCATGGTCCAACACAACAGCGGTTGTGGACAAAGCCGGCATATACGCTTTTGTGAAAAAAGGTGATGCGACAAAGTTACCGGAAAATGTTATAAAAGTGGAACTGCCCACACGTATATCCTGGGTCTTGGGAAGAGTGATATTAAACGGTAGCTACGATCTGCAAAATGTTATAAAGATTCAGGATGGCATGGACATATGTCCTCTTAGCGTTTATCTATCCGGAGAAGCTCACAACAATGCCGTACTTGCGGGCAAAGCGATAAGAACCGACATTATCCCCGTACAGGATGTGGCAAAGATGAACGCCCAGACATTCTTCGGACTTGCCAACGAGCTTATGACAGATAATCCTCCTGCAGATGCCGACACGCCCAAAACAGACAAGATCGCAAGTCTTAAAGTCGGTGCCGGACTTATCTTTGATCAGGCGATATTGAACGATGAAAACGGTGACGGTTGGAAAACAATGCTCAAAAAGTTCTACACCGATATAGCTGCATCTGCGTTTTCTTTCTGTAAAAAACTGGGTATCTGGAACTACTTCGGTGAACCCATAGGTGATTTCAAAACCGAATATACCTATCGTGCGGCTGTAGCTGTATCAGGCTTTGGTGCTAACACAACGGAGGTTGCAATATATCCCAAGTGTGTAGCCGATGAGAATGGCGAGAAATTCGACGGAAAGAAGGATTATATTCTGCATTTTGAGACACTGCCCCCAGTGCTTAACAAGGGATTTTGGTCGATAACAGCTTACGCCAACGACGACTTCCTTATTGCAAATCCGATGGACAGATATTGCGTGAATGATCGCTCTGATTTCAAGCTTAATGACGACGGTTCGCTCGATATATTGCTCACCTCAAATACCTCTGCAGAGTCTGATATGTATATACTGCCTACAGCAGAGGATGGATTTCACCTGTTTATGAGAATATATCTTCCCGATATGAAAGCCCTTGAGACATGGAATCCTCCGACCATCAAAAAGAAATAAAAAAGCGGATAACTGCGCCGAAACGCAGTTACCCGTTCATGTTTAATCTTTTATAACACTATTTCTTTCCCACCAGTAATGTCGACCCCGAAAGTCCCATCCACAAAGCTTCTGATCT
>JAILEN010000159.1 GCA_024687655.1 Lachnospiraceae bacterium | reverse complement strand
TGCTTATCTCTCTTCACCTTGTCGTAGTGCTTTAAGAAAATGGGCTCAAGTGCCGCCGTAAGCTTCATATCCAGATTAAAGAAATAAACTATGAAGGTCAGCACGAATAAGCACACTATAACTATCGCTATGATACCTATCACATGTAAAAATGTCGCCATAATAACCTCCTTACGCCGCCTGTGATTTCTGGCGGGCAAACTCTGCTGCGCCAAGTGCACCCATAAGCTGGGGATCGATGGGAAGATCGATGACCTTGAGGTTCAAAACCTTCTCGATGGCTTCCTTGAGGCCGTCATTTTTTGCACATCCGCCGGTAAGTGTGATGGAGTCCGTAGCACCTGCTTTTTTGCTCATAACAAAGCAGCGCTTTGCAACGGAAAGCTCGATACCTGCAGCGATCTCATCCATGGGCTTGCCCTCACCTACAAGGGAGATAACCTCTGACTCAGCGAAAACCGTGCACTGAGCTGTGATGGGGATAACGTTTTTAGCCTGAAGAGAGAGCTTGGAGAACTCGGAAAGTTCCATCTCGAATGCACGTGCCATAGCCTCGAAGAAACGGCCTGTGCCGGCTGCACATTTATCGTTCATGGCAAAGTTAAGAACCGTGCCATCCCGGTCTACTGCTATACCCTTGACGTCCTGGCCGCCGATATCGATGATGGCCTTTACATTAGGGTCTGCCATATGTACGCCCATGGCATGGCAGCTGATCTCCGAGATATTCTCATCGGCGAAGGGGACCTTGTTGCGTCCGTAGCCCGTACCTACCAGATACTCCAGATCCTCGGCGCTGTTAAGACCGTCCACCTTTTTAACTGCCTCGTCAAGAGCCTCCTGACAGGATAAAACTGAATTGATGCGTGACCGCAAAGTCACGTCTGATACGATCTTTCCTGTCTCGTCAATGATCACGCACTTTGTATATGTGCTTCCTGAGTCACATCCTCCGTAGTATTTCATGTCTGTTAATTCCTCCTAATAATATCAAAATCTGTTTCACCTGCATCGAGCAAATTTTGGGCTGGAAGGCATTTCGCAGCGACTTTCTAAGCGAGAGCGTTCCGAGAATCCGTCGTATGACCGTTGCACTCACGACTTTAGAAGTGAGGGCTTTACGGGCATTCGACTAGTCGAGGTAGAGCGGAGCGGGTCGCGAGAAAGCCTTCCTGACAAAATTTGCGAAAAAACGTATTACCATGAATGTACATCATCCAACACTTCCAGTGACGGGTCTACCGGCTCCTCACGAAGCACTGTACGCATGTAACGGTTGACATCGTCACGAATATCCTGTCTCGGTATAACTCTGGGATCCATCAGGTCGTGGGAAACCCAGATAAGGTGGATACCCTTCTCACGGGCCTTTTCCTCAAACTGACCATGCATACCGGTGAGGGCCTTGCAGCTCATGTGCTCCCAGAGGATGACCATGTCAGCATTGAACTCCTCGGTGAACTCCCAGAGGTCATCCAAAAGCACCTTGTATCCGCCGTGAGTACGGTTTCTCATGATCATGTGTGAGTTGAGCCATGCCATATCGTAGTATGCCTGCTCCTTATCGTCCTCGGAGAGGACACGGGTGGATACCATGGACAGCATATCTGTCAGAGGCAGAATGCCCCAGCAGTTCTGAAGCCAGGGTAAGAACTCGGTGTAGTACTGTGACTGCACGCCCCATATGATGGCGCGGTGACGGTACTCCTTGCAGACCTTAGTCTTTTTGCGATAGGCCTCCTCAGCCAGCTTGGTGATCTTGCGGTCAGCATCCAAAAATGCGGGAACACGTCCGCAGATAGCCATGTAGTTGGTCTCTGTATAAAGTGCCAGGTTGGCTCCGATAACCTGAGGATAATCGGTCTTGGACATGTCCAGCCACTCCTGACGATGGCGGGTGGACTCGTTGACCTGCCTGGCACATTTGAAATAGTGATCCCAGTCCCACTTGTGACCTGTCTTTTCCTCGATGAATTTGATACAGTTTCTCATCTCCTGAGCTGCATACTCCTGAACGTCATCCATCTCGTGGCGCATGGGTGCAGCCAGCTGGAAGCAGGGAACTCCATCCTCCAGCTCCAGTCTCTTGGAGATGACACCGTTACCCATGAGGGATCCGTCGCAGGTGGTATTGCACTGAACTGCGCAGGCGCCCAAAACAGGGAAGTCATCATCCATGGACACGCCTGCCTCTGCCTCGGGCATGGGGCATACGTCAGGAGTCAGACCGAACTCCTGAGCCACGTCGATGTAGTGCTCAACAGAGTGCTGGTTCAAAAGAACCGCTACATACACTGCCGGTGTCTCACGTGAAAGCCCCAGAAGATTGGGGAAGCCCATCATGAAAACAGTCATCTCGTTCTCATCCATAAGAACTGTCTTGTCAGAAATCTTTTTGTCATTGCCCAGATGCCTGTCGGCCTTGAACAGATTGGACAAAAGCTTGGCCACATCATAGGTGATGAGGTCGTACTCTGTATGACAGATACGAAGCTGTGCCCCGCGAAGTCCCGCAGTATGACGGTCCACCATCATGGGAACTGCCAGATAGTTGGCCATCCAGCGATAACGGAACATGGCCTTGATATTGCGAGGTACTATTATAAACTTGGCCAGGATACTCATGATATAAAGCCATCTGCTGTAATCATAGAGGGTATCCCGCAGTCCGCGCCACTCACGGCGGCGTCTCACCTTTGCTCCGGGCTTATAGAGGTCACCCAGACGCTCGCTTCCTAATTCCTTTGACATCAGTGACCACCTCCCTGTATTTTCTTGATCTCTACGCTCTCGCAAAATGCCTGCACGCGGGTACGGATCTGTCCGGAACTACCCACTGCATAGGGACGGTCGATGGCCAGCACCGGATAACCGTACTCCTCACGCATAACCTGTGTACCCACCATGCGCTCATATGCCCAGGGGTCACAGAACTTCATCTGCTCATAGATGATGCCGTCAGCCCTGTACTCCCTGGCCAGCTCATCTACCAGTGAACGGCGGCCCACCATTTTTTCCATATTCATGTAACGTGCGCACTGACTGCCGTACATAACATTGCGGCAAACTGCTGTAAGGGGATCCTCGCCGTCAGCGATCTCTATGGGATTGCGGCCGGGGAATGAACCATAGCAGAAACGGTCGGCGCATACATAGGCGCCGCTGTCCTCAATGAGCTTTACTACGTCCACATCATCGATCTCGGAACCAACCAGAACCACGCGGCAGCGATACTTGTTCTTGGAATCGGGCTCACGGGTCTTCAGCTCCTCAAGCGTCTCCTCCAGCTTGTCAATGATGAGATACTTGGGAACCACATAGGTAGCCAGTGTAATGATATGGAACTCATAACCTGTGATACGGGGATGCTCCTCCTTACGAAAATCGCCGATGGCGCGGATGAGCTGGCATACCCTGTTGTGCTCCTCGATGGCCTTGAGGATAGACGCCTCTGAGATGTCTATGCCGTAATGCTCATTGAGGGGCTTTAAAATATGGTTGGTGCACTGGACCTTATAGAGATTAAGTCCGTTATCATCCGCCTTGAGGGGAACCTCCATATATTCATGGAAAAACTTCTCCTTGCCGGCGCTCATGGTCTTGAGCAGTTCCATGTTCTCGGCACAGCGGTTGATCATGGTGCAGCCGTCAGGAGCAATGAGGCAGTCTAAAAAGTTGAAGCCCCCCTCCATGGCTCTCTCCAAAAGAGCTCTGGAATACTCACACAGCAGGCTGGTAAGATAATAGGTCGCCATCTCCATGGAGCCTGTGCGTGGTGCACGCATCCTGACAGAAAAGGTACCCGGAAGATTGAGAAGCGGCTCCGGTGTGTATTCACACATGCTACCTACACAGATCTTGCCCTCGTCCTTTGCCTGACGGACCAGATCATTGTAAGCATCTTCGAGGAGCTTCTCGAAGTAATACAAATGCTTTAGGTCTTTCATTATTTCCTCCCTTTTTCGGTGATTTTATTATAAAAGCACAGAAATCACCATCTAACAATACATACAAAGTCATTCTATCACAGACTCAGACATTTCACAAGAAAAGTCCGTTGATTATCAGCAAAAAAATGGTATACTTTAGAATGCCATGAATGAAAAGAATTACATACAAAAAAAGATAAAAATGTATTACAGCAAACGTATCCTGTCACCCATAGTTTTTCTTTTGGCAGTGATGGTTTTATTCGTGTTGTTTCCCATAAGGAGTCTTTTATTTCCGGAGGAAGTGGACTTTACTGAGATATCTCCGGCAGAGTATATCGAGGAGCATTCCCACGATCCGTATATCACCGCGGACTTTGATAACCTGTACTTTACGGGATACCGAGAGACCTTTATGTCCCAGACCATAGGCTATTACTATTACACCATGACCGGTGATGAATGCGTCATCATCCTTTTGACTGCCCAAACCTGCGAGGACGGAGTGCCTACCATGGAGGACGTACACCTACGTGCCAGACTCATGAAGGAAAAGGCTACCCGGGAGGATCTCCTCGCTGCCCTGGCAGGCGACCTCTCCTGGACCTCCACCGGCATAGAAAATGAGATCTCCGAGGTCATGCTGTCAGAGCCGGATATCGACGGAGTGCCGGCCATCAGTTTTCGCGCGGTGGTCCTTTTAGGAATAGGTTTTGCGGTGTTGTCCATCCTCTTTTATGCAATGTGGATCCTTTTCCCCATCCTGTCTCCCCCCATCAGGAGACTGTCCGTCTACGGACGTCCGGGTCTGATCCTGGCTGAGGCCGAAGAGGAGCTTTCCACACTTCCCCAGCTGGCTACCGAGGATATATTCATCACCGAGCACTACTTCATCGAGACCTCCGACTATGGTGTGGCCGTGGTGCCCATCAGCCAGATCATCTGGATATACAAGTACTCCACCCTGCACAAGTTTTTGTGGGTACACTTTGCCATCTCATACACCCTGCACATTAGCGCAGGCAAGCATCAGTACATCCGCTGTCCCAAAAATACAAAGACAGACATCGACGGTATCATGGATTACCTGGCAGAGGCGAATCACGATATTCTCGTTGGATTCTCGGAGGAGAACAGACGGCTTGCCAACACCCGCGCCCGATGGATGAAAGGATAACGAAAAAATAAGGAGCCATTCGGCTCCTTAATCTTTTTTATATTCATCTTTTTTCATCACGGATACCGAATACCGGACCACCATCCTGTCAGAAAATCTCATCCTGTTCCAGGCATCCATGATGCGCTCCACCACCTTGGATACATCCTCTTCATCCAGATGCGGCAGTACCACCAGATACTGGCTCTGCTGCCAGTGAAGTATGATATCAGACCGTCTCAGGGTCTCCCTCAGCGCATGACCGAACTCCGTCACCATCTCGGCAACCCTCAGGCCCTTTTCCTCACAGGACAGTGAAAAAAGGATCCTGGCGGCAACTCCACCATAACGGGTCAGATACCGTTCGATGTATCGGTAATTCCAGGAGAATGCCTCCTGACCGAGTATCATGGCTCCACTGTTCTCACAGCGTTCCGATATGATCCGGATCGCACGATCCAGTTCGCCGTCCAGATCATCTGCACTCCTGCTCTCAGATACTTTGGCAACATATATCTCATATCCGTGCTTACCGTTATTCTTGACGGAATACATGGCACTGTCCGCCTGGGCAAAGAGCTCATTATAATCGGCAAACCCGTCTCTGACCATGGCCACTCCCACAGAGGTGCCGAGAGGTATACCGTTATCCTCGCCCATGAGCCTGGCAGCCGCAGCCACCAGCTGTTCATTCAGTCTGCG
>JAILEN010000206.1 GCA_024687655.1 Lachnospiraceae bacterium | reverse complement strand
TGCTACTGCAGGATCAACTGCTCTCTGCCATCCGAATACGAAGTCAGCTGCCGTAACGGGTGTGCCGTTTGACCAAACAGCATCCTCACGGAGCTTGAAGGTCCATGTAAGATCGTCATCTGAAAGCTCATATGACTCAGCAATGGCGTTGACAGCCTGGCCGTCCTCGTCCATCTGCATAAGACCGTCTGTAAAGTCTGCGATCACCTCAAATGATGTTCCGTCTGTAGCCTCCTGGGGGTCAAGTGACTCAACGGGTGTCTCAAGCATGATGTTGAGATCGCTGCCACTGCCGCCGGTTGCCTCTGTTGCTGCATCTGAACCGCCATCAGCTGCGCCGTCTGTGGATGCGCCTGTTGAACCGCCGCCACAAGCCATAAGTCCGATAGCCATCACGGATGCCAATACCAGTGATACTATTTTTTTCTTCATTGGTTTCTCCTCCTCAAATAAGTGTCGGATCGGGCGCCTGATATATCAACAAATAAAAAGAACGTCATACCTGCCCCGCAGATAAAACGCCCTTGTTTATCCTTGACACATCTGAACTATTCCCTCTCCAACGAAGATTATATTTTGCGAGAGGGCAAATGTCAAGCATTTTTTGTTTATCGCTTTAAATGACTAAACTAATCTGCCTAAAAATATTCCTCAATGGCCTCAATAGTATGCCTCCACTGGGTCTTGGGCCGGATGGAGGCATCGCCGTCTCCGTCCTGAAGTCCGTAGTTTCCGAAATAGGAATGGTTCCCTCCAAAGATCAGGCCGTCATGACTGTTGCCCTTGGGCCAGTTTGTCTTGGCCTTCTCATAGCGGTCCGGGTTCACCACTTTGTCGTTGCTCCCCACTATGGAAAGGAAATTGATGGAATCATCGATCTTGACCGTGGGATAGGCGCCCATGAGTACCAGTCCGGTAAAATCCCTGGGATGCTGCGACAGATACCTGGCCGCAGACACTCCACCCAGAGAATGACCCGCCAGGATGAACTCATCATATGAATAGGCCGAGGTGACCTCCGACGCCCGCTCATAACCGAACATGGAAAAATGCAGGGGCATCTCAATCAGGAAACAGTCAAAACCCTTTTTTGCCAGTCCCTGGGCAAGAGGCGCATATGCCTCCGTTGCCACCTTGGCTCCCGGGTAAAAAATGACTGCCTTGTCCGATCCCGGGCCGTCAAAAAAGATGTAGTCATCCTCTCTTTTTACCTCCACGGTGTCGGTGCTTTTCATGGCCTTTTTGGCATAGCTGCCATAGGAATAGTAATTGCCGAAATATGTGGCAGTGAGGAATACCAGCGTCACTAAAATGATGGCCAGTATACCCAAAAATACGTGAAATCTCTTTTTCATCTTATGATCTACAACCCGCGCTCCGGAACCGGTACAGGCTCCGGTCCTGATGATACCACATCCTGCTCCTCTGTGATCAGGCCCACATCCTGGGGTGCTTCTTTTCTCTTGAGTATGAGCTTGACTCCCACCACATTGGCAACGATGGCCAGGGTGCCCTCCTCAAAGGTCTCGTCCTCATTGAGTGCTCTGGCAGTCCACTCCATACCGTTGTATACAGCCCTGCCGGTGTCGGCATGATTGTCCACCCGCTCGATCACCCGCACCTCTCTGCCTATGGTCTCCTCGTAGTTGGTCCTGGTGCGCTTGCTGTTGAGGTACTTGATGGCCCAGGGCCTGGTAAAATACAAGAGGCCGAAGGTGACCACGAAAAAGATCACCACCTGAAGCCACACCGGAGCGTGAAGTGCATTGGCGATGAGTGCCGCCAGCGCTCCTCCCGTAAGCCATATGGAAGTAAGCCCCACTGTCATCAGCTCCACTACCAATGTGACGATGGCAAGTATCAGCCATGTGATCATCCAGGGATTCATCATTATTCCTTCCTGATATAATTTAAAAATATCCATACTACTACCTATAAAGATTCTTCGCTTCACTCAGAATGACATAAAGCTGCGCTCAGGATGACAATGTATACTATACTGTCTCAGGCTCGGGATAATCTACTCCGAAGGTCTCCACCGTAACACTCCTCATGACCTGAGGCGTCACGGGCATGTCTGTAAAGTCCGTCTCGGTCTCTGCGATGGCATTGACCACATCCATACCATCTATGACCTTGCCGAAGGCAGCATACTCGCCGTCCAGATGGGGTGAGGTTTTGTGCATGATGAAAAACTGGCTCCCTGCGGAATCGGGGATCATGGTACGGGCCATGGATAAAACCCCCGGCTCATGCTTCAGATCATTTTTAAATCCATTGGAAGTAAACTCTCCTCTGATGGAGTAGCCGGGTCCGCCGGTGCCGTTGCCTGCGGGATCGCCGCCCTGGAGCATGAAGCCCCTTATGACACGATGGAAGCCCACGCCATCATAAAAACCCTTTTTTATAAGTGAGATGAAATTATTAACCGTATTGGGTGCGATCTCGGGATAGAGCTCCGCCCTGATAGTGCCGCCATCCTCCATCTCTATTGTAACTACAGGTAAATCCGCCATTTCTTTTCTCCTTTTTATTTAAGTCTGCCCCTCGGCAGACTTGGCGCCGGATTTGCGACCGCTTTAGCGGTCTTCCTCTGCAAATCCGTGTGCATCCTGCCGGAGGCTTTATCGCGGTCGGGGAATGCATTCCCCGACCATGATGATATAGTTAATTATAACCCAGCCGCCTTGGAAATTTCAAGGGTTTTGGTCCAGTCCAGACCGCTGTCATAGCTGTTGTCACCCAGGTCTTTTAAAAGTGCCTCATCCTCCCGCTTTTCATACATCTCTATGCGGCGCTTATATGCCACACCGGCATCCTCCATGAGCTGGTAAAAATCCTTATCCGAGCCGAAGCTCTCATCCCAGGGGTTTACCCAGGGCCTGTGCTGCATGTTGCAGGGATCCTCGTATGTGTACTTATCGTCATTGAGGATCACCGATGACAAAAAGATGTGGTGGAAAAACAGCCTGTCAAAACCCACGCCTATGGCCTTTTTTATGCCATGCTTATCATTTATCATATGAAAAAGCGTTCGTGAAAAAGTGATGGCACTTCTCACATGCTTCTCCTGCTGCCCCTGTTCCGGGAAGGCAAAATCGATGGCTTCCTTAAGAAGATGCGCCACCACATCCCGCTCATGCCGGCTCACCTTTATGGTGTCATAGTGATTGAACTCCGAAGGCTTTTTGTTCAGAAAATGATGGACATTATCGTTGTCGATATCCGTCTCCAAAAGCACATGGACGCCGAAGCTCTCCGAGAACCTCCCGGCGTATTTCAGCTTTTCCTGACGCCAGCTGATATAGGGATGACAGTGGGTGTCCAGGGTGTAGTGCCCCATGAAGCCGATGATGTATGCGTCGGCTATATCCACGTCCGAAGTCATTTTTGCGGAGGCTAAGAGCAACCCTTCAAACATCCTGTTTACGTTGGTGGAATGCATGGCCATGCCGATGTTTTTCTTATACTTCACATGGGCCTGGGGCGAATAAAAGAATATGTCCGGCCCCTGCTGTCCCAAAAAGTAGACAGTAGGATGGGCCTTTACACATTCCGGCAGCCCCTCTCCCGAAAGCTCATCGTATGTCTTTTTTCCAAAAAAATAATGTGACCTGAATCCCGGCATCACTCTCTCCTTATTTTCCTAAATAAAAGATCCTTCGCTGCGCTCAGGATGACAGGGGGAACCCGTTGCGCCCCGGGGTGACATGTGGACCCTGTGGCGCTCCGGATTACAAGTCGCTTCGCTGTCATTCTGAGCGAGCGAAGCGAGTCGAAGAATCTTAAACCACAAAACCTGCCACAAAACTGTGACAGGTTAAAATGTCATATTTTAAATTACAGGTACCTCATGAAAAGATACAGATTAGAGATCACCAGCACGATGACCGTGGCGGGTACTACATCACGGCAGTAGCGGCCCCAGCTGATATGATGTCCCGAGCCCTCGGCTGTGGAGATACCCACAACATTGGCGGAGGCTCCGATGGGAGTAGCGCTGCCGCCCACGTCACAACCGATGGCCAGCGTGTACGCAAGTACATGCACCGGCATGTTGTTGAGTGTGGCAAGCTCCTTTACCACAGGAACCATGGTGGCGGCGAAGGGGATATTATCCACAAAGGCGGATGCCGCACCGGATATCCAAAGTATCACGGATACGATCATGCCCTGGTTGCCGTCGCATACGGAACTGATAAAGTCGGCGATGACATTTAATACTCCTGTCTGCTCCAGTCCGGATACCACTACGAAAAGCCCCATGAAAAATGTCAGGGTCACATAATCCACACCTCTTATTATCTTCTTTATGCTCCTGGGATTGGCCACCATGGTCAGAATCGCAATGAGCACTCCGATAAAGGAAACCGTAAGTCCCGTAGCCGAATGTGATACCAGAAGCACCACTGCCAGAGCAAATATCACCGTACTCTTGATAAAATCGGTCTTGTTCACGATGGCAGACTCCGGTGTGGGAAGCTTGGACACATCCACCGTATCCGGCTTTTTAAACTCATTCCTGAACACAAAGGTGAAATACAAAACAATGAATATCAGGCTGATGCCCGCGCATACACCGGTATGTGACAAAAAGTCAAAAAAGCTCATGCCCAGGGAGGTACCGATGATGATGTTGGGGGGATCTCCGCACATGGTAGCCGAACCGCCCAGGTTCGCACAGAAGATCTCCGTCATGATCATGGGTATGGGGTCGAACTCCAAAAGCGACGCCAGTTCTATGGTCACCGCAACCAAAAACAGGATAACGGTAATGGAATCGATGAACATGGCCAGTACAGACGACAGCACCATAAAGGAAATGAAAAGCGCCAGCTTTTTATAATGTACCATCCTGGCCAGCTTCATGCACAGCCAGCGGAAAAATCCGGAATGTGACATGCCCTCAACCATGATCATCATGCCTGCTATAAATACGATGGTCTCCCAGTTTATGCCTGCGCTCTCAGAGGGGCCGCCACTGGCGTGCCAAAATGACGGACTGGTAAAGGCCTTAAAATTCAGGGCCTCCCAAATAGCCGCCGGATCCCTCATGGCCAGTCCGAATACCAGAACTATGGTCAGGACTGCGCATGTAAGTGTCACATAGTGACGAGGTATCTTGTCCATGATAATAAGTATGAACATCACTACGAATATGATTATTGCTAAAATCTGTGCCAGTGTCATAACCAACACCACCTCCTGTAAGATTCTTCGTCACTGCGCTCCTCAGAATGACAGGGTATCTTCTTTTTCATACTGAGCGAAGCGAAGTATCCTTCTAGTGCAAAAACGATTGTAGCACTTTTCAAGGAAAATGAGCTATACAATCTCCGGCTTATGTTCATCTAGGGCATACGGCTCTTGTGACAGGTAAAGTACACAAGCTGCCTCTCACGGGCTATCTCCCTGATAAAGTCAAGTGCCGCCGATATCTTTTCCTCATCCAGATCCGTAAAGGGGTCGTCCAAAATGGCAATGGGCTTCTCCCCTGGATAGAGCACATCTATAAGCGCCATGCGGGAACAAAATGCCGCCAGGTCACGATAGCCCTGGGACAGATATGCCACATCCTTGGTACTGCCCTGATGTGTATAGTGGATCCCCATATCCATATCGAGAGAGAAATTCCTGGCGATGATCGCCGCATCACTGTCACTGTACAGCCTGGACAGGTAGTCCTTGAGCCCCCGCCGCAGCGGCCCCATATATCTTCCCAAAAACTGGTCCCTGGCCTGGCACAGATATTTGATGGCTTCATCGTAGCACTCCACCTTTTCCTCCATCCTGGCCTTCTCTTCCAGAAGCGAGGGCAGCCTGTCCTGCTCCTCCTCGCACTCCTCCAGCTCCTGGGCTATGCGCAAAAGATCCTCGTTGTCACGGACCAGCTGTCCGGATATCTCATCCATCTCCTCGTCCATGGCGGCCTGATCCTGCTGCAGTTCCTCCACGCTTTTGGCATCCTCGGGCAGATCGCTGATATCCAGATTTTTCATCTCCTGGGAAAGCTGCGCCACGTGCTCCGAAAGCCTGGTATACTCGGCAGAATTCTGTGTGATAAGCTCCAGCGTCACCGGCTCATCCTCTGTACCGGGGAAGCGGTTCAAAAACTCCTCCACCTCGATACTCAGCTCATTCAGCTGCTTTTCCACATCAGCCAAAAGCTCCTTGTTCTTGCGGTACACCCCGTAGATGGCACTGTCCCGCCGCAGATCCTGCACCATCTCCACCTCGTTCTGATCCGTGTACAGATCCTTGCCGTACACAAATGCATAATGGGAGAGTGCGGTATACAGGGTAAGCTGCCTGGCAGAAAGCTCCTCCGTACCATCGGAATTGAGCTCCACGTATTTTTTCTCTTCCTCCAAAAGATGCTGGTACAGGACCGCCTTGTTCTGGATCTCCTGTATCATCTGATGATAGCTGTCAGTGGCCCTGACCAGATAATCGTCCAAAAAGCTCCTTATATCCTGGAGCACCTCATGTCTGGCCGTCTTTGCCACAGCCAGTTCCTCCTCAGCCGCCAGAAGTCTGTCTCCTGCCGCTGACTCACGCAGCTTTTTGACCCTCTTTCTGTGGATCGTATTGATGACGGAGGTCATGATAAAAATGGTGGCTGCTGCCGCAAAAACGGTGGCAATGATCACCCCGTTGTCGCCTCCCACATAGAAGAAAAACATGGCTGCCGCCAGGGCGCATACGATACCCAGGGTCATCAAAAGCGCCGGCACCGCTGACTTGGCGGCGTTTTTGTCACCACCTGCCGCATCCAGCTCCTCCTGGGCCGATGCCACAGCCGCTTCCTTCACCGCCAGCTCACCCTCCAGCCTGGACAGTTCGTTGGACTTTTCCATCACACTCTCCAGTTCCTCGGTGGTGGGCATCTTCTTTGAAAAATAAAATGACAACTCAGCCAGTTGCTGCTTCTCCGCCTCGGGCATCTGGTTGTGCTCCGCCGCCAGCCTCAGTTCCCTGATGCGCTCGGCGTCTGCCGCATAGGCGTCTATCTGCTCCTCGGAAATCTCCCTCTCGTCGAAAAGGGACTCCAGCCTCATGGCATCCGTACGATTGGGCTGGGTCCTGAGTATCTCCTCAAACCTGCCCCGCAGGGTCTCCATGTTCTTTTGCTTTTCCCTGATATCATTAAGGCTCTCATCGTCCGGTATGCCGGCTGCAAAAAAGTCATCCAGCCTCGCCAGATCCTCCTGGTCCTTGTGCTTGTCTTCCTTATACTTTTTATAGAGGGCAAGATCCTGCTCCCTCTTACTCCTTTTGGCGATGAGATCCAAAAGCCTGGTCTTTTCGTTTTTAAGTTCCGAAAGCCTCTTGTTTTTATCCTCGATAAGCTTCTGCCTGTTTTCGTAGGCCTCGGTCCTCACCGGAAGCAGGTCGCAGGCCTCCCTGGCATCACTGATCTGCTTGCCTATGCGCTTGAGCTTTCCGGGATTGATCTGGGATGCGAGAGTGTATACTTTTTTCGCCTCCTCGATCCTGGAAATGGCGGCATCAAAGCCCCTCATATCATCCTTGGCCTGGGACAGGTCCCCGATCTTGGCATTGAGGCTGTCTGTCATGGAGGTCTCCACCATGTCCTGGGGGATGAAAACGCTCTTTTCAAAAGCCTCCCTGTCCACCTCAAAAAGCTCCTCGCCCAGGTTCTCGCCGTAATCGTCGCTCTGTCTGCCGGTGTTCTCGTCTATGAGCTTATAGGTGTCATCCTTGTCCTTGGCCCCGAAGGTCCTCTCCACCCGGTAGCGCTTTTCCCCTACGGAAAATACCAGACTGCCTCCGTAGGTGGCTCCGCTCCAGGGCTTGTAGTGCTTGCGCTCCGTCAGGTTCTTGACCCTGGGAGCATACTCCATGCCGTAAAACATGGATTTTAAAAATACGCAAAAAGTGGATTTTCCCCAGCCGTTGTCCTCCAAAAAGGCATTGAGTCCATCGGAAAAATCGTACTTATAATCCTCTATCCGTCCAAAGCCTGTGATATAACAGGAAATCAGTTTCATCCCTCGATCTCCTCCTCCATCAGTGCTTTCATGCCTATCTCAACGATCCGCGCCTTTTTGTCCTCGGGCAGATCCACATCCCTCATGATACGGGCGAACTCGCCTTTGAGAGAGCGGTCCCCCACAAAGCTGTCGTAATCGATATTGATCCTGGTCTGGTCATAGACCTTGAAAAAGAAAAATCTCTCTGCAAACCGGCTCCTGATCCGGTCCCTGTCCGGTTCGCCGTCCATGTTGACCACGCCTGTCAAAACTGCCTTTACCATATCGTCACCGGGGATATGAGACACCGCCTCCTCCAGGGCGTCCAGTATCTGGGGCATGGTCTCCTCGGGAGTGATCTCGATTACGGCCTCATGGAGGCTGCGCTTCGCAAAGGGTATGAACTCACTCTCCACCTTTTTATCCTCGACGGTCAAAAGCACAAAGCCCTTTTCGCCGCACTCGTCAAAGCCCCTGCCCTCCAGGCAGCCGCAGTAGCAGTATTCACCACGATCGTCCAGCTTGGCGCGCTTGTAGGAATGGATATGGCCAAGGGCCAGATAGTCGATATATTTGCCACGAAGCTCATAGAGGGGGACGATCTGGGTCTTGTCATTGCCCATGTAGTCGGACTCCTGTCCGTGGAGCATGACGATGTTCACATCCGCCTGATCCAGCACCAGGTTCATGGTAAAGGTTTTGGCATTGTCTGCGGTGATCTCCCTGCCGGTTACTACCACGTCATCGTAGCGGTAGCCCCGCCACTCCGCGTCGGAAAAAAGCTTGAGATTGGGAAGGTCTGTAAGGTCCACGTCCTGCAGAAAATCGGTACGGTCATGGTTGCCCTGAAGGTATAAAAAATCAATATCCGGGTGAGTGGATATCTCGTCTATGACACGGGATCTGGCCTGCTTGCGGATATGGGTCTTGTCAAACATGTCGCCGGCGATGAGGATGACGTCCACCCCGTTGTCCGCCGCATAGTCCACCATATTCGAAAAGGTGTCCAAAAGCTCCTGACGTCTCAGGGTCGCCTTGTCCCTGTCAAGGTTTGCATTCAGTTTTGAGTCCAGGTGCAGATCTGCACAGTGGATCATTTTCATATTGCTCTCTCCAAATAAGATCCTTCGCATGGTTGAAGTCATCTCCGATGACTTCTTCAAGCTTCTGCCAGAGACAGAAGCCTCATCACGCTCAGGATGACAGTGTTCCCATGTCATTCTGAGGGCGCAAGAAGTTGACACGCTTCGCATGCCAACAACCGCCCGAAGAATCTTAAACGTCCTTGTAGCTGTATACTACCCCTGTATACGGCTTCAATTTCACGTTCATCATCCCCTGCTCTACCGGGTGCTGTATCAGCATGATGGAATACCCTACTTCCCCGGACACCATGATCTGGTCCATGCTGCCCACAAAGGGAACCTGTGCCTTCCATACCGGCACACTAAGCTCCATCTCCTCACTGCCGCAGTTGATCACCACCACTATCCTCTCCAGATCTGTAAACCTGGCATAGCTGACGTAATTCCTGCCTGCGGACAAAAACATAAAGGATCCTGTGCGCAGTGCTTCATGTGCCTTATGGATAAAGATCATATCCCGGTGGAAATCGATAAGCGACCTGTCCGGATCATCCCAGGGATAGGTGCGCCTGTTGTCGGGATCCGTAAAGCCCACCACTCCGGCCTCATCTCCGTAGTACACCGTAGGCGCTCCCGGCCAGGTCATCTGCATCATGACACCCAGCTTAAAAAGGGGAACATTGATATCCTTTCCTGCCGCCTCGCTTCCCAGCTGGTCCACCCGGCCCACCTTGTGATTGGTCCTGGTCAGGAATCTGGAATGGTCGTGATTGGACAGCTCGTTCATGGCGATATGCAGCGACGGAGTCATAAAGGCAGTCATGCAGTGGAGCATGGTGACCTCAAATCTCTTGCCGTCTCCGATGGCGCTCTCGTCTATCCTGTCAGAGTGCTTTTCCATACCCGTCAGAAAAAATGAGATGGGCTCCATAAAAGCGTCGTAATTCATTATGGTATCCCACTGGGTGCCCTCCAGCCATGAGGAAGCGTCGCCGTAATGCTCCGCTAAAATCACCGCATTGGGATTGGCCTTTTTTACCATGGCACGAAAGGCCTGCCAGAAGCGGTGGTTATACTCCTCGCTGTGTCCCAGATCCGCGGCCACGTCCAGTCTCCAGCCGTCTACATTGTAGGGCGGAGATACCCACTTGGCTCCGATACGGAGGATGTAATTGGTCAGATCCGTGCTGCCCTCATAGTTGAGCTTAGGCAGGGTGTCATGTCCCCACCACCCGTCATAGGTGTGGTTGTAGGGCCACTGGTCCTGCTCATAAAAATGGAAGAACTCACGGTAAGGGCTGTCCCCGGAAACATAGGCGCCGGGAGCATAGCCCTCCTGACCCTCATATATACGCTCGCGGTCCAGCCACTTGTTAAAGGATCCGCAGTGGTTGAAAACACCGTCCAGGATCACCTTCATGCCTCTCTCATGAGCCGCAGCTACCAGCTTTGCGAAAAACTCATTGGAGGCGTCCAGGTTGCGTCTGTCGGTGGTACGTCTGATGTACCTGGTGGCGTGGCGGTTGTCATGGTCGTCCTCTGCCAAAAGCTCACCGTCATCCACCACTATCTTGCCGTAGTGTGGATCTATATAGTCATAGTCCTGTGCGTCGTACTTATGATTGGAGGGTGATACGAAAAGAGGATTGAAATAGATGACCTCTATGCCCAGGCTCTTGAGATAGTCCAGCTTGTCGTAGACTCCCTGGAGGTCGCCCCCGTAAAAGCAGGCCACGTCAAAGCTGGAGGGATTGGTATTCCAGTCCTTCACCCTTTTTGAATGCATGGAAATATAGTGATACTCGTCGTCCAATACATCGTTGTCGGCATCGGAATTGCAAAAGCGGTCCACCAGGATCTGATACATGACGGCTCCCCTGGCCCATGCGGGAGTGGAAAAGCCGGGCATGATGGAAAATCTGTACTGGGGACGATAGTCATCGGTGACGCCGAACCTGTCATAGAAGAGATATTCGCTGCCGCATCTTATCTCGAAATGGTAGAATATCCTCTTTTCGGTAAGGGGGATGGTAACCTGATAGAATGCGAACTCTCCCCACTGGCTGTCATAATACATTGGAACCCGGCGACCATTGTCCAGGACTATAATACAGGTTACGAAATCGTGCCGGTCAAGGCGGATGCGGATAGTGACGTCGCTTCCCGGTGCCGGCTCCTCTGGCTGCCTGTATCTTATTGTCCCGTCAGAAAATATCGCGTCGCGGTTCATAATTTCTCCTTACTTAAGTGGTGTAATACGCATTGCTCCGCACTTCGTGCTCCCGCAATGCTGCAAACATTCGCAATCCGCTAATTTCCTTCGGAAATTGCTACTTGCTCATGTTTGGGCGTGTCTTAAAGTGATATGTCTTGCCATGCAAGCATGGCAGCCATATCACTTTAATCCACTGTATTACACGTTAAAAAGACAGCTCGCGCTGTCTTTTTAGGAGAAGGTATTTTTACTATGGGGGATAGTAAAAATAAAATGTATTGGGGGGTTTTTACGAATGTAATTATATCCCCATTCTCCTACAAAGTGTGCACAAACATGCTAAAATATTAAAAAATCTTTTGTGCATTTTACATAAAAAGGCAGCCTCGCGCACTAATCCTCCACTGCCACGCCCTCACGCTCCAGCACATCCTCACTCTTCTCAAAGACCTGATCCCCAAAGAGAGCCTCGAACTCCTTCCGTGAGATCTTTTCCTTTTCGATGAGAAGCTCAGCGCAGCTGTGCAGTACATCCATATGCTCGGAAATAATGCTCTTTGCCCTGGCGTAGCACTCATCTATGATACGGCTGACCTCCTCGTCAATGGCTGCCGCCACCTCCTCGGAATAGCTCTTTACATGGCCGTAGTCCCTGCCCAAAAATACCTCGTCCTCATCCATGTGATAATCGATGGGTCCGATACGATCGGAAAACCCGAAGCGGGTGACCATATGCCTGGCAGTATTGGTAGCCTGCTTGATATCCTGGGAAGCACCTGTGGTCACATCCCCGAAGATCAGCTCCTCAGCCACACGCCCGCCAAAATCCACAACTATATTCTGCATCATCCTAGACTTGGTGTTGAACATCTCGTCCTTTTCGGGAAGGGGCATGGTATAGCCTGCCGCACTCTGTCCCGTAGGGATGATGGATACGGAATACACAGGTCCCACATCCGGCAGCACATGGAATAAAATGGCGTGTCCGGCCTCGTGGTAAGCCGTGATCTTTTTCTCCTTCTCGGAGATCACCTTGGAGCGCTTCTCTGTTCCAATACCCACCTTTACAAAGGAATTTTTAATATCCTTCTGAGTCAGGTATGCACGGTTGTCCTTGGCTGTGGCGATGGCCGCCTCATTAAGAAGGTTCTCCAGGTCCGCACCTGTAAAGCCTGCGGTGGTCTGAGCGATCTGCTTGAGATCCACATCGTCAGACAGAGGCTTGTTCTTGGCGTGGACATTTAAAATCTCCTCGCGTCCCCTCACATCCGGTCTGCCCACAAATACCTTGCGGTCAAAACGTCCCGGACGCATGATGGCAGGATCCAAAATATCCACACGGTTGGTAGCCGCCATAACGATGATGCCCTCATTCACACCGAAACCGTCCATCTCCACCAGGATCTGATTCAGTGTCTGCTCGCGCTCATCATGTCCTCCGCCCATTCCCGAGCCGCGCTTTCTGGCTACCGCGTCTATCTCATCTATGAAAACTATGCAGGGGGCATTCTTTTTCGCATCCTCAAAAAGGTCGCGGACACGGGATGCGCCCACACCTACAAACATCTCTACGAAGTCGGAACCCGAGATGGAGAAAAAGGGCACCCCTGCCTCGCCGGCAACGGCTCTGGCCAAAAGGGTCTTACCTGTACCGGGAGGGCCCACCAGGATCATGCCCTTGGGGATACGCGCTCCCACCTTGGTATACTTGGCAGGGTCCTTTAAAAAGTCCACGACCTCCACCAGCTCCTCTTTTTCCTCGATGAGTCCGGCCACATCGGCAAAACGGGTCTTCATATTCTCCTGGGTGGTGAGCTTGGCACGGGACTTGCCGAAATTCATCATGCGGCTGTTGCCGCCTCCCATGCCGCCGCCCATCATCTGGCCGTTCATAAGTATCATGAACAAAATGAAAAGCACTGCCACCACTATGAGCATGGGCAGCATCTCTGTAAACCATGAATCCTGAGGAACATCATAGAGGACATACTCCTTGAAGCCCACTGCCTCCAGCTCGTCCTGAGCCGCATTTACGTCAGACACGTATACGGTGGCTGTGGGGTTCTGGACATCCCCCTCTCCCTTTTTCAATGTGACATTTAAAACACCGGTGGGAACCTGCTCGTTCTGATGTATGCCGATGGACTGAACATTCTCCTCCTTGATCTGGATCATCAGCTGATCCATGGACATGGAGGGTGCTGACTGCTCAGTAAAAAAGTACCATAAGAAAATGATAACAAGTATCAGTAACAGATATATTCCGAAACCGTTTCTTCTCTGTGATTGCAAAACCTATTGCTCCTATTCTAAATTATATTCCCTCAACTATACCGATGTAGGGCAGATTTCTGTATTTCTGGTCGTAGTCCAGACCATAGCCCACCACGAAAGCATCGGGGATGGTAAAACCGATATAGTCCATATCCACATCCACCTCCCGGCGATCAGGTTTGTCCAGCATAGCACAGAGCTTCACGCTTTTTGCCCTGCGTCCCTTGAAGAGATCTGAAAGGTAGTTGAGGGTATTGCCGCTGTCGATGATATCCTCGACAATGATAACGTTCCTGCCCTCGACTCCCAGATCCAAGTCCTTTTTGATCTGTATCTCGCCGGATGATACCGTGCCGGAGCCGTAGGATGAGGTGGCCATAAAGTCTATGGTCACCGGAACCGTGATCCTCTTGGCCAGCTCACAGGCGAAAAATGCAGCTCCCTTGAGGATGCATACCAAAAACACACTCTCTCCCTCATAGTCGGCGGAGATCTGCGCACCCAGCTCTGCTATACGGCCTGCCAGCTCCTCTTCCGAAAGCATAACACGAACTGTTTCACTCATATCATGTCCTCCAATATTCTACCTGAAGTATATCCTGTGTCCGGTCATCCACCTTCAT
>JAILEN010000201.1 GCA_024687655.1 Lachnospiraceae bacterium | reverse complement strand
TATGATGAAAAAGACAACACCTTCAGGCAGTTTCATGCAGTGGTGGAAAACTACGACAGAAGCGTGCTGGAATGGGATGAGGATCGGACGAAGAGGTTCTGCGGCTGTCCCTTCATATGTGCGGTGGATATCTATCCCCTTGACTACATCCCTGCCGACAAGGACGGTCGTGATTATATTGCTGCCTTATATAATATGGCCTACATTAGTGCATGGAATTATGACAGCCGTCACGACACGCCTGAATACAACAGAGATTTGGACGAATTGGAAAGGGTCTGCGGTGGTCACTTTGATCGTTCAAAGGGTCTGCGCCGACAGTTGTACTGGTTAGTGGACAAGATAGCATCTCAGACGTTGAGGGAAGATGCAATCCACATGGATTATTATCCTAAGCTGGTTGATGGACGTATCGGTAATCTTAGGGAGGCAGTCTGGTATGATGAGGCTATAGAGGTACCCTTTGAGATGACCACTATACCGGTTCCTATAGGATATGATGCGGCGCTCCACAGGCACTTTGGAGAGTACTGTAGATTTTTAGTACATCAGTATACCGGTCATGGCTATCCCTTTTATGCGGATCAGGAAGAGCTATTTATAATGCAGGGGCATCTCGAAGCGGAGAATCCCGGACCGGGGCCGGCGATATCAGCGGATGACATCGCTGAGGAGCGGCTTAATATTGCTACATGCCTAAATGAGTATTATGTGCCCTTTACTTACGTTATGCTCACATCTCTTTTTGAGAGCAATTCATCCCATGACATCACTGTGTATCTGCTGCATGATGGGATCAGCGATGAGTCTGTGGATAGATTTAATAAGCTGGCGGCGGAGCATTCCGTAGGGCATGATAGTGGGAAAAAACAGATCTGCCCGATACACATTACAAACTATTCTCTGGATCCCCGCATCCATGAATACGGCGGATGGAATGAGCTTACCATGTACAGGCTTTTGTTGTGGGATCGATTGCCGACGGATGTCAACCGGGTGATCCACCTGGACGGTGACATGCTGATCCTTAAGGATCTTTGGGAGCTTTATACCACGGCTTTTGAAGGGAATGACCTGATCGCGTGTCAGGATGTACTGGCCTACCAGTTCCGCCGGGATTATTGTATCGAGACACACGGCCTGGAGTTTAAGCCTCTTTTTGAAGAGGGGAAGTATTTTAATGCCGGAATGATACTTATGAATGTCAGGAAGAATCGTGGCAGGGAGCTTTTGGGGGTGTATGAGCGTTATGCGAAATCTTTGAATTATGTATTGCCCTATCCTGATCAGGATCTTTTAAATATAGTTCATCAAGGGCATATCAAGTATCTGCCCACAATGAAGTATAACTGTCCGGCTCTTGGTGCCGGTTTTCTAAAAGAACATGGCAAGATGCCGCTGAAGGATGAAGCAATTATTCTGCATTTTTTGGACAAAAAGCCATGGACTGAAGGCGACCACTGTCATTCTGATATGGAAAGACGGTGGTGGGCGGTGGCTAATGATACGCCCTATGCTGAGCGGCTTCATGCCAAAAATATCTGTGCTGTGATCCGGTTGGATGATAATGATGCGTTGTTTTTGGAAACGTTGGAATCGGTTGAGCGTAGGCTACCGGCATTTTTTGCCAATCTGATTATAGTCGTAGTTGATACGGTGGGTGGTTTTTCGAAGGAAAGATTTGATGTGATTGACATCAGTGACAGGGATTATGCCACTGTTGCAGCGGTTAAAAATGATCTGCTTATCAGCCTCGATTATGACAGAATCCTTTTTGTAAACGAAGGGGAAATAGTTGGAGAGATCGAGCCTTTGGAGACGTCTGACAAAAAACTGTTGTGGAAGGTTCTTTTGACGCTGGGCCCAGGTTCGTATGAAAGGGTGATATGGCCCAGGAACACCATAGATAATATTGGTTGTTTTTGCAATGTATCCTGTGACGAGGATTATGAACTGCTTATCAGAGCAGGATATTATGGTTTTGACCAAGACATCATTCTGTGGCAGGACAGCGGGTATGAGCATAGTTTATATGAGGATACCTACAGACTGATAGCATATGTACTCAGCAGATATTCAGAGGCCATCAGTGAAGCAGGTATAATGGATGAGGTAAGAAATGCGCGTGATTCTGAAATGGCAGATGCCGGGCTTTCAGATGAGTGGCAGCAGTGGCTTTCATCCATGGAGAAAAGATCTGAGGAGTATGAGTCTTTTGAAAAGGGGACTCTGCCAATTGCTATCTACCATGGTATGAAGGAATGCCAGGGAGCCCTCAATGCATTTTCTGAAAGGTTTGCTGCAGCATTGCGCAGACGTGGATGTGGTGTGATCTTCTGGGACAATGAAGCATTGGGGAGTGAACGTATGCAGCAGCTTATGATGCTGACATATGGGGCTATGATCGGTTTTCAGAGTACCACGTTTTCGCGGAGACTCAAAAGTGGCGGTCTTCTGGGAGATATGCTCTCGGGGGTGAAGTTCAATTTTCTTTTCGATCATCCCATCTATCTTACCAATGAGTTTTCGGAGCCGGTGAAACATATGCATATTCTTTCACAGGATGAGACCTATTCTGAGTATGTGAGAGAAAAGTTCCCGCACATGGAGGGAGTGCATCATTTTCATCCTGCGGGGGTGGAGGAGGAGAAGATTCTTCGCTTCGCTCAGAATGACAAGGGGAGCGCTCAGAATGACAAGACTTACGACGTTACGTTTGTTGGGACATATAATGACTTCAGGCAGGAATTTGAAAATATAAGGAGCCTGCCGCCAAACTATCGCAGGATAGCAGGACATTTTTTGAGGCGTCAAAGACGCCATCCAAATGAACGAGCAGAAGAGGCACTACAGATTGTGCTGGATGAGATGAATTTTGTGCTTCCCTCGGAGAAGGACTTTGCACAAGCGCTTTATGCCATGGGCAATGTAGTCAGATGTCTGATGTATTACTATCGCGAAAAGGTGGTTAGGACGCTGATCGATGGCGGTGTGGATGTGGATGTCTTCTCCCGGAGTTGGGAAAAGGCGCCATATGCAGGACATGAGAGACTACACATCCATGACGAGCTTCCCTATGAAGAGTCCATAAGTGTTATGGCAAAGAGCAGACTCACACTTAATGTCATGTCCTGGCACAAAGGTGGTATGACTGAACGTATCGCCAATGCCATGCTGAATCATTCCGTGGTGGTGTCGGACAGAACTACATACCTGGTGAGAGAGTATGGTAGTGGAGAGGATGGCCTTGGATACAGACCCGGGGATGACCGATCGGATGATATGATGCTGCTTTTTGGTTTGGAGGATTTCAGGGACCTTCCTGAC
>JAILEN010000152.1 GCA_024687655.1 Lachnospiraceae bacterium | reverse complement strand
TTTTTTGTTCTTATTCAACTGACAAATTTTTTACGCCAACATATGGACAGTAAGATGGTATCTCATATCATATATCGGATGATAGTCTGTGAAAAATAACATACCGATCCCCAAAAAAAGAGATTAAAAAAGAGTCTCCCCGTAACCGACATTTCTAATACGGAGGGGAGACCCTGTTAATTCAGTTTTGACCGGTATACTACTGCGCCGGCTGGGCGGGAGCAGCCGCTGTCTTTTTCGCCTTGGCGATCTGCTCCTTGAGGTTGAGACACTTATCCTTGACCCTGGAGTTGGTATTGGGCGAAGTCAAAAGTCTCGACACCGTCTGGGACGCAAAATCATAATCCTTGAAATACATGGCCATATTGGCAAGCATGAACTCCAGAGTGTTGGAATCCATACCATAGTAGGGCGGAGACTCCTTGCTCATGCAGGCCTTGAAACCATCATACGCCTGCTGATAGAAGCCCTGGATCTCCTCCTTCACCTCATTTTTATATGCCTTCTCCTCCTCGGTACCCTCGGGAAGAAGCTTGTACTCAGTACGCCTGAGCCATGAGATCTTGAGGCAGATATAGGACTTTTCAGAGAGCTTGGCACGACGTGCCATAGCACAGACCAGTGCCAGCTTGTATCTGTCGATGGCCTCCTCATAAGAGTATGTCGTTCTTTTAGGGGAGCGATCATCTCCCATGTAGTTGTCACAGACAGCCTCTCTCACCCACTTGCGCTGGGTGGTGGACAGGGGACCAAAGGCCTTGGTCATGGCGGAATAACCGCACTCGGGACAGGATACCACATCGTACTTGATGGTATCGATGCCCTCATGACGGGGACGCAGATCAAACTCCTGACCTATCATCTTGGCCTTGCCGGTCTTGACCAAAAGCACCGGGAACTTGGCATCACAGACAGGGCACTCCATCTCCTTGCTGAGAAGGTAGTCCTCCTCTGTCATGACCTGTTTTTCCTGGGTGTCATTGTCTGCCACCTTCTTCTTTTTAGTCTCCTCCTTGGTGATATCAAGGGCGGTATCAGTCTTGAGGCCAAATTTTTCCAGTCCTGCTAATAAATTCATACTATTCTTCCTTTATTTTAATTTAAACGAACTCTTTAGTGACACAATACGATTAAACACCGGCGCGCCGGGCTTGGAGTCCTTATAATCTACGGTGAAGAAGCCATTACGAACAAACTGATAGCTGTCAAAAGCCTCTGCCTCAGCAAGATCAGGCTCAACATATGCATCCTCAAGTACCTCAAGAGAATTGGGGTTCAGATTGAGGCTACCATCCTCATTATATACCCCCAGCTCCTCATCTACAATATTTTCATACAGTCTCACCGTAACTTTTTTTGCAGTTGACGCATCAACCCAGTGGATAGTGCCCTTGACCTTGCGTCCGTCAGGGGAATCTCCGCCCTTTGTGGCAGGATCATAGGTGCAGTGGATCTCGGTCACATTGCCCTCTGCATCAGTCTCATATGAGGTGCAGGTGACAAAATATGCGTTCATCAGTCTCACCTCATTGCCGGGGTAGAGCCTGAAATACTTTTTGGGAGGCTCGATCATAAAGTCCTCCGCCTCTATATAAAGCTCCCGTGAGAAGGTAACCGTCCTCTCTCCCAGCTCCGGGTTTTCGGTGTTGTTGGTCACCACAAGCTCCTCGCTCTGGCCCTCGGGGTAATTATCGATGATAAGCTTCACCGGACGGAGCACCGCAAAGGCTCTGGGACGTGTGACCTTCAGATCCTCCCTGATGCAGTACTCCAGCATGGCATAATCCACGGAGCTGTTGGACTTGGAGACACCGCAGAGTTCCACGAACTTCTGGATGGACTCCGGAGTATAGCCGCGGCGCTTCAGGCCTGCGATGGACACCAGCCTGGGATCGTCCCAGCCGTCCACTATGCCGTCAGAAACCAGCTTTTTGATATATCTCTTACCCGTCACCACGTTGGTCAGGTACATCTTGGCAAACTCAATCTGGCGGGGCTTTGAACCGTAATCACAGTTTTCCACCACCCAGTCATACAGGGGCCTGTGATCCTCAAACTCCAGTGTGCAGATGGAGTGGGTGATGCCCTCGATGGCATCCTCGCTGGGATGGGCAAAATCATACATGGGATAGATGCACCACTTGTCACCGGTGTTGTGGTGGCTCAGATGGGCCACGCGGTACAAAATGGGATCCCTCATATTGATATTGGGAGAAGCCATGTCGATCTTTGCCCTCAGTACCAGGGCTCCGTCCTCATACTTGCCCTCCTTCATCTCTTCGAAAAGACGGAGGTTCTCCTCCACGGGACGGTCACGGTTGGGATCGTTTACCCCGGGCTCGGTAAGTGTGCCGCGAGTGCTTTTAATATCATCGGCACTCAGATCGGAGACATAGGCCAGGCCCTTTTTAATAAGCTCCACTGCCTGCTCGTACATCTTATCAAAATAGTTCGATGCAAAATACAGATGATCGCCCCAGTCCGCTCCAAGCCACTGGATATCCGACTTGATGGACTCCACGAACTCGATGTCCTCCTTGGCGGGATTGGTGTCGTCGAATCTCATATGGAAGGTGCCGCCGTACTCCTTTGCCAGGCCATAATTTAAAAGTATGGACTTGGCGTGGCCGATATGCAGATAGCCGTTAGGTTCCGGCGGGAAGCGGGTCACCACCTCCTTATACCTTCCCTCTTCCAGGTCCTTATCTATCTCACGTTCTATAAAATTTCTGCTTTCTTCTGACATTTTTTCTCCTTATCTATGCTGTTCCGGTTTTTTTGTTGGCAGTCTTTCTCGCGACCCGCTCCGCTCTACCTCGACTAGTCGAACATCCGTAAGGCATACTCCTAAAGTCGTCTGCCTAACGGCTGTACGACGGATTCTCGGAACGCTCTCGCTTAAAGGTCGCTACGAATATACCGCCAACCAAAAAAACCTCAGTATGCTTACCGTTCATGGCTGTCAGTAAAATATGCGGGACTTATTGTACATGAGTATGTGTAAAAAGGTGGTCGTTGCAATACTCGTAATTTCCATTGCACTTGCTGCAAAAGCGGAAGGTCAGCTCCGGATTGCTGACATCGGTGCGTCCGCAAATGGCACATTTGTGACGCCCCACCGGCTCCTGCTTTCTGGGAGGCGGGCTCTGCTGTGTCCGCTGCTCCTGCTGATGCCCCTGGGGTCCGAAGCCCGCAAAGCCCCCGAAGCCCTGCCCTGTGGCCTGTCTGAACCGCTGCTTCCTGGCGAACTCCTTTGGCGATATGCTGTGCCAGTTCCTGGTGGTCACAAAGAATATCAGGAAGTTGAGAAGGGATGCGATGATGGCCACTCTGCCGGCCCAGCCCACGGAGAAAAACTCAAAGAAGATGAGCACGCCATAGACCACAGCCATCCACTTCATTTTAATCGGGATTATAAAATACAAAAGTATCTGCATCTCCGGATAACTCAGGGCAAAGGCCAAAAAGATGGACATATTGATATAATAGGTGGAAAAATACGCTCCTATCATGGCCGGCGCACCATTTAACACACCGTAAATGCCATACAGCACAAAGGCTCCGATCACCGTAAAGATGATGCCTCCGAAGATATACACATTGAACTTGAAGGTTCCCCAGGTCTGCTCCAGAACAGTACCCAGCTGCCAGTAAAAGAACATCATGATCAGTGCAAACAGGATGTTCTGCTGAGGAGCGATCAAAACCCAGGTGATCACACGCCAGATCTGAAACTCATGGATGATATACCAGGGCTCCAATGTCAGATATGAAACAAAGGAAAAGCCCAAAACCTGCGCCAGAAACTCAAACACATAACCGATGGCATAGCCGCCGATCAGGTAGTTAATGAGCTTGGGAATGGCGAATTTTCCTATCTTTTTTTCCAGCTTATTCCACATAATAAAACACCTTTCACAACATAAGCCATTAGATTATAGTACAAAACCTACTTTTTGTCGATTGAATTTTTCGGAAAATCTTTTTATTATATGGTAGTTATTATATGTGGATCTGTATGTGAAGATTCTTCGGGCTGCGCCCTCAGAATGACAGTGCGACCTACCGGGATACGCCCTTAGAATACTGAATGTCATCCTGAGCGAAGCGAAGGATCTTGAAGGAAATGATGATGAAGAATAAAACATATAAGGTCGGTATCGACATCGGTTCCACCACGGTTAAGGTGGCATTTTTAGACGAGAATGACAATCTCGTTTTTTCCGACTATGAGAGACATTTTGCAAATATCAGGGAGACCCTCCATGATCTCATGGAAAAGGCCAATGCCGTAACGGGAGACTGCGAGATCTGCCCCGTGATCACCGGCTCAGGCGGTCTTACCCTGGCAAAGCATCTGGACATCCCCTTTACCCAGGAGGTGGTGGCGGTATCCACTGCCCTGACTCACACCGCACCCCAGACGGACGTGGCCATAGAGCTGGGTGGCGAGGACGCCAAGATCATATATTTTGAAAATGGAAACGTGGAGCAGCGCATGAACGGCATCTGCGCAGGCGGCACCGGTTCCTTTATCGACCAGATGGCCAGCCTGATCCAGACTGACGCCTCAGGTCTTAATGAATATGCAAAAAGCTACAAGGAGATCTATCCCATAGCAGCCCGCTGCGGCGTTTTTGCAAAGACAGATATCCAGCCCCTCATAAACGAAGGCGCCACCCGCGAGGATCTGTCAGCATCCATTTTGCAGGCAGTGGTAAACCAGACCATATCCGGCCTGGCCTGCGGCAAGCCCATCCGCGGTCATGTGGCATTTTTGGGAGGGCCTCTCCACTTTCTGGATCAGCTGAGGGAGACCTTCATCCGGACTCTGAAGCTGGATGATGAGCATGCCATCATTCCTGAAAACTCACACCTTTTCGCCGCCATCGGCTCAGCCCTTAATTACAGCGAGGACAGCATCAGGCCCCTTGAGAGAGTCATAGATTCCCTCTCCCACGAGCTCCACATGGAGTTTGAGGTAGCGAGGCTTTCGCCTCTTTTTGCGGATGAAAAGGCCTATGACGATTTCCTGGAGCGTCACGGTGAAAACCACGTGCCCACAGGTGA
Source organism: Lachnospiraceae bacterium (assembly GCA_024687655.1). Taxonomy (GTDB): domain Bacteria; phylum Bacillota; class Clostridia; order Lachnospirales; family Lachnospiraceae; genus JAILEN01. Next base: position 4,701 of record JAILEN010000152.1, on the reverse strand, counting down.
TCTGTCAACCTACAGCGGCAACGCCTATCTGGGCATCGACGCCGGCAGCACCACCACCAAGGTGGCCCTTATCGGCGAGGATGGGCGGCTTTTATATTCCTTCTACGACAACAACAACGGTTCACCCCTTCTGACCTCCATCCGGGCCATGAAGGAGATCCGTGACAAAATGCCCGAGGGCGTACGCATCGTCCAGTCCTGCTCCACCGGCTACGGCGAGGCTCTTTTAAAGTCTGCCTTCAAGCTGGATCACGGCGAGGTAGAGACGGTGGCACATTACTATGCGGCTGCATATTTCGACAGCAAGGTGGACTGCATTTTGGACATCGGCGGTCAGGATATGAAGTGCATCAAGATAAAGGATCGCGCCGTTGACTCTGTGCTTTTGAATGAGGCCTGCTCCTCCGGCTGCGGCTCATTTATCGAGACCTTTGCAAAATCCCTGAACTTCACAGTACGGGACTTTGCCAAAGAGGCACTTTTTGCAAAGCATCCCATCGACCTGGGAACACGCTGCACCGTATTCATGAATTCAAAGGTAAAGCAGGCTCAGAAGGAAGGTGCCTCCGTGGCAGACATCTCCGCAGGCCTGGCTTATTCCGTTATAAAAAATGCCCTGTTCAAGGTTATCAAGCTTTCCGATGCTGCGGATCTGGGAGAGCACGTGGTGGTACAGGGCGGCACATTTTACAATGACGCGGTACTCCGTGCCTTCGAGCGCATATCCGGAGTACATGCCACACGCCCCGACATTGCCGGCATCATGGGTGCCTTCGGTGCGGCACTCATTGCCCGGGAGCGATACCAGGACGCCCTGGAAGATATGGCGGATATCGGCACAGAGCTGGAGACGATCACCACCTCCATGCTCTCCATCGATGAGATGCTTGCCCTCACCTTTGAGACAGAGCTTACCAGATGCCAGGGCTGCAACAATCACTGCCTGCTCACCGTGAACCACTTCAGCGATGGCAGAAAGTTCATCACCGGAAACCGCTGCGAGCGTGGCCTGGGGCTGGAGAAGAACAAGGAGAACATCCCCAATCTATACGATTACAAATATAAGAGATTATTCTCATATACACCTTTAAAGCGCGAGGAAGCAAAGCGGGGTACCGTAGGCATCCCCAGGGTTTTAAACCTCTACGAAAACTACCCCTACTGGGCTACGTTTTTCAGGGAGCTTTCCTTTGCCACAGTGCTTTCACCCCGCTCCACACACGCAGTATACGAGCTGGGTATCGAGTCCATCCCCAGTGAGTCAGAGTGCTACCCTGCAAAGCTGGCCCACGGACATGTGCAGTGGCTCATCGACAAGGGCAACGTGGACTTTATATTCTATCCCGCCATCCCCTACGAGAGGGATGAGTTCCCGGATTCCAACAATCACTACAACTGCCCCATTGTCACATCCTATTCGGAAAATATCAAAAACAACGTGGACGATATCACCGGTGGCAAGGTGAGATTTTTGAATCCCTTCATGGCATTTTCCTCAGAGCAGATACTAAGTGATCGTCTGGTGGAGGTCTTTGCTGAGGAGTTTCCCGACATCCCTGCAGGCGAGGTACACTCTGCTGCCCATGCTGCATGGCTGGAGCAGGAGGCCTTCAGACAGGATATGTGCAAAAAGGGTGAAGAGGTACTCAAGTATCTGGAGGAAACCGGTCGCCGCGGCATCGTTTTGGCGGGCCGCCCCTACCATGTGGATCCAGAGATCAATCACGGCATCCCGGAGCTTATCACCTCCTACGGCATGGCAGTGCTCACAGAGGACAGTATCTCCCATTTAGGTGAACTGGAACGACCACTGATCGTTATGGACCAGTGGATGTTCCACAGCCGCATGTACGCCGCCGCCAACTATGCAAAAAAGACGGAAAACCTGGATGTGATCCAGCTCAATTCCTTCGGATGCGGACTGGATGCGGTGACCACAGACTGTGTGTCCGATATCCTGACAGGCTCCGGCAAGATATACACCTGCCTCAAGATCGACGAGGTCAACAACCTGGGTGCTGCCCGGATCCGCGTACGTTCACTCATCGCAGCCATCCGTGTAAAGGAACGCCAGAGGAAGCGCCGGGAGATCCGTCCCGCCAACTTTACCCGTCGCATCTTTACAAAGGAGATGAAGAAAAACTATACCATCCTCTGTCCCGAGATGTCACCCATACATTTTGAGCTTCTGGCCCCGGCCTTCAACGCCGCAGGCTACAACCTCATCATCCCCGACATCTCCGCCCGTGAATGCGTGGACGTGGGACTGAAGTTCGTAAATAACGACGCCTGCTACCCTTCACTGATCGTGGTGGGTCAGCTCATGGCAGCTATTGCATCGGGAGAATATGATATGACCCGCACAGCCATTTTGATCTCCCAGACAGGAGGGGGCTGCCGTGCGTCCAACTATATCGGTTTCATCCGCAGGGCACTTAAAAAGGCGGGCTATCCCGACATCCCCGTCATCTCCATCAACATGGTGGGACTGGAGAAAAACCCGGGCTTTACCTTTACTCCAAAGCTCATTCAGCATGGATTGTATGCCCTGATCTTTGGCGATATCTTTATGCGCTGCCTCTACCGCACACGTCCCTACGAGGCTGTGCCAGGCTCCGCAGATGAGCTCCATGCAAAATGGCGCAAAAAGGTGCTGGATTTCGTCACCGCCGATCATATGCTGTCACACAGAAAGTACAAGCAGATGTGTCGTGACATTATTCGTGACTTTGACAACCTGCCCCTTAGGGATGTTAAAAAGCCCCGAGTTGGTGTGGTTGGTGAGATCCTGGTGAAGTTTTTGCCTGCTGCCAATAACCACCTGGTGGAGCTTTTGGAATCCGAGGGCGCAGAGCCTGTTGTACCGGATCTTACGGACTTTTTGCTGTACTGCCTGTATAATGAAAACTTTAAATATGATAATCTGGGAACGGATAAAAAGATGATGAAGCGCTCTAATATGCTGATACGCTTTTTCGAGTGGCTGCGAAGCGCCGCCCGGTACGAATTTGAAAAGAGCTCACGGTTTGAGCCTCCCGCATATATAAATGATCTGGCGGATCTGGCCAGGCCCATCGTATCCATCGGCAACCAGACCGGTGAGGGATGGTTTTTGACCGGAGAGATGATGGAGCTCATCGAGTCCGGCGCCAAGAACATCGTGTGCATCCAGCCCTTCGGCTGCCTGCCCAACCACGTTGTGGGAAAGGGCGTCATCAAAAAGCTGCGGCATGAGAACCCCACCGCCAACATCGTGGCCATCGACTACGACCCCGGCGCCTCTGAGGTCAACCAACTGAACCGGATCAAACTGATGCTCTCTACAGCTATTAAAAATCTCGACAAAACTGCTTGATCATTCTTTTTTCAGGTGTTATTCTGAAAAAAAGGAGGTGATCTTATGCCGATAATCGAAGTGGCAAGGATGATTGAGGCTTTAAAGGCTTTAGGGCTTACAGGAGATGAGATTAATGATTTTATTCTATTTATCGGAAAAGGTGAACCTCAGTATATGCCAAAGAACATTAGAAATGAAAACAATAACGAAAAAGAAGAGGGCTGATTCAGCCCTCTTCTTTATACGCTTTATTCAGCTGTTATTCCTTTGCCAATTCAGCCTTGATAGCCTCGGTGAGGGCGGGCACGATCTTGTTGAGGTCGCCAACTACGCCGTAGTCTGCAACATCAAAGATGGGTGCTGTCTCATCCTTGTTGATGGCGATGATGATATCGGACTCCTCCATACCTGCAACGTGCTGGATGGCACCTGAGATGCCGATTGCGAAGTATACGTTGGGACGTACGGTCTTACCAGTCTGTCCAACCTGGAGATCCTTGGGCTTCCAGCCGTTATCAACTACTGCACGTGAGCAGGATACTGTACCGCCGATGGCATCTGCCAGATCCTCAAGGATCTTGAAGTTCTCGGGGCTGCCTACGCCACGTCCGCCGGATACGAGGATCTTGGCCTCCATGATGTCAGCGGTCTTTTTAACCTCTTTGATAACGTCGAGGATCTCAACGTATCTGTTGTTTTCTGTGAGGTCAGCTGCAAAGTTGATGATATCAGCCTTCTTGCCCTTCTCAGGCTCGCGCTTGATCATAACGCCGGGACGTACAGTAGCCATCTGAGGTCTGTTGTCGGGGCATGCGATAGTTGCAATGGTGTTACCGCCGAAAGCGGGACGGGTCATGAGGAGCTGATTCTGCTTTGCCTCTGAAGGCTCAGCGTTCAGAGGGAACTGACCGATGTCAAGCTGTGTACAGTCAGCTGTAAGACCTGTCTTAACACGAGCGGAAACTGTAGGACCAAGGTCACGACCGATAGCCGTAGCACCTACCAGCATGATCTCAGGCTTATACTCATTGATAACCCCTGCCAATGCCTGTGCGTAGGGCTCAGTCCTGTAATTCTCAAGCTTGGGATCGTCAACAACGATAACGTGATCTGCACCGTACTCAGCCAGTGTGTCAGCCAGATCTGTGATGCCGCTTCCCAAAAGTACTGCAGTAACCTCTACTCCGAGGTCTGCTGCCAATTCTTTTCCCTTGCCGATAAGCTCAAGAGCCACGCCGGAAATCTTGTGGTCCACCTGCTCTGCAAAGGTAAATACTCCTTTATAATCTTCTAAAGCCATGTGATACCTCCTATTAAATGACGTGCTTTTCTTTTAACTTATCAAAGATGTAAGCGGAAGCTCC
>JAILEN010000133.1 GCA_024687655.1 Lachnospiraceae bacterium | reverse complement strand
TTTCGCCCTTTCATGTAAGTCTTTTATATTAGCCAAAAAAGCATCATAATCTAAATCAAAGTCGCACACATCTTTATAGCCTTTAGCGTCCAATGCCTCTACAGATATTCTTACTAAATCTATGCCACTATCAACAATCTTTTTATTTACTTCTGGTGATAATAGAGATCCATTTGTAACGACCCTAAGTTCCCTACAGGCATTCTTTTCTTTAACATATGATGCCATCTCAAAGAAATCCTTATGCAAAAGTGGCTCACCAAAACCAAAAAGATAAATAACTTTTACCTGCTCTGGAAAACTGGCAACATCATCAATCACTTTTTTAAACGTTTTTAATTCCATGACTGCGTGTCTTTCAGTTATTTTATAATCACTTACATTGCATGGGCAAAAATTACATGTAAAATTACATGCGCCGCAAGGATCTATAAATAGAACAAATGGTGCCGGCAAAGGGCATACTGTATCCAACGGAGTCCTCTCATGTCTTACTTCAAGTCTTTCTCCCTTTATCATATCTTTATCTCCTACTAATTATCTCTCAACCTGTCCGCAATTATATTTGCCACATCATCTATATCATCATCCGATTCACACGGACAAATCTTGCAATATGGGATTTCACTTCTTGGCTTTTCTACCTGCATCAATTGAATCTTTCTTAGCTCCTTGGAATTCCACAACTCTGGTAGTGTTTTCTCTTTGATACTTCCATATGATAGTTGAAAACTCCAGTCGTTACAACAAGCACTCACCTCGCCGTTAGAATGTACAGCCATTTGAACTAAAGGCTTTGCACAAACGTAATTTGCCCTATCATGATAAGAATTCCATTTGCGAAACTTGACGTCTTTATTATCCGGCTTTTCGAATCCATCATAGCCTGGAAAGGCATCTATAATATCTTCAATAAAACAGTAATCACTTATATCAGAAAAAATATCATAGAACTTTTCAACGTCTCCCTCATTTCTCATGGCCGTATCCACTGATTTAATGGATAGCATCATCTTACCACGACTACACTCATACAAATCCCTTATGTTTTCTACCATACTATCAAAAGATACTTCAACTCCGCATATATCTTTGTAATCTTTGTCATTCATTGCATCTAAAGAAACTCTTAGCATTGTTAGGCCACTATCAACCAGCTTTCGATTCATCTCGGGATTTAGAAATGATCCATTAGTACATGCCCTTATTTCATCGCAAACATTCACCTGTCTCAAATACTTAATCATTTCTATAAGATTTTTGTTTAAAAAGGGTTCTCCCCAAGCCCACAAATCCACTACCCTAACTTTTTCAGGAAACGCTTCCATCCCATCAACCATATGTTGAAACACCTCTAAAGGCATTACTTGAAATCGCTCTTTAGCCTTATAATCTGAATTATTACACGGGCAAAAATAACACTTAAAATTACATGCTCCACATGGATCTATATAAATAACATATGGCGTTGACAACGGAACCACTGTTTCAAGCGGTGTTCTGTTTCTTCTTGTTTCTATACGTTCAGACATTCTCCCCCCATTTACCGTGATTTAAAAATCATTCATCCTCGGCCACATTTCTTCCAATAACCCAGATTTCATTTTCCCATCTGCTCCTATATATGCTTTGACCCTTGGTGAAACTGTTTCATTTGGATCTACTACAAGCACACATATGACCCATTTGTCATCCAACATGATCTTAGGAAGAGTTTTATCCAATTCACCATTGCTTTGAATCTGACAAACCTCGAATCCATACGCTTCCGCTACTCTACAAATATCTGGCATTGTATGTCCACTATACTCATCGCTCCCAACATATCTCCCTTCAAAATTATTCCGCTGCATAGAGCGAATACTCGCATAACCATCGTTGCACCAAATAAATATCTTCAACGGGAGACTCAGACGATGCAACGTTTCCAGTTCTTGAATGTTTAACTGAAAAGCACCATCCCCGTTTATTAGGATGGTGCGCCTTCTATTATTTGCTATACACGAGCCTATGGCATATGGGAGCCCAAACCCCATTGAACCTAACCCCGCCGCATTTTTCATCTTCTGTCCCTTTTTTAAACGGAACGCCTGATATGTAATCTCGCCTGCTCCTCCTGAACTTTCCGGAACTATAATATCATCCTCATTTAAATTATCACAAAGCACATCAATAAAATGATACGCGGAAACCCTGTCACTCTCTTCTCCATGTTTTTTTGTAATAACCGGATACTTACCCCTTATATCTTTACAGTATTCAAGCCATTCGTGCCACCATAAATGAGTTGAATTAGTCTTCGTTGATAACATATATGTTAGTTCGTCAATAAAATCTCCGGCATCACAACATACTTTTACACTGTCCGGAATACTCATGCGATTCAGTTCATTTTGGTCAATATCAATGATCACCTTTTTTGCATTAAATGCAAAGTGCTCATCATTAAAAGCAGTAATACTTGTATCCAACCTTGAACCAATTGACAATAATAGGTCTGCTTCCTGTATGATAAGGTTTGCCCCACGATCACCCATAATACCCGGATGTCCTACATAGAGTGCATCACTTTCATCCAACATATCTATTGTCTTCCATGTGGTCTGCACAGGGATACCTAATGTCCTTATTAGCTTGTCAAACTGATCACACGCCCCCGAAAGCTTGATGCCGTTTCCTGCCAAAATCAGGGGTTTCTTAGACTGGCTTAGCAATTCAATTGTCTGATCAACGGCTTTACTAATGTCAGAATGACTTCCCGTATCTTTAGGCTCATATACTTTCAAATTATCTTCATCAATCTGACAACCTTGTACATCTAAAGGTATATCCAACCATACTGGCCCGGGGCGTCCTGAGGTGGCTTCATGCCACGCTTTTTCAAGGTGATATCTTATTTCCGTAGGTTCCAGCACCTGCATCGCATATTTTGTGACAGGCGTAATCATAGGGACTATCTGCACTTCCTGAGATCCTATTTGCCTCACGCCTTTATCTCCCACCAGATCCGACCGTTTTGCCTGACCGGAAATGATAAACATAGGTGTAGAATCAATCCATCCTGCAGTCACTGCTGTGATTGCATTAGTTCCTCCAGGTCCGGATGTCACGAGACATACTCCCGGAGTATTTGTATGCTGACCATATGCCTCGGCTGCTATAGATGCCCCCTGTTCATGAAGAAAAGGAATATACTCTATTCCAGAAGTGCCAAGAGAGTCACACAGATGCATTGCTCCCCCGCCAGGAAGCATGAACACATGCTTTACACCTTTATCCTTAAGGAATTTAAACACATAATCTGATAGTTTTATCATTTTAGCTATTCTCTCCCGAACAGTCTCCATTCAACGTACTCCGCTATAACATGCCCTATAAAAATATGCGCCTCCTGCACTCTTGGTGTTATACATGCGGGCACCCTGATGATGTAATCTGCATGCAATTCCACGCCTGAAAGGTCATGCCCTCCAGTAAGCAAAACAGTTTTTATCTTATTCTTTCTGGCGTAACTAAGCGCCTCTAGTATATCCTTGCTCCTACCACTTGTAGTTATCCCAATAACCATGTCCCCGCTCTTAGCTTTTGCCTCAAGCTGACGTGCAAATATTCTTTCAAAACTGTAATCATTTCCTATAGCAGTAATGGTTGACGTATTAACTGAAAGAGCCTCTGCATTTAATCCTGGTCTTTCTTTATAAAACTTACTGACAAATTCAGTTGCTATATGCTGTGCATCTGCAGCGCTTCCGCCGTTACCACATAAAAAAACCTCACCATCGTTTTTAAAAATATCTATTATATCATCCCCAACCCTAATGATTTCATTCATTAATTTTTGATCAGTCGCAATAGATTTAAAAATGTTCAGATGCTCCTCAAGCCTTGAATACACATAATTCTGAGATGAAAAAGAATCATTGTATTCTTTTAGTACTGATAGCAATTCCCAAAGACAGCCTTCCCCGCCTTTGTTTTGAAGAATCATCTGAGCTGACATCTTTGCAGCATCTATTGCATCCGCCGGACAAATTCCTAGTCTCGCATATCGCAATGGTTCTACATCATACTTACCATCTCCCACATAGCAAATATTTTCTGCAGATATACCAGTATCTTCTTCTATCTGAAGTATTGCATCTTGTTTGGTTTTGCTACCCCTATAGAAATACTCCCATGGAAAACGTTTTTCAAAATAATCAACTATTGGTGTGTCTTCTCCCGTTATGGCAGCCAATTTGAATCCTCTGTTATGCAACTCAAAAATGGCATCCACATCCTTGAGATTTATCTTCTTCATTTCATTCCCGGATGCATCTACTATCATAGATCCATCCGTAATTACTCCATCTATATCGAAAACAATTAGTTCTATCATTTTTGGTATCATCCCCTCAATTTTTTCTTCACTGCAAGTTCCGCATCTGAGAGTATCTTTTCCCCGCTACCCAACATTTGTTCTATGTCTCTGATATTCTTTACAAGGTCCTTTAACTCATCTGGTTCTAAAGATGCCTTTTGGTCGGATCCATACATGTTTCTGTCAAGAGTGATATGTCTTTCTATAGATGATGCTCCCATAGCAACCGCACACTCACTTACCAAGTTCCCTGTTTCATGTCCGCTATACCCAACTTTACAGTTAAAAAGATCCCTGAGTGTATATATCATCCTAAGATTAGCATCCTCAATAGGCATGGGATAAGTGCTGTTACAATGCATTAATTCAAAAGGACATCCCGCCTCACGGAAAACATCCACAGCATGCTCGATTTCATCCATAGAACTCATTCCCGTTGCAATAAATGTATATTTTCTCTCAAAAGCTATCGCCTCCAGCAAATCATCTCTCACAATCATGGCTGAAGCAACTTTATTATACTTCAAGTCATACTGTCCTAGGAATTCCTGACTACCAACATCCCACGCAGACGCATACCACTCAATCCCCTTATCTTTGCAATAACGATCTATTTCATCGTATTCTTTCTTTCCAAATTCTAAGCCTTCTTTCTGCTCCCTTTGAGTGGATCCCCACGGACTCTCTCGCGGCCCATCGAGATAATCCTTAGTGTAAACTTCATCCACCGTTCTCTTCTGAAATTTTACCGCATCACACCCTGCATCTTTTGCAATATCAATGAGCTGTTTGGCGATGTTAATATCCCCATTATGATTAATCCCTATTTCGGCTACAATAATTGTATGCTCCATTATTATTCTCCTACTATTATGCTTTTTATAGTTTCTGCCATATAATCAATAATTTCATCTGTCATCCCCGGGTAAACTCCCACCCAAAAAGAATTGTTCATCACATAGTCTGTGTTATCCAGGGTTCCAACCACTCTATACTTTTCACTCTCCCGCATGGAGTTAAAACATGGATGTTTTATTATATTTCCGCAAAACAACAGTCTAGTTTGTATGTTTTTTTCTTCTAATTCCCGCGTAATCTGATTTCTGCTTTTTTTGCAATTATCTCTAAGTGATATGAGAAACCCAAACCAAGATGGATCACTATTTTCACATGGTTCTGGCAAAATAAGAACTTCCTGTATATTTTCTAACCTGGTTCTAAGTCTTTCCCAGTTACTCTTTCTTCTTTCAACAAAACACGATAGCTTTTTCAATTGCTCACATCCTATGGCAGCTTGCATATCTGTAACTTTTAAGTTTAATCCAAAATGACTATAAACATACTTGTGGTCATAACCCTCTGGCAGGTCCCCATATTGCCCATCAAACCGATGTCCACATTGATTATCCTTCCCAGATGGACACATACAGTCACGTCCCCAATCGCGGAACGATAATATCAATCTATGCAAAACCGGATCGTCCGTATAAACACATCCGCCTTCTCCCATTGTCATGTGATGAGGCGGATAAAAACTGCTTGTTCCAATATCCCCCCAAGTTCCCGTATGCTTCGTCACGCCATCTATTGTATATTTTGAACCAAGGGCATCACAATTATCCTCTACCAGCCATAGATTATGTTCATCACAAAAATCTTTAACTTTTTTTATATCAAAAGGATTCCCAAGTGTATGTGCCAACATTACCGCTTTGGTTTTTTGAGATAATGCCTCTTCCAACATATATACGTCAATATTGTATTGTGGGATAGCAACATCCACAAAAACCGGAACAGCCCCATAATTGATGATTGGCGTTACTGTAGTAGGAAAACCACATGCAACAGTTATTACTTCATCACCCGGCTTGATCTGCCTGTCACCCAGTTCCGGCGCTGTAAGCACCATAAAAGCAATTAGATTAGCAGATGAGCCTGAGTTGACCAGATGTGCATATTTAACACCAAGCCACTCCGCAAATTCTTTCTCAAACATATCTGCAAAACGACCGGAAGTAAGCCAGAAGTCCAACACAGCATCTGTAAGTGCCTGCATTTCTTTTTCATCGTAAACGCGCGATGCATATGAGATGCGATCACCCGGTCTGAAATCCACTTTACTTATTTTAAAATCATGGTAGTACTGTCCTACCAACGATTTGATTAGTGTTCGAGCCTCTTCTTCACTATTCCACTTTTCCATTTTCATCCCTTTATAAACTCTGCTATCTGCTCATTCATACAAGCCCGAACATCTCCACTTGACTGAAAGCATTTTGTCCATTCCACTACCTTCATGATAGCAAAATCAAGATCCCAACGTGGCTGCCAGCCAAATGTTGCTTTTATCTTGGAACTGTCAAGTTTTAAAAAGCCTGCCTCATGCGGTCCATCATCAGATTTACAGACGCATTTAAGATCGTTTCCCCAATACTTTATGAATGTGTCCACAAGGCTCTTTGTGTCATAGCAGTCGCTATCATCAGGTCCAATATTATAGTATCCTGAGTATGAAATGTCCTCATACTGCATACATGCTATCATCAAATATGCAAATATGACTTCCAAAACATGCTGGTAAGGACGAGTAGAATGAGGATTTCTTATAACAATATCCTCATCTTTTAACGCTGATCTCACGCAATCAGGCATTATCCTGTCTTTTGCAAAATCCCCACCGCCAATTACATTTCCCGCCCTTGCGGTCGATATTGATGTGTTAGTATCATCGAAGAACGATTTGCGGTATGAATGGGTAACAAGTTCAGAACATGATTTTGAATTGGAATATGGGTCATAACCATCTAGTGGATCATTCTCTCTATAGCCCCAGACCCACTCTTTATTCTCATATACTTTGTCTGTAGTAACATTTAAAAATGACTTGACGCATGAATATAAATGAACGCATTCCAAAACATTTACAGTTCCCATGACATTGGTCTCATATGTTCCCACGGGATCCCTATATCCTTCTCTAACTAAAGGCTGAGCCGCCATGTGTATCACTATTTCCGGTCGATGTTCTTCAAATGCCTTCTTCAAATGATCAATGTCCCTGACATCGCCCTCTATATGAACAATTTGATTCCTGACCCCACACAGATCAAACAGACGATTTTCTTCTTTGTCGTATTTTGAATAGCCAATCACTTTGGCACCTGCATTTACGAGGATCACGCACATCCACGATCCCTTAAAGCCGGTATGACCGGTGATCAATACTTTTTTTCCTTTGTAAAAGCTTAAGTCAAAAAACATTATTTTTTCAAATATATGCACGTCATAATTAAGAAACTGTTACATATTTTTCTGGCGGTTTACGCATCTTTATTTGCGAAATACATGCAACAAAAAACTCCCGCCATAAGATATCCATCATACCTTATACCGAGAGTTGATTATGATCATTTGTATTCATTACAACATGGCCGCTTTTGTTTTCTTCAAATCCGCTTCGAGCTTCTTTATTCTCTCTGTGAGCTTTTTGTTTTCCTCCATCAGCGCTTTGCGTTCTGCTTCGCCTTCTTTTTTACCTTTTGCTTCGCCCTCTGCCACTGCTGCATCATATTCTTCCAGCCATTTCATCTTTATTACTCTTCCACCCATAATATCACCAACTTTCTTAATGACATTTTCCTTATTGTATGCCAGTCTCTTGACCACTTCCTCCATTTGCCTTATTATAACACGCTTAGAACGGTCAGACAAGTTGCTCTCATCCGTTTCCCGGACCCGTTCCACTATCTCGCAGAAAATCCTCTCGAACTCTTTCAGGGCTTTTTCGTCCACTTCATATTTGATCAGTTCCTTTTTCAGGTTGAAGAAGTAAAACGGGATCAGAAAGTACAGATTCTTTTCAAACAGATCATCCAGTGTATAATCAGACAGCCGCACAATGGGAACATCATACTTCACACTCCCGGTAGGTGCTACTATCTCAAATGTCATGCGATCCGGCGGCTCACCTTCGCAATTAAGCATAAGAAGACCGGCATGTGGCGATATTTTCTATTTGTCCCTGACATATACAACACCTCCTCTCTTCTATTTCATTATAGAACGTGTGTTCGCATATGTCAAGAACGTATTTTCGGTATAAGATATGAAGTTTTCAATGTGCTCTTACCATTGCGGGCTTTTATAAAAAACATAGCTTCGCCATCCCGGCCTCATGTCAAAGGTCGAATAGTAAAGCTACAATCATTACCATATCGCCGGCGCAGGCAGCGTGTACTGCTCCAGACCGCACTGATAATCCCCAGATAATTTTACTACATTTAGTATGCAGACACAAGACAATCTACCATTTATTGTGACCACTTATATGTCTGAGGGCATAAAAATACCCTACTAAGAATATCGGAGATATTCCGGTATATCTTAATAGGGGTTCGAAATACGCTTTTATTATGAAATGATCACATTGGTTTTGCCATCTTAATAGAAGACTGCACAGAAAACTTCAGTCCAAGCTGATTAAAAATCTTAAGCAACGTCGAAAGGTTAGGCGTTGTCTTCCCTGATTCAATTCTTGCCACGGACGAATGTGGGATCCCACACAGTTCAGCCAAATCCCTCTGCGATAATTTGAGGTTATGTCGTTGTTCGATCATTGCGCCTACAATAGCAGATATTTCCTCAACCTCATCCAGATCCTTCCCGATTTCAGGATTAGTCTCTCTAACATATTCTTTATACTTTTTCCAATCACTCATCTGCTTTGTCCCTTTCCAGTCGTCTCTTTCCGCCTTAGCCTTTTATGTTCGAGGATTTTTATGAACGCTTGTAAGTGTTTGTGATTAAACGCCGATACCTGTCTCCGTTAATATGAGTGCCACAACTCCACATACTCCTTGAACCTGGGCAGGGGTATTTCCACTGTACCTCGACTCGGAGATACTATAATATGTTTTTTCTTCAGGCGGTCTCTTAACGAGTCAAAACTGCTTGTTTGCTCCATTTTTTCTTTTATTCCCGAAACAGCACCACTTTCATCTTCCAAGATAATTCTTACCAGCTTTTGCTCTGCATCTGTCAATGTTTGCCATATCAGATCATACTGCGGACCAATATCCTCATCAAATTCAGTTTCTATTTCATCATCTATTGTGCTTTTGCTTTGTCTGAAGCAAGCATCACCAAGTATCTGATAAGCATATGCATAACCCTTTGTAAATTGTGAAAGACGCACAGCCTCTTCATGTTTTATACCCAAAAGCTGTCTGTACTTTTGCGCCATACTATGATAGTCAAGTGGTTTGACTGTAATTGATTCGGCTCTCACGAAAAATGAAATGTGCGGAACATTTACAAAGTCCTCGATATTCTTCCAGAGACCCGTACATATGAAGCGCACATCCATCCCTTTTTCCATTATCACATCACCAAGTATAGAGAGAAATCTCACCATTTCATCCGTTTTTGCTATATCATCCACGCCAAGCAGTACGCGATACCCTTTCTTAGTGGCCTTTGAAATCATCTCTTTTAACTCAGCTTCATCTGAGTAATAATGGTCATTTTCCTGAATATTGATCTCAGATTTAAACCCTGCTGCGCCTGATATAATAGCAGTGCCACCCTCAACAGAAGCATCGCCACCTATGGTCTGTCTGATCAACTTGCTGTTGATAAACCGTTCTTTACCCAGGCCTGATATCAATGTCTGGACTGGGTTCCCACCTGCAGACAGGGAATAAACAAGCCAACCTTTTTCCTCTCTGAAATGATTCATAACAATGGAATACTCCACAGATTTTCCTGAGCCACGCAGCCCCACTATTTTGTATACGTACTTGCTGGACTCGGGACTATCAAAATTCATTATGATCTCATCTGAAAAGTGTGTATCTATCAATGCATTGCCCGCAATTCCGGGCGTACTTGTGAATGGGCTTATAGTCTTTCTCATCTCTATCCCTCAACATTCCACTGCGTCTTGTGATCATTCTTCTTTCTTTGTGATTATTTGCGGCGTTTTGTGATTGTTTGTGATTGAATTATATCAAATGACTACACTTTAGTAAAGGTTCGTTTGAGACAGCAAACTTTCTCACCTCACCACTCTCACATTGTCTGCGCTCATTTCAACGTGGACGGTGGTGCCGAAAAGGGTGGCTTCGGTTACTACGGTACGGCGGTCAGGATTGACAGAAAGGACACGAAGCTCCATGTCGCCGTAGACTCCCGACTCGTCAACCACTATATCCCCCTCGGTCACACCGATATCAATTTCCTGCTTCAGAGTCTCCTGCTGTGCACGCCCAAGCATCTCCTCCACCCAGGGAAGCTTCGGGTCCACATCAGTCCACAGCCCGAATTTCAGCTTCCTGTGCTTGCCAAAGATGTCCGTCTCCACTATGGCCCTGCGGTGGGGCAGATCCAGCTTTTTGATCTGGTCCGCATATTTTTCCAGCGGACCCGCCACCCGGTCGATACGGCCCGTTTTGGTACGGTGTACATAGCTCACACGCATTACGCCGTCCTCAGTAAAGCTCTTTATAAAAGCCACGTCCTCATCACCCACCGTTTGAAAGCGAACACCACTCTCATCCCGTGACGACAGAACCCTGGTAAAATGGGGGGTTTTTCTAGCATTTGCATACATGATCTCAGGATCTGAGGCATCCAAAAAAAGATACCCCGGGAACAGTTTCTTCACCGATATGTGTCCATGGCCATCTTTTCTGTATACGTCCTCGTACAGCGGGAGGATTATATTGTAGTTTTCGTGCCCATCCATGTGCTCCAGAAGCTGTTTCAGATCCTGCTCCTCACCTGCACGGGTCTGTATCACATACCACATCTTAATATGCCCTATCCTGATCGATCACCGTTTTCTCAAATGTCTCCAGATCCTCCGGGGTAGTGATCTTTACATTTTTTTCGTCCCCGGGAAGGAGAGCGATATCCATGCCGTATCTTACAGCCGGCTCGCAAGCACCGCTTATGGTCAAGATATCCTTTGGAAGCAAAGCCTCATTTGCCTTGAGATACTTGTCCAAAACGTATGCTTCCGGAGCCTGACCGGCAAAAAGAGTGTTGCGATCCAAAAGCCCGGAAATAACCTTGCCATCCTTGGATTCATATATGGTATCTTTCATGGAAAGCACCGGAAGCGCTCCATCGTGACCGGGGCAGGCATCCATCAAAGTCTCCAAAAGCGCCGCTGTCAGACCGGGTCTCGCAGCATCATGGACTATCACAAAGGTGTCGTCCCACTCATCTTCATCAAGATCGGATGCAATATCCCTGATTCCATTTAATATAGACAGCTGTCTGGTGGCACCGGGCAGGGAAAAGCCCATAAATCGACCATCAGAATAATTTGACTTATTAAGAAAAGCTTCTATCTCTCCCTCCCACTCGGGATCCGCCACTATCCGGACACCCGCCAGTCTGTCGCAGTTCATCAGCACATCCAGACTGTAAGAAAAAACAGGGGCGTCGCCCACTGTTATGTACTGCTTCGGGACCTCGCCGCCTATGCGGCTTCCGATACCGCCGGATAAAAATAATGCTATATATTTCATAAACTCCTCGATTATAAGATAATAAGATCCTTCGCATGGTTGAAGTCATCTCCGATGACTTCTTCAAGCTTCTGCCAGAGCCAGAAGCTTCATCACGCTCAGGATGACAGAATACAAGCTCAGGATGACATGGTACACATGACTTTAATATACTTCTCGCTCTTGTCCCGCATCATCTCAAAACCGCTTTTGATCCCGGACAATCCGAATCTATGGGTGATCAATCCTTCCGGATGTATCCGGCCTGCTGCCACACGCTCTATGGCATACTTCCAGTCATCAGGAAAAGTGGAATTCCAGGTTCCTAAAACTGTCAGCTCCTGCCTGAGTATCTGCCAGTAATCCTCCCTTTTTGCAGTCATATCGCTGTGAGGATTACCCACCAGCATCACCACACCCAGGGGTCTTGCCATCCTAAGGGCAGCCTCATAGGTCTCGCTTTTTCCCACGCACTCAAACACCATATCACAGGCATGCTCAGGTACGTCCTCACGTCTGGTATCCGGCTGTGATACTTCCGTCACTCCCGCATCCTCTAAAAACATCCTAACAAGATGCCCTATAGTGCCCGTACCGATAACAGCAGCGCTTTCCGGCAGATCATCACCATAAACCGCAAAGGCCCGTCTCATGGCATGGACCGCCACAGCCATAGGTTCCAGCATGGCGGCCTGCTCAAAATTCACCTCGTCAGGCAGATCGATAAGGTTCTTCTCCGGAACCGCCACCTTTTCGGCAAAGCCTCCATCACAGCGGGATCCCAGATAATCATAGTGCCGGCACAGTTCAAAATGCCCGGCCCTGCACATTTCACATTTTTCACAGGGAATGAGCGGAAAAACTCCCACCCGCCTGCCATCAGCAGTCACGCCTGAAAACTCATGTCCTATCACCAGGGGCATGATGTGGGCCCCGGTATCATAGGTTCGCGGAATATCAGATCCGCAGATGCCGCAGGCGCGAACGGTAACTTCCACTTCCCCATCAGAAAGCTCAGGTTCAGGCAGATCAGCGACATCAATGTCACCAATGTTTTTCAGCACCAGCCCCCTCAAGCTAATACCTCACAGGATGGGTACGCAGGTATCCCTTATCATCCACGTCCTTATCCAATGCATCTTTATTCATTGCCTTTACGTCACGTATTATATCCGCATAGCCACGCTTTTTACCAAATAAAATGGTGGTACCAAGCACAAATGCATCCATCCCCTTGGGGGCATATTCCATTATTCTTTCTATGGAACAGGCTCCATCCCATGTAAGCTCAAAATGCATCTCCTCACGAAGTTCCAGAAGCCGGTCTATCTTTGTACCCACATAGGGCAGGTACATCTGTCCCGCGTTTCCCGGATTTACTGACATCACCAGCACCTTGTCCACTATCTTTATCATCTCGATTATAGTCTCCACAGATGTACCCGGGTTTATGGCAATACCCGGCACCATTCCGGCATTGATGATCTTTTGAAGAGTCGTGGAAGGATGGTACTCAGCCTCCGGATGGATGTATACCGTATCCCCCTTTCGCAGGTTCTTTAAAAACAGTTCTATATGCGTGCTGGGATGCTCAACCATCAGATGTACGTCCAGCGGCTTATGTGTATAGCCTGCGATATACGCCATATCATTAAGTGACATGGCATAGTTTGGTACATAACGACCGTCCATGATATCTATGTGAAAGGAGTCAATACCTGCCGCGGTCAGCTCCTCCACTTCCCTTGCCAGATGTCCGTAATTTGCACACATCATTGATGCGTTGAGTTTGAAATCGTTTGACATTTTTTACTTCTCCGTTTGATAAAGATTCTTCGCTTCGCTCAGAATGACAAGGGAAAATGTCATTCTGAGGGCGTAGCCCGAAGAATCTTACAATCCAAGTTTCTCTTTAAAGTAAGGTATCGTCATTTTCAGTCCTTCATCCAGTGGAATGGTGGGTTCCCAGTCCAGTTCTTTTTTTGCCAGCTTTATCACAGGCTTTCTCTGGGTGGGATCATCCGCAGGCAGGGACATGTGCACTATCCGGGAATCGGATCCGGTGATATCTATCACCTTCTGCGCCAGCTCCAGCATGGTAAACTCTCCGGGGTTGCCCAGGTTTACCGGCCCGGTAAAGCCTTTTTTACTGGTGTTCATCATCCGATACATACCCTCCACCAGATCAGATACATAGCAAAAGCTCCTGGTCTGATTGCCGTCACCGTATACCGTGATATCCTCGCCCTTTAGCGCCTGGACGATGAAATTGGAAACCACCCGTCCGTCATCCGGATTCATATTAGGGCCGTAGGTATTGAAAATGCGGATTACCTTGATATCCACCCCATGCTCACGATGATAATCAAAGAAAAGGGTCTCCGCCATGCGCTTGCCCTCATCATAGCAGGAACGGATGCCTATGGGATTCACATTACCCCGATACTCCTCCGGCTGGGGATGCACCTGGGGATCTCCGTAGACCTCACTGGTAGAGGACTGCAGTATTCTGGCGCCGCATTTTCTCGCCATGCCCAGCATGTTGATGGTGCCCATTACAGAGGTCTTGCTGGTATGGATAGGATTGTACTGATAATGAGGCGGGCTGGCAGGACATGCCAGGTTGTAGATCTGATCAGCCTCGTCAAAATAAGGATCCACTATGTCATGCTCCACGAACTTGAAATTATCATATTCCAAAAGCTCGCCGATATTGTCCATGGATCCGGTAAAGAGGCTGTCCACACATACCACATCATCCCCATTCTCCACCAGCTTTTTGCACAGGTGGGACCCTATGAAGCCGGCTCCTCCTGTAACGACAATCCGACTCATTACCTGTCCCCCCTGACACCGATCTGATAGTAGTCCAGACCGTATTTGTTGACCACTTTTTTCTCGTACTGGTTACGTCCGTCAAAAATGACCGGGGTACGCAACAGTCTCTTTATCTCGAAAAAGTCAGGACTTCTGAATTCCTTCCACTCTGTGATGAGGATG
>JAILEN010000124.1 GCA_024687655.1 Lachnospiraceae bacterium | reverse complement strand
GATGAGGTGGATGACCTGGATCAGTTTAAGCATGCCATGATGATGGCCGGCTTTGAGACCAGGGAGACCCTTGATAATATCTATGAACTGAGCCTGGGACAGGTGAGGGAAAAGGAGCAGAAATTCCTTGCCAATGCGGGCAAGCAGATGAAATGCATCCCTGTCTCCAAGGCAGATGATGACCTAAGGGAAAAGATAGATACCATGATACAGGAGGACAGCCGACCTATTCCCGTGGGCATGTATGTGAATTGGGATAACTTCCTGGAGGAGGACAGCCTGGTATGCATGAAGGGGGATGAGCCCTGCGGACTGATGCTGTTGTCGAGAAAAAAAGATTATATCGTCATAGAGTGTGCATATGTGGCAGACAAGCTGGCACTTGCTGCCATGTCAGGCTGGGCATATTTCGTGCTTAAGAAAAAATACGGTGATACACAAAAGATATTGATACCGGTAGTTCTGGAAAAGACGGGGCTTATAGTAGAAAAAATAGCGCCGGATGCAGTCAGGGGAAAGATGCTTGAGGGAATAAAGCATTTCTAAAGGATTGCATTTAAACCGGTATTAAGGACAGGGATATGATTGATAACATTGTTTCATATGAGATCGCTTCGCTGCCTATATTTGTGATTTTGATCATTGCCACGGTATCGCGAAGGCTTACAAAGGGCAGGTCAAACAAGCTGCTATTGGCTATAATTATTTTTTCGCTCATTGCAGCGACCTGTGACTTTTTAAATTACCTTGTCGTCTGGGGATATCCCCTAAAACAGTGGCAGGTGACATGGGTATTTATGTGGAATTACGGATACTTTCTTTTCAGGTATTCCCTTACCATGCTCTACATTTTCTTCTTTTATTCCGTGTCCCATACCTGGTTTAAAATAAAAGCACTTTGGAAAAAGATTCTCATAGCTTTGCCATGTATCATCATACTGGTTATGTATAACGCAAATCTATGGCTGCATAACCTGTACAGCGTAAATGCCGAAACCGGATACCATCGGGGTAGTGGTATTGCCATTACTGCAGTGCTGGGATCTACGTATTTGATCTATGGCATAGTCCTTCTGGTGGTTAACAAAAAGTACATGGAGCTTTCGGAGTGGCTGTCGGTGGGTTCCATTTTTGCCTTTAACATATTAGGAATAATCATACAGGGCATAAAGGCCAACCTTATCATTGAAAGCTATTTTACGGCTATATCCATCCTTTTTTTGGTACTCTTTGTACAAAAACCGGAGCAGCAGCTTGATCTGGATACCGGACTGCCTGGTTTTTTTGCGTTTAGAGATACCATGAAAAGGGTGGAACTGACCGGGCAAAAGGTTCAGGTGGTTATGGCTTTTATAGAAAACGCGGATGATATCAGGGAGTTCATGGGAGCTGAGGAATATTTGAACTACATCCGTATCGTGGAGAGGGCAATAGCTGCTTACGCCCGGTCTGAAAAGATCTCCTATGAATTCTACTTTGAAGAGCCGGAGGTGTTTTATCTTGTTTTGGATGATGTGAGCTACAATCCTGTCCAGGGAATATCGGACATCAGGGGAAGAGTGCAAAAGGAGACAAAGGAAATGTCCGACACCGGTGTCAGGGTTGTACTTAAGTTGGTTACTGTAAAGTTTCCACAGGAGGTTGCCACTGCAGACAGTCTCATTCATTTAAGACAGAGATTCCTGCGGTATACCTCACAAAAGATCTTTTACCATGCGCCCCAGATCATCGGTCAGCGCAATTACCAGATTGAGAGGAATTTTGACGAGATATACAGGCGTGCTACTGAAGAGCAGGGGATAAAAATGTCGTACCGTCCTGTATGGTCCGAAAGTCAGAAAAGATACGTTTTTGCAGAGGCAGCTTTTTCTATAATTGACAGTGAATTTGGGGAGATCGACGGTGATACGGTAATGGCAATTGCCAAGGTCAGAGGAGCCATAAGCGTTCTGGAGAAACACCTTCTGGAACAGGTTTTTTCCTATGTGGGAAGCGGAGCCATGACCAGGGCCGGACTGGATCATATAGTGGTAAAGCTTTCGCCTGCGCTGGCCATGCAAAAAAACTTTACGGATCAGATATGGAACCTGCGTAGTCAGTACAACATCCATGCGGAGCAGATCTGCTTTGGCATTTTTGCTATGGGAGACAGAGGCTCCCTGGAGGGGCTTCTGGAGAATATCAAAAAGCTGGGCCTGCAGGGTTACAGGATATCCCTGGAGGGCTACGGCTGTGGAGAAGTAAATATCCGACGGTTGTCCGAGCTTTCTGTAAGTACTGTCACCCTGGACAGGAGCCTGACGGATGAGATGGGATTGCCCGGAGGAGAGGTGATCCTAAGAGGCACCATAGGGATGTTAAAAAGTGTTCCACTTGCAGTGGTGGCCACGGGAGTGGATGATGAAAGGACGAAGGAGAAACTACTGGATATGGGCTGCGACCTTTTGATGGGAGAGCTTTTTACAATAGATATGAATGATACAGATTCTTTGCTGTGCTCAGAATGACAAGGGATGTAATGGAGGGAAAACCGTGGAAAAAGAAAGGAACAGAACAGAATTAAATAAGGTCATATATCTGTGTATGATATTGTGCGTGAGCGTTCTCTCGCTGCTTCTAATCATACTGGATATTCTCCTGGATTGGGATATATGGATGATCCCGGTGATAATGACCGGTGCCGCCATGTGCTGGATCATGTTTTTGAAAAATCTGGCATCCC
>JAILEN010000120.1 GCA_024687655.1 Lachnospiraceae bacterium | reverse complement strand
AGAATCTTAATTTACCTAATCGACTTACACTTTTACGGATCATCATGATCTCCATCTTTGTATTTTTCCTTTTGCTGCTCCCACTGCCATGGCCTGCGCCACCTCGTGGCTGACCACCCCGTAATCGGCTATGATCTGGGGATCAACCCCCAAAAGGCGACATTTTGCATCGTCACAGTAGGTCACATATCCCTCAGAAAACACCTTTGAAATGCCGGGATAATCCACCAGACGTCCTGCTATGAGTCCGCCTGTGCAGGACTCGGCTGTGGTAATGGTAAGGCCCCTGTCAATAAGATAACCCGCCAGGGTGGAAAGCTCGTCCATCACTTGGTTTCCTTGAGTACATCAACATTTTTGATGATATAATCAACCAGTGAAACAATGGTGAGCACCAAGGCAACCCACATAAATATCAGAGAAACGATCTTCCACCAGCCGAAGGGAAAATCAGCTACCATGAAGATGACCATGAGCATCTGGAAAACTGTCTTGAACTTGCCCCAGTAGCTGGCCGCAATGACAACGCCGTTGTCGCTGGCCACGAGCCTGAAGCCGGAGATGATGAACTCCCTGGCTATGATGATGATGCATATCCATGCAGGAAGCTGTCCCAGGGATACCAGGCATATCATGGCGGAACAAACCAAAAGCTTGTCAGCCAGAGGATCCATGAACTTGCCGAAATTGGTGATCATGTCGTACTTTCTGGCAATATATCCATCTGCCGTATCCGTAAGTGATGCAGCAATGAAAACCAGGGCGGATATGATCCTGCAGGCTACACTGTCAGGGGCGATCAAAAGGAAAAATACAAAGATGGGGATCATGATGATCCGTAAAAGTGTAAGTCGATTAGGTAAATTAAGATTCTTTAAAAACTCCATTATACTCTCCCTTCTCTCTTGCATTTTGCTCACTGTATATGTATCCACCGGAAAACGGAAAAACGTTTTCCTACGTGGACACATATACAGCTCGCAAAACTTACCATACCGGTATACCAATCAGATCGTATTCTTTGGCTTCTGTAATTTTTACGTTAACAAACTCTCCGCTTAATAGCTCCTCATCGGTCTCGATAAATACACTGGAGTCAATGTCCGGCGCATCCCGATGAGATCTTGCGATATATACACCCTCATCTATACGTCCCTCAACAAAACAGCTGAGGATGGATCCGATAAGCTCGTTGTTCTTATTAAGTACAACCTCCTGCTGGGTACTCATAATCTCGTCCACCCAGCGGCTCTTGATGTCATCGTCTATCTGGTCGGGCATGGATGCAGCCGGCGTGCCCTCCTCCTGTGAGTAGGCGAAGCAGCCCAATCTGTCAAACTGCATCTGTCTCACAAAATCAAGCATATCCTGATGGTCCGCCTCTGTCTCACCGGGGAAACCGGCAATAAGCGTAGTCCTGATAGCGATATCCGGGATCGCTGCCCTGATCCTCTTGATACGCTCTGTAATATCAGCCCTGGTGGTCCGCCGTCCCATTGATTTAAGGACACTGTCCGAACAATGCTGAATGGGCATATCTATGTAATGGCATATCTTTTCATTTTCAGCCATAAGCCGGATGAGCTCGTCATCTATCTCCTCGGGATAGCAATACAAAAGTCTGATCCAATGCAACCCATCTATGGCTGACAGCTCCTTTAACAGCCTGCATAGAGACTTTTTACCATAAAGGTCCACTCCGTAAAGGGTGACCTCCTGAGCCACCAGTGACAACTCAGTCACACCTGAATCCACAAGTGTACGAGCCTCATCCAAAAGCTCCTCCATGGGGACACTGCGATAAGAGCCCCTGATATATGGAATGATGCAATAGGAACAGCGCTTGTTACAGCCCTCGGCAATCTTGAGGTTAGCTGTGGGTACCGGATCCGTACGCAGCCTGCCGCAGGTCCTGGGCAGTCCCGTCAGATCATCTATCCTGCTCAAAAGCTCCTGACGATCATTGTCAGACAAAAGCTCGTCTATGACCTCGGTCAGCTTATCCCAGGAATTGGAGCCGATAACAGCATCAACCTCGTAGAGTTCGTTTTTAATATCATCAAAAAACCTCTGACCCAGGCATCCTGTAAGGATCAGCGCCCTGCATATGCCATGCTCCTTGTAGCGGCCCATCTCGATGACGGTATCGATGCTCTCCTGCATCGCATCCTCGATGAAACTGCAGGAATTGATTATTATGACCTCCGCATCGGCAGGATCATCAACCAGGTCAAAGCCATGACTCATAAGGTCATAGAGCATATGCTCCGAATCACACAGGTTCTTATCACATCCCAGTGATACAAAAAAGATACCGGCCATATAAGCTTATTCTTCCTCGGAAGCCTCCTCTGCCTCTTCTTCAAGGTCGTCCTCGAAGTCCTCATCAGCATCATCCTCATCGTCAAAGGAATCAGCTACTTTGGCAGCAGCCTTGGCCTCTGCCTCTGCACGGGCTACAGCCTCCTGCTCACGGCGAAGCTTCTCCTCTTCCTTTTCACGCTGTGCAAAAATAGCATCCTGCTTGCGCTTTTTCTCAAGGTATTCGGAAAGCTCCTCGTTTTTCTCCTCTACCTCCTCATCGGTAAGGATCTTGAGCTGACCATCGTAGAGCTCCTCTACTGCAATGGAAAGAGGCTTCATGCCTGCTGCGCCTGAGATATAGGGCTCATCGCCGTCAATGATCTGACGTGCACGCTTGGCCGTAGCACAGACAATGCTGTAACGGCTGTTAACAACAGGCTCCTCGCCTACAAGGGCGGTCTCCTCATTTACTACTCTCATTAGTTCTACATAAGACGGATGTATCATTTTTAATCTCCCTTCGCAAATATTCTTAATTCATCCTGCATATCTTTTATATTATCTGTATTTCGGAAACACCTGTAGCGCTCCGACTGGATGATCCTGTGAACCTGACTGACGCATTCTTCCAGATCGTCATTGATGATCAGGTAATCGTATTTGTCCATTTCAAAGGACTGATCGTAGGCAAGCGCAAGCCGTTGCTCTATCACATCAGGGGACTCGGTGCCCCTTCCCACCAGCCTCTCCTTTAGGGTCCTGGCATCAGGAGGTGTGACAAATAGTAAAAGTGCCTCGGGAAACAGCTTTTTAATCTGAAGTGCACCGTCTATCTCGATCTCCAGGATCACATCTCGGCCCTGGGATGTCACATCCATGACATATGGTTTGGGGGTGCCGTAATAGTTGCCGTTGAACTGGGTGTATTCTAAAAGCTCACCATCCTCTATCATCTGCTCAAACTCTTCTCTGGTCTTGAAGAAGTAGTCCCGGCCCTCTTCCTCGCCTGTACGGGGAGCACGGGAGGTGGCAGAGATGGACAGGTTGTATGTATTCTCATATTTGGAAAGCAAATGCTTTACTATGGTACCCTTGCCTGCTCCGGAGAAGCCGGATATCACGGTAACGATACCCTGATATTTTCTTTTTAACATATTCTGTTCTCCGAACTCCTGACTATTGACGATCATTCGTGACCGGATGGCCACCGCCTCTCGTAATACGTTCGGCTACGTGGCCAATCCGGCTCATTCATGATCTGGTTATCTTTAATTACAACAACATATTTATTCCGAAATAAAAGATTCTTCGTCGCGTTGCTCCTCAGAATGACATAATAATAAATGTCATCCTTAGCGAAGCGAAGGATCTTATTCAAGGTTCTGTATCTGTTCCCTGATCTTTTCGATCAGTGTCTTAAGCTCAATACCGATATCCGCTATCTCCACGTCGGTGGACTTGGATAAAATGGTGTTGCTCTCGCGGTTCAATTCCTGTGCCAGAAAATCCATCTTGCGGCCCACGTCCTGCTGGCCTGTAAGGGTAGCTCGGGTCTCGGCGATATGGGACTTGAGTCTCACCATCTCCTCGTCTATGCATACCTTGTCGGCGTAGATGACTACCTCGCCCAGAACTCGGCTCTCGTCGATTTTCTGATCCTCAATGAGGTCCCGGGTCTTTTCGAGGATACGCTTTTTATAATCCTCAATGATGGCCGGAGATCTCTCCTCCAGTCGCTGCTCCAGCTGCTCCATACGATCCAGCTTTTCCATGAGATCTGCAACAAGTCTGTCGCCCTCATCCTGTCTGTTGGCCACAAAAGCATCCAGCGCCCTGTCCGTAGCCTCTAAAAGTGCCGCCCGAAGATAATCCTCATCCAGCTCATTATCACCCTCGGTGAAAACATCGGGCATCCTGGCCAAAAGACCAACATTGATGGTGCCCTCGAGGCCAAAGTCTGCCTGCATCTGCTTCAGGCTCTCGTAGTACCTGGTGGCAACGTCGGGATGATATGATATATCCACATCCCCTCCCGTACGCTCATAGGAAACGAAGACGTCCACCTTGCCCCGACTGATACGGGATGAAAGACGCTTTCTCATATCCACTTCAGTAAAAGACAAAAGCCGGGGAAGCTTGATATTCAGGTCCAGATACCTGTGATTAACTGACTTGATCTCAACTGTGAGCTTGATGCCGTCATCAACCTTTATATAACGACCGAAACCGGTCATGCTGTTAGCCATATGTAAATCTCCAAATAAACTGCAAATATATCTATGTCATTATATCCAATTTGCATAAAATTTGCAAGAAAAATCAACAGAAACCGCGAGTTTATGCGGTTTCCGGGCACTTTTTCCATTCCTGTATCAGACTTTTTCCGAAAACTCAGATAAAAGGTCGATCTGCTTTCTACGCGGGCTTTAGCGTCGGATCTTTTTCCGGCTTTGCCACCATGGAATAATTGGTATGATATATCACGTAGCCGGGAGCCGCTCCCGCCACTTTTTTGAGTTCCTTTTTCTGAACGTAATCTATCTCCACCTTTTCGGAATCACGACCGGTGGAATACCAGGCTGCAAGGGATGCAGCGATCTCATATATATGATCCGGAAGCTGGGGCTCACCCTTTGACTTTACGATAACATGGGAGCCCGGAATGGTCTTGGTATGAAACCACCAGTCCCCTCCGGAAGCGATCTTGAATGTCACCTCTTCATTCTGGTAATTGTTCTTACCCACATATATATCGTACCCATCCTCAGTCATAAAATGGAGGGGCTTCTGCTTTTTCTCACGTCCGCCCTTACCAGATGAACCGGGTCTTTTTTTGGTATAACCGAAGTCAAAAAGTTCCTGCTTCAGGGGCATCAGATCCGCCTCATTTTCAGCCATGGATATGGCAGCCATAATAGACGCCAGATGCTCGATGGAACCTTCGGTCTCTTTTATCTGGGTCTCCAAAGCATCCCTGGTCCTTTTTTGCTTGTTATATTTGGCGTAATACTTGTTGGCATTGTCCATAATGGGCAGTGTCTCGTCAAGAGGGATGGACACGTCGGTATTGTCATAATAATTGTTCACCGTCACCTTTTTCATACCCGGTTCCAGCATATAGGCATTGGCTGTCAAAAGTTCTCCATAGAGACGGTATTTGTCCATGGAATCCGTGTCCCGGTACTGCTTTTTCTGCAGGGCCAGTTTTTTATTGTTACGTTCCAAAAGTGTCTGGACCTGTTTTTTCAGATCATGGGACTTCTGGTCCATGTTGGATCTTAAGTTTTTGGTCCTGTAAAAATCAAAAAGTGCCAGTGAAATGGAATCATATTTCTTTATACTGTGGTCCTCTCCGTATACTGTCAGTCCAAAGGGATAGACCTCCAGTGGCTTATCCGTCTTATCACAGATGATGACCGGACTGTAATCGTCATTCAAAAGTGCATCCCGAAGCTTCATCAGCTCATCGTAAAGGGCATCCTGTTGCCATGCCGACATGGATAAAACAGATGCGTCCGAATCAATATCAAGTCTGTGGCAGATCTCCTCTGCCATCACAGGCCCGAAGCCCGTAAGGGACTCGAAAAACATCTTCCTGATGGTAAGCGGCCGCCTGAAAACATCCTCATACAGTTCATCTTTTGTGATGCTTTGTATATCATAATGATTCTCCTGAACCGGAATGAAATACTCCCTTCCCGGCAGGACCTCACGGACTGAGGATACCGCAGCGCTGACGTGACGGATGGCATCCAAAACCATACCGGCCTCATCCACCAAAATGATATTGGAATACTTTCCCATGATCTCTATGTAGAGCTTTTTGGTGGCAGGATCACCCATCTCATTGAGATGCTCGATATCCATGCATATCACCCGCTCCATCCCCACCTGGGACACCCCTGCGATGCGACCGCTTCCAATGTACTTTCGAAGCAGCATGCAAAAATTGGGAGCGGTCATGGGACTCTCCTTGTTTTCCGGCGTGAGATATATAACAGGCAAAGAGGGTGACGCCGAGATCAAAAGTCGCGAAGTCACCCTTTCCTTTGAAGCCGTTATGATAAGCTCGTTGGCCTCCGGCTGTGCTATTTTTTTGATATGCGCCCCGGAGAGCCTGTCATCAAGCTCCCAGGCAATGGCATGTATTGTAATTCCGTCGATGGACATATCAAAACCTCTGTAAAACAGTATGTATATAACCGTTGTCATTCTGAGGGCGAAGCCCGAAGAATCTTATTACTTTATCAACTCAGTAAGTCCTACTTTTTTGTGTACTTTCCTCAGGGTCTTATTGGAGAAATAATAAGCCTTTTCGTCATTTTCCTTGATGCGGCCGTCAATATATGTCTTGTCGTCCATAAGCTCCTTATAGCGGGACTGGATGGGTGCCATCTCATCGGCAACCGCCTCTCCTACAGCCATTTTGAAGTCACCATAACCCTTTCCGGCAAACTCAGACTCAATGTCTGCCATGGTCTTGCCGGTGACGCAGCTGTATATGGTCATGAGATTGGATACTCCCGGCTTAGCCTCCTCATCATAGCGTACCGCCGTATCAGAATCCGTCACCGCCCTTTTAAACTTCCTGATGATGGTATCCCTGTCATCCAAAAGCATCACCGCCGCATTGGGGTTTTCGTCTGACTTGGACATCTTTTTATCAGGATCCTGCAGCGACATGATCCTGGCTCCTGTATTGCCCATATAGGGCTCGGGGATAGTAAACACATCACCGTAGATGGCGTTGAAACGCTCCGCTATATCCCGGCAGATCTCCAGATGCTGCTTCTGGTCAGCTCCCACGGGCACCACGTCAGCCTGATACAAAAGGATGTCGGCTGCCATGAGCACGGGATATGTAAAAAGGCCGGCATTGACATTGTCCGCATGCTTCTGGGACTTGTCCTTGAACTGGGTCATGCGGGAAAGCTCACCCATGTAGGTAAAGCAGTTTAATATCCAGGCCAGCTGTGCGTGGGTGGGTACGTGTGACTGATAGTATACGCAGTTTTGCTCCGGATCCAGTCCTGCCGCCACATACAGTGCGTAAAGTGATCTGGCGTTTTTCCGAAACTCCGCGGGCTCCTGTCTCACGGTCAGGGAATGCAGGTCCATGACGCCGAAAAAGCACTCATATTCCTCGTGCATCTTTACCCAGTTTTTCAGTGCCCCAAGGTAATTACCCAGGGTCAGTGTGTTGGTGGCCTGCATGCCGCTGTAAAGTATCTTTTTTTCCTTGTCCATTTTATAATTATCTCCTTTGTATTAAGATCCTTCGTCACTTCATTCCTCAGGATGACAGATCATAATTGTCATCCTGAGCGTGGTGAAGTTTCTGCCAGAGGCAGAAACCTGAAGAAGTCATCGGAGATGACTTCAACTTAGCGAAGGATCTTTATTTTTCTTTAAGCAATTGCCTGACATATTCGAAGGTCGCTTCCTCTCCCCGCTCTGCCAGCATCACAAGCAGGCTCTCCAAAAGCTCCCTGGTCCTGTGATGGAGCATCAGATGCCCCTTTCCCTTTTCATAGTACTTAAGTGCCGAATCATCACGATAATTCTCCTTCTGATAATTCTTACTGGCTGCTATCCGATCCAAAAACATCTCCACCACGTATTTTTTCGGCATCTCCATACCGCACATGGGTGTCCCCTCGGTAGTGTTGTAGTCTATCCAGTACTCCAAATGGTGCTTGTTCCTGCCCTTGTGGTGCAGCCAGGCCGAGGACACTCCGGTAGCCTCACGCTGGGCCACATTGGGGCTTCTGTTTCCCTGGTAGTATATACATCCGGGGATAAACTCCGTAGGGGAATACTTGGACAGATCATGCAAAAGTCCCTGTCCGTACAGCCCCACCCGAAAGCAGTACGCCATCACAAGATGCCGGTGATGTGTGATCGTCTTAAAATGTCCGATGATGTTCCTAAACTTTATCATATTATACTCCGGATGTTCATGTCTGTATGTTCACCGCCTCTCGTAAAACGTTCGGCTACGTGAACATACAGAACATTCACATCCTCACTGGATACCATTTATAATTAGCTCTTACAGGATGCGAGCGAGCTTAGATGCCCGCGTAGCCGAACGTATTACGAGAGGCGGCGGGCGCTAAGTCGCGAGTATCCGTCAATCTGCTGTACCCTTACCAGCCAATATAGTCACCGTACCAGGCGGCACTATGATCTGGCTCTGGTTTTTAAGAGGCAGTTCATCAGGCACGAACTCCTCCTCTCCGGTATTGGTCACAAAATACCACTTCCGTCCCTCGGGCAGCGCCGGCACCGCAAAGGTCTCCTCACCATAGTAAAAATTGAAGCACAGCATCACATCATCATCATACTCGGGCGTACCATATCCCCCGAAGAACATGATCCCAATCCCCTTTTTCTCGGCTCCAATCCCCATGACCCAGGGCTCCCTGCCGTGATAAGACAGATCCGGCAGCCCTCTTATGAGATGGTCACTCTCATGCATAGGCTCCTCCAAGTGAAGCACAGGATGAGCCTTCCTGAACTCTATGATGTGCCTGATATAATCATAAAACTGCCGGGATGATTTTTTGTTGGAAAAGTTCACCCAACCTATCTCATTGTCCTGACAGTAAGGGTTGTTATTGCCCTTCTGGGTATTGAGCACCTCATCTCCTGAGGATATCATGGGTATGCCCTGAGACAGTAGTACTGCCGTAAGGGCGGTCCTGGCATTCATGCGGCGGATGCGGTTGATATTCTTCTTTTTCGTCTCACCCTCTATGCCGTGATTGTAGCTGCAGTTGTAATTGCTGCCATCGGTGTTGTCTTCACCATTGGCCAGATTATGCTTTTCACCGTAGCTATAAACATCCAGCAGACAAAAGCCCGTATTAGTGGCCGCAAAATTAACATAACCGAAGTGCTCCTTCTGGCGCTTTAAAACTCCCGCAAACTCTGCTATGCTGCCGTCCATATGGTGCTGCAGCCTGCGCAGGGGAAATACAAAGGCATCGTTGTAAACGAAAAGATGCTTGTCCTCTTCCTCATCATACAGGACCTTTTCGGAGAAATGATCGTAAAATATCTTGGCCTCACCCAGGAAAGGATTCTCCGCTATACGCTCGGAGGGAAGACCCACTCCCAGAATATGAAAACCGTCTATGTGGTATTCTCTGCGCCAGAATAATAGCACGTCAATAATAAAGTCATCAGTCTCCTCTCCGGAAAATGATATCTCCATTATGACCTCCATGCCCTCCTCATGGATGGCACGGACCATATCCTTCATATTGCGGGATATATCGCCTCCCCCGAAATACGAGGCCTTTGGAGAAAAGTAATTTCCCTTGCCGTAGCCCCAGTAATTGGTGCTGTGGGGCAGCTCCGTCACCAGAGTGGCCTTGCCGTTTTTCCCCATCTCCTTGTGACTGTGATATCTGACCTCCTCAAACTCATAAAGGGGCATGAACTCAAGTGAGGTGACTCCCAACTCCTTCAGGTAGGGAAGGCAGGCAAGCACTCCCCTGAAATTGCCTTTTTTATGATTATGGAGCTTGTGATCCATGGTAAAGCCCCGCATGTGGAGCTTATAGATAATGGTATCGCAGGGTGCAATCTCGGGGCACAGGTCCCTGTCCCAATCATAGTCTCCATCATAAAATCCGCCGTAGATCTCATAGTTATCCTGCTGTCTGTCTGCGTCCATCCATTTTTCCCTGCCTATGACAGCAGGCGCATAGGGATCCATAAAACGAACCTCATCAGATTCATACAGATAACACAGCTCATCCCAGTTAAGGCCGGAAATGGTGATGGAATACATAAGTCCGATCCTGTACTCGTCGGTAACAGGTATGGTATAAAGAAGCTTTTTGGATGCTTTGTCGAACAGTAATATATGGGTGGGGGCTTTTCTCTTAACACAAAATGTAAAGGTCACGCTGTCCTTTATACGATATGCTCCCCTGTTTAAAAAATCTCCCTTTTTAGGAATAAAAGTCATATTATACCTGCTTTCACCATTGCATAGATATTGGCATTATAGCATTTCTGGGACTTTTTAGCCAATATAATATTGAAAAAAAGAAAAAATGCTGTTATCATGACTGTACCAATTTCTAAAAAGGAGAAGTGATCCATGAGTAAGGAAGTAAAAGCAAAACTTGATGATGAGGATATCTTTGAGACTGAGGAGGTATTTCCTTTTGACGAGAATGATGATGATGTTATGGTCACCATCGAGCTGGATGACGGGAGCGAGCTGGACTGCGAGATCCTCACCATCTTTGATGTAGGTGAGCAGGACTACATCGTGCTCATGCCCGTAGATGAGAACTTTGATTCTCTTAATGACACTGAGGTGCTCATCTACCGCTATAATGAGGATCCCGAGACCGGGGAGCCCACCTTGGACAACATCCAGTCCGACGAGGAATACGAAGCCGTCGGCAAGAGATTCGAAGAGATCCAGGAAGAAGATTAAAAAAAAGCGCCCTCCCGATACGGAGGGCACTTTTATTTTAATGATTTTATTTCGTACCGAAGATACGATCTCCCGCATCTCCCAGTCCGGGACAGATATAGGCATTTTCATTGAGCTGACGATCCAGATGACCCACATAGATCTGTACATCAGGATGATCCTTGCTGAGTCTCTCAAGGCCCTCGGGTGCAGCAATGATGCACATGAACTTGATCTTTCTGCCGCCGTGCTCCTTAATCATGCGGATGGCGTCGGAGCCTGAACCGCCGGTAGCCAGCATGGGATCGGTAACTACGATGGTACGCTCCTCAATAGGTGAAGGGAGCTTGCAGTAATACTCACAGGGCTCATGTGTCTCGGGATCACGATAGAGTCCGATATGTCCCACCTTTGCTGAGGGAACCAGGGTGGTGATACCATCTACCATACCTAACCCCGCACGGAGGATGGGCACCACTGCCATCTTCCTGCCTGAGATAAAGGGTGTCTCACATTTTTCGATGGGGGTCTCGATCTCCACATTTTCCGTGGGCAGATCCCTGAAAGCCTCATATGCCATAAGCATGGCGATCTCACTGACTATCTTTCTGAATTCATTGGTACCGGTGTTCTTGTCACGAAGCATTGAGATCTTGTGCTGGATCAGAGGATGATCCATAATGTATACATTTTCCATGTCCTTCTCCTTTTGTGTGCATATTCTGTTCTTTCGAACTACCATCCTATAGTTTAGAGCAGGTGAAATGATAAGTCAATTTTTATTTCTGATTTTCCCATTTCATTCCCCTGCCCTTTGTGTAAAAACGTATCTCATCAAGGGGCATGGCCTTGCCGAAATAGTATCCTTGAGCCCTGTCGCACTCAGTTTGCTTTAAAAATTCGTACTGCTCCTCGGTCTCCACTCCCTCGCAAAGGGGTGAAAGTCCCATGCCCTTTGCCCCCTTTATGATGTATTCCATCAGTCGACCGGTTTTGGGATTGTCGTTGAAGCTGCGCAAAAAGATCATGTCCAGCTTCAGTACATCAAAGCTGTACTCGGCCAGTAAATTGAGGGATGAATATCCGCTGCCGAAATCATCCAGCCAGATCTTATATCCCAGCTGGCGCATCTTGTCACACTCAGATTTTATATGACCCACGTTGTCATTAAGTGCGCTCTCTGTGATCTCGATATCGATCATCTCACGGGGCACGTCATATTCCCTGCGGGTCTCCTCCAGGATCCCGAATATATCACAGAGCTCAAAATCAAGCCTGGAGATATTGATGGATGCGGGCACCATGGCAGCCCCCTCTTTTAAGAGCCTGTTATAATCCCTGCACATTACTTTGATCACATAGCTGTCCACCAGATGGATCAAATGGAACTCCTCCAGGGTCTCTATAAAATCACCAGGGCTGAGCATGCCCATTTTAGGATCCGCCCAGCGTACCAGCGCCTCATAACCGCATATCTCTCCGGTCTGTACCCTGATCACCGGCTGATAATATACCTTGATATACTCCTTTTCAATGGCCTCATCTATATGGTCCACAACATACTGCTTCTTACGCAGGTTCGCCCTGAGCATCTCATCATAGATGCAGTAAAACACATCATGACGATACTTGATACTGTTGCATGCCAGTCTCGCATGGTCGCAGGCCAGGCCCACCTCGGAGCCCCTGTCATCCATGAAATATATGCCCGCCTTGACCCTGATCTTTTTATTCACATCATCGGTCATGAGCATACGGCGGTATACTTCCTCCACCCTTTTTACAGCCTCATCCCTGTCCACGCCGGCGCATATCACAAAATGGTCATCGGAAAAACGGGCAGATGTACTGTCCTTGAATACCTCCCTTATGGCCCTGGCCAGATCACACAGAAGCTCGTCCCCCAGTCTGAAGCCGTGTCTCTCGTTATATAATTTGAAATTGGGGATATCAAAATGTATAAAGAAAATATCCTGGCGCCGTCCCTCGGGGGTTGACAAAAACGACTGAACTTTCTGATAGAAAAAAGACATGTTAAATAGACCTGTAAGAGGATCCGTGTCATTGGTGGCAGTAAGGATCTCCGCCTCAGCATAGGAATTGAGGCTTCGATTAAAATACTCATTCTGATCCACATCAACAATGAAAACATAGAAAAAGCTCTTGCCGCCCTGCCAGTGCAAAAGATGTCCGAAGTCCTCTATGTAGCGCTCATTCCCGCTTTTTGTCAGGATGCGGTAGCGCACATAATCATGTCTCTTTTCTCCGAACATGGTCTGGGCCTGGATCTGATTCTGGATCTTGTAGAGATCATCGGGATGGACCATGCCGGAAAATGTACCTCCCACATATTCCATAAACTCATCAAAGGTATCGCAGTCGTAAAGCTTTATGACATTGGGCTCCGCGAAAAGGATGCGCTCATCTCCCTCTGCCTCATATATGAAAAAGCCTCCCGGCAGTCCCGTAGGAATCACGCCCCCCATTTCCGTATATAACAGTTCTTCTTTCATATCAATATTCCCCCAATCATCAGTTCCTTTTAAAAACCATATCCTCATGTCATTATGAGGTCACAGCCGGCAGGAACAATCACTAATTAAAATTATAGAATTTTATAAATTATAGTCAACAAAATACTGTTGCCATAGCTGTACATTTTTTGTATACTATCATACGGTAATTTTACATGCACACCAATTAAGGAGGTAATCATGGATAGAGAAGCCATCAGAGATGCTTCAAAGCTCGGAACCCCAAAAATGCTGATCCTGGGATTGCAACACATGTTTGCGATGTTCGGGGCGACTATTTTGGTTCCGATCTTGGTAGACGGTTATTTCGGAGGATCAGGAATGTCCATTCAGGTGACGCTGTTTTGCGCAGGTGTGGGCACACTGATCTTTCATTTTGTTTCAAAGAAAAAGGTGCCCGCATTTTTGGGTTCATCATTTGCCTTTCTGGGAGGATTCTCCACTGTGGCAAATCTTAACACCGGTATATACGCCGGCATGGAAATGAGCGAGAAGGTCCGCTATGCATGCGGGGGTATTGTGGTAGCAGGTCTGATATATGTTATCATGGCAATACTGATAAAGGTAGTGGGTGTCAAAAAGGTGATGCACTTTCTTCCTCCCGTAGTTACGGGTCCTATCATCATCTGCATCGGTCTGTCACTCGCACCCAGCGCCATCGGAAATGCATCCCAGAACTGGCTTTTGGCCTTCATAGCCCTTGCAGTTATCGTTATCTTTAATATCTGGGGCAAGGGAATGTTCAAGATCATTCCCATCCTGATGGGCGTAGTGATCTCCTATCTTTTTGCCATTGTATTCAATGCTGCAGGTATGACAAATGCAGACGGAAGCGCCATCCTTTCATTCCAGGGTGTGGCAGATGCTGCCTGGCTTTCACTTCCTCCCTGGATGTGGGCAAAGTTTGATATCACAGCCATTTTAGTCATGGCTCCCATCTCCATTGCTACAATGATGGAGCACGTAGGCGATATCTCTGCCATCGGTGCAACGGTTGGCGAGAACTTCCTGGGTGATCCCGGACTCCATCGCACACTTATCGGAGACGGTATAGCAACTGCTTTTGCAGGACTTTTCGGAGGCCCCGCCAATACCACCTACGGTGAGAACACAGGCGTACTGGAGCTTTCAAAGGTATATGATCCCAGGGTCATCCGTCTGGCAGCAGTATACGCCATTGTACTTTCTTTCATCCCCAAGGTGACCACCACCATTGAGTCCATGCCCACTGCCATCATAGGCGGTGTCAGCTTCATCCTCTATGGTATGATCTCCGCCATCGGAGTCAGAAACGTGGTTGAAAATGATGTGGACTTTACAAAGTCAAGAAACCTGATCATATCAGCTATGATCCTGGTAACGGGACTGGGCTTTACTGACGGTATTACCTTCATGGTAGGCAGCACCTCCATAACACTTACCTCTCTTGCACTTGCTGCCATAGTAGGGATCCTCCTGAATGCCTTCCTTCCCGGAAATGACTATGATTTTGAGACGGGTAAGCCTTTCTCATAAAGAATCCTTACGAACTTTGATATTATAAAGAGAGCGGTCTTCATTGCGAAGATCGCTCTTTTTATTATAACTCTCTCATCTGATATCCTGTGTCGCCGTCTATCATGGCCAGCATGATATCTGCAAAACGGGGATCAAACTGTGAACCCCTGCCCTTTTCTATCTCTGCCCTGACTACATCCTGAGGCAGCGGATCCCTGTAGCTTCGCTTTGAAGACATGGCGTCGTAGGCATCTGCCACTCCGATGATACGGGCGATCTCCGGTATGGCATCTCCTGCCAGCCCGTCCGGATACCCCCTGCCGTCATATCTCTCATGATGCCAATGTGCTCCGATGGCGATAAAGGGAATGGCGGTTATCTTTTCAAGTATCTCCGCACCTATGGCCGGATGGGTCTTGATCACCTTAAACTCCTCATCAGTAAGCCTCCCCGGCTTGTTAATGATGGCATTGGGAATGCCAATCTTACCCACATCATGGAGCATCCCCGTGATAAATACATTCTCCTGCATCTCAACAGAATAGCAATATCTCATGGCTATCTCTCTGGCATAGGTGGCCACTCTCTTGCTGTGGCCGCTGGTATAGGTGTCCTTGGCGTCGATGGCGCCAGCCAGTGCCTCCGTGATCTGGAAGGTCATCTGCTTGAGCTTGTTCTGCTGCTCCTTGATCTTGGATGTCTGTCTCTCCACCTCGTTTTTCAAGTCATTACGGAGAGTATACAGCTCTATCATGTGCCGGACCCTGAGTCTGAGTATTTTGGGGAGCACGGGTTTTCTGATGAAATCGGAAGCACCCACCTCCAGGCCACGCTCCTCAGAATCCACATCGTCGCTTCCCGTCAAAAATATGACCGGCACCTCCTCCATCCCCGGATGCTCTCTCATTTTGGAAAGGGTCTCAAAGCCGTCCATAACCGGCATCTTGATATCCAAAAGCACCAAATCGGGTATGTGGATATTCAGAAAGTCCAGCGCATTCTTGCCGGAGTTCACCATATAGACCTCATATTCATTTTTTAAAATTGAATATATGGCCCTCACCATGGTGACATCGTCATCTACTACAAGTATCATGTTCGACATATTTCCTTATCCTTTTACCAATCGGAATCCCAACCTGAGTCCGAACCGGAATCCCAACTGGAGTCTGAACCGGAATCCCAGCTGGATCCGGAGTCATAATCGGAGTCCCAGGTATCATCGGAATCCCAGAAACTGTCGGAATCCCAGTCACTGCTGTCATCAGAGGTCCCGCTGTCATACCAGGTACTGTCTTCGAAGCTGGATCCGTCAAAGTCATCACTTTGGTACTCTGACTGGGTATCGCTGTTGATGGAATCATTCAAAAAGCTGTCATCGTCCACCTGAGACCAGGTATCCGAATCATCATCATAGGAATACCATGATGATCCCTGACGATAATAATCGTTACCGTTGTACTTGTAATATCCGTTGGAAGGGGTCTTGTCAAAGATGGCCACCAGCATGCATATGACCATGAATATGGCAAAGCCGATACCACAGATCTTCATCACGGTGGAGCTGCAACAGCCGGTGGGCTTGCTCATACCGGAAGAGGAAGATGGCTTGCTCTGATTATGGGATTTTTGATCAGCGATCTCCACCTTCAGTCTCTGGTAGAGCTCGTTGACCGCATATTCCTCATCAGAACCCTGATAACGGATGGCTCTCTCTCCGTTGGCCTTATTCTTATAAACCACGAAATCGCCGTCATCAGCCTGGTAGATACCAAAGGCCTTGGGCTCCTGATAGTTCTTGCCGATAAAGAATCTGGTAGTCTCCTCGGGAGGCAGATTATGATCGGTATACCACTTTTTTAGTTCCTCTATGGTCTTGGGCTGGGCTGCCGAGGTGCGGTTTTTATTGATGGTGGCACCACAGTTGGGACATTTGTCCAACCCGTCATCTATCATCTGTCTGCAATAATCGCATTTAACTTTCATTATTGGCCCCTTTCAGGATTTTTTTATAAAACTCAAATAGTATTGTAACACTAATCAGTCATTTTTCCCACAAAAGATTTTCCGGAAAAGAAACAGGAGACCGAAGAACCGGTCTCCTGTTTTGCCTAAAGAATAGGTCTGCATGCTGACTGAGTCAGCTTAGGGTCATAACCCCCGTCTTGGTGTGTGTGCCTGCATTTTGTTTTAATTCATCACAGGCGGTTCTGAATATGTTTCCGAAATCCGACTTCGTA
>JAILEN010000095.1 GCA_024687655.1 Lachnospiraceae bacterium | reverse complement strand
TGGGTATCTATTATTATTTTATGAGTAAGAGGCAGTTCGGCGGACTGGCAGGTGACCTGGCCGGATGGTTTCTGGTCCAGGCGGAAAAGTGGATGATGATAATGGTGCTGGTGTATCATTATATTTGGGTGCGATTATTTTAGAAAAAGATTCTTCGCGTTGCTCAGAATGACAAAAGGAGGAACATGATATTTGTAACTGGTCCCATGTTTTCGGGGAAGGAAAAGTGCATATGTGACATGCTGGGCATCACCCATGAGGAGTTTTTAAAGCGGGGTGTCAGGGATGTGGAGACCATGGTTTTTGACCACGACATAGATGTTCTGGCAGAAAATCTTTGCCAAAAGGATATAGTCATCGCCTCAGAGATCGGAGCGGGTGTGATCCCTATGGATGCGGATCAGACCAGGCAGCGGGAGCAGGCAGGGAGGCTGGCACAGATACTTGCGGAGCGGGCGGACGTGGTGGTGCGTGTGGTCTGCGGGATACCGCAGGTTTTAAAGGATAAAGATTCTTCGCTGCGCTCGGAATGACAAAAGGATAGTTTTTCCATTGTCATCCTGAGGAGCAAAGCGACGAAGGATTTTAGGAGAAATAGATAAATATTGTCATCCTGAGGAGCAAAGCGACGAAGGATCTTACTTAAGGAGAAAACATGGATATAAGAGAAGAGATTAAAAAAGAACTGTTTGGCTTGCAGGATGTGGGCTACCGTGATTTTCAGAGCAAGCTGATCCCCACTGTGGATCCTGATACCGTCATCGGCAACAGGACCCCGGCACTTAGGAAATACGCAAAGCAGCTTATAAAGGATGAGAGGATAGATGAGTTTTTATCGGAGCTTCCCCATGAGTATTTTGATGAAAATCAGCTTCATGCCTTTATCATTTCCGAGATGAAGGATTATGACAGATGCATAAAAAGCGTGAAGGCATTTTTGCCATACGTGGACAACTGGGCCACCTGCGATCAGATGTCTCCCAGGGTTTTTAAAAAGCACAGAGGCGAACTCTTTGATGAGATAGAAAAATGGATCGCATCCGACGC
Organism: Lachnospiraceae bacterium; assembly: GCA_024687655.1. Classification (GTDB taxonomy): domain Bacteria; phylum Bacillota; class Clostridia; order Lachnospirales; family Lachnospiraceae; genus JAILEN01. The sequence continues at coordinate 4,976 of JAILEN010000095.1, read as the reverse complement.
CACCTATACCATCCGCTTCGGTGTGGGTATGCTGATGGAGCATTTTTTGGATGAGGATTTTGATCCGAAGTATCCCGAGATGGTATCCCGGATCAGGTCTGAGGAATACTATGTGAACATGATGAGCGCCTGGTATTTTGCCACCGCTCTGGCAAAGCAGTATGATGTGATCCTGCCCTATATTGAGGGGCAAAAACTGGATGTGTGGACCCATAACAAGTCCATCCAAAAGGCGGTGGAGAGCAATCGTATCACAGCAGAGCAAAAGACATATCTTAAATCATTGAAGATCAAGGGGAAGTAAATTGGCAAAATGTATTATGGTACAGGGTACCATGTCAAATGTGGGAAAGAGCCTTATCGCTGCGGGCCTGTGCAGGATATTCATGCAGGACTGCTATCGGGTGAGTCCCTTCAAGAGCCAGAACATGGCCCTTAACAGCTTTGTGACAAAAGACGGTAAGGAGATGAGCCGGGCCCAGGTCCTCCAGGCTGCTGCGGCAAAGGTGGAGCCCGATGTGAGGATGAATCCCGTCCTCATAAAGCCCACCGGGGATATGAACAGCCAGGTCATTGTAAACGGCAAGGCCATAGGAAACTATCCCGCATCGGAATATTTTAAAATGAAGAAATCTCTGATACCGGAGATAAGGTCGGCATATGATTCCCTTGCGGCTGAAAATGATATCATAGTGATAGAGGGGGCAGGATCTCCTGCTGAGATCAATCTGAGGGAGGACGATATAGTCAACATGGGACTTGCCGAGCTTGTGGACGCCCCGGTGATCCTGGTGGGAGATATCGATCCGGGAGGAGTTTTCGCCCAGCTCTACGGCACCATGGAGCTTTTAAGACCTGAAGAGAGAAAACGGGTGGTGGGGGTGATGATAAACAAGTTCCGTGGTGACATTGAGCTTTTGAAGCCGGGACTGGGGCAGATAGAGAAGCTTACGGGAGTGCCTGTGCTGGGTGTGATACCCTATACTAAGTTTAACCTGGACGGGGAGGATTCCCTTTCCTATGAACTTAATGACCCCGGTTTTTCCTATGATGCAGACAGGGCCCTGGATGTTGCCGTGATCAGGTATCCACATATTTCCAACTACACCGATGTCAATCCCCTGGCACTCCACCCTGCGGTGAGTGTGCGGTATGCCGAGTCGGTGAGGGAACTGTCGGGTCAGCCGGATCTCATCATCTTGCCGGGGACGAAAAACACTCTGGGAGATCTGCGCTGGCTAAAGGATAACGGATTGTATCAGGCAGTTTTGGATCTTCATAAAAGGGGTAGTGCCATTTTGGGTATCTGCGGCGGATATCAGATGCTGGGTGAGAGCATTTCCGACCCCTATTTTATAGAGGACGGTGGCGATGAGAACGGATTGGGACTGCTGCCGGTAAAGACGGTTTTTGAAAAGGAAAAGCTGCTCTGCGGAGATGTGGCAAAGTGCACCGAGTTTTTCGGCTCAGTGAACATCAGAGGCTACCAGACCCACAGCGGAGTGACGGACACCACCGGGCTTATGCCTTTTTGCCGGCTGGCTGATGGAAGAGATGAGGGTGTGATCTATGGTGATGTTTTCGGCACATACATGCACGGCCTTTTTGATACCGGGGAACTGACGTCTGTCATGGCAGATCATCTGCTGAAAAGAAAAGGATTAAAACCCATGGGTCTGAAGGTGACGGATTTTGAGGATGAAAGAGAAAAACAGCTGGATCTTCTGGCGTGGACCATGCGTGACAATATAGATCTGGATGGTATATACAGGGCGTTGAGATGAATGGTATTTTAGTAGTTATCGCAATTTTCATATTGGATCTGATCCTTGGTGATCCGGAGGTAATACCCCATCCTGTCAGGCTCATGGGCAGGGTGATCGAGGAGGCGGAGGGACTGCTCCGCAGCAAGTTTCCAAAGACCGAGGATGGTGCGTTTAAGGCAGGACTCGTTTTGGCCATAGCTCTTCCGCTGGTGACCTTTGCAGCCACGGGCCTTGTGATACTGATAACCTACAGCATCTGGAAGCCCCTGGGGATAGCCATTCAGATATTCTGGGGATGGCAGGCCATAGCCATGAGGGACATGCTAAAGGAAAGCGACAGCGTCCATGAAAAGGTGACTGAGGGCGACCTGTCCGGTGCCAGAGCAGCCGTGGGCAGGATAGTGGGCCGGGATACACAAAAGCTGGGTATGGACGGCGTGATCCGTGCCACGGTGGAGACTGTGGCAGAGAGTTTTTCCGATGGTTTTTTTGCTCCGCTTTTTTATTTTGCCATAGGAGGTGCACCCCTGGCACTTGCCAACAAGGCCATAAATACCATGGACAGCATGATAGGCTATAAAAATGAGGAATACATGTATTTCGGTAGAGCGGCGGCAAAGCTCGATGACGTGGCAAATTTCATTCCTGCCAGGATCTCGGCCTTTCTGATGATGGCGGCTGCAGGCCTGTGTGGCTTTGATGAAAAGGCGGCTTATCGTATATGGAAGAGGGACAGAAAACTATCCACCAGTCCCAACTCCGGACAGACGGAATCAGCCATGGCCGGAGCCCTTCATGTGAGGCTTTTGGGGCCCACCTGGTATTTCGGGCAGCTTAGTGACAAGCCATGGATAGGAGATGATATCAGGCCGGTGGAGGCCTATGATATAAAAAGAGCCAACAAGATATTTGTTATCTCCGGGATAATCGGAGTGGCAGTTGCCTGTATCATAGTGATCATATTGTAAGTGTTTTCCCCTGTCATCCTGAGCGTGGTGAAGCTTCTGTCAAAGACAGAAGCTTGAAGAAGTCATCGTAGATGACTTCAACCAGATGAAGCTTCTGCCATAGCCAGAAGCCTGAAGAAGTCATCGGAGATGACTTCAACCAAGCGAAGGATCTTTATTAAAAGATTATGGAAAGAATAACAAGCCCAAAGGAAATCGAAAAAAAGAGTATGGAGATTATCGCTGATGAACTGGCGAAGCGCGGTAAAACTCTCCCGCCGGAATATGAGCACATCATAAAGCGGGTGATCCATACCACGGCGGACTTTGATTTTGCCGATGTCATGGAGATCCACTCCCGGGTACAGGATAGCAGTCTGGGGGACAGTGTGATCATCACGGACACCAATATGACCCTGACAGGCATAAGCAAGCCGGGGTTGAAAAAACTGGGAGCGGAGGCCTTTTGTTTTATGGCGGATGCTGATGTGGCCGAAGAGGCGCAGCGTATGGGGATCACCAGGGCGGCAGTGTCTGTGAAAAAGGCGGTAAGCAAATTCGGTGACACAAAAAGAAAAGTGATCTATGCCGTCGGCAACGCCCCCACGGCACTTTATGAATTGTGTGAGCATATTAAAAAAGGGTTTTATCCGAAGCTCGTCATTGCGGTGCCCGTAGGTTTTGTGAATGTGACGGAGGCCAAGGAGGAGATGGTGGCCGCATGCATACAGAATGGTATCCCCTATATAGTAGCTCATGGCAACAAGGGTGGCAGTACTGTAGCCGCCGCCATACTCAACGCGATGATTTATCATGAAACTGGGAGATGATCATGCACGGCGGTAATGTATATGAATACAGAATGAAATATGGAAAAGATCCACTGGACTTTTCCGCCAACGTAAATCCCCTTGGAGCACCTGGTATTGTAAAGGCGGCAGTGGCAGAGGCCATGGAAAGGATCGACCTGTATCCCGATCCGGAGTGCACAAAGCTTCGGGAGGCTGTAGCCGCACATGAGGGAGTGTCTGCAGATGATGTGCTCTGCGGAGCCGGAGCCTCAGATCTGATCTTCAGATATGTCTGTGCCATGAGACCTCAAAGGACCCTTATCATCACCCCGGCATTTTCGGAGTATGAAAAAGCTCTGAGACTCTATGACAGCCAGATCATACGTCACGAGTTAAGGGAAGAAAATGATTTTAAAATCGACGAGACAATTCTGAAAAAAATAGATGGCACCATCGATCTTTTAATACTTAATATTCCCCATAATCCAACAGGGCTCGTGCCGGATACAAAGCTTGTGGATACCATCATAAATAAGTGCGATGACAGTGATGTTCATATTCTAAGCGATGAGTGCTTTATTGATTTTATGGAGGATCCGAAGGAGCACACATTGATAGGGAAAAAGAACACCACTGTTATCCGTGCTTTTACAAAATACCATGGTCTGGCGGGACTCAGGCTGGGATATGCCATCGGTCCGGACAGGGAACTGATGAAAAAAATGAAAGCCGCCGGTCCATGCTGGAACGTATCCACTGTGGCCCAGGCAGCCGGAATGTCTGTACTGGGATATGACCGGGACGTGAGGGAGGATATTAAAAAAGAGCGGGAGTTTCTGACTGACCAGTTGACTGGTCTGGACATGAGGGTGATCCCGTCAGCGGCCAACTATATCCTTTTTTATTCCGAAGATCACAGACTGCATGAAAAACTATATGAAAAAGGCATCCTCATCAGGGACTGCAGTGATTTTTACGGTTTAAAATCCGGCTGGTACAGGATAGCAGTCAAAAAACATGAGGATAACCTGAAACTATTGGAGATGATTCGATGAGAGGATACATACATCTGTATTACGGTGAGGGCAAGGGAAAGACTACGGCAGCCATGGGACTTGCATCCCGTGCCCTTGGCCACGGAAAAAAAGTGGTGATAGTGCAGTTTTTGAAAAAGGGTGAAAGCGGTGAGGTTAATTCACTTGAAAAACTGGGCGCTCACATTTTTTCCGGAAAGGCGGGAGATGGCTTCAGGGTCGCGGACATGACCGGGGATGAGAGGGAAAAGACCAAAGAGATTTCAAATGAAAACCTGAAAGCTGCCTTAGAATGTGAATGTGATGTCCTCATTCTGGATGAGCTTTGTGCAGCCCTAAATAATGACATGGCAGATATGGGACTGATAAAAAAGATACTCCAAAAGAAGGATCATGGCACAGAGATAATCATCACCGGCAGAAAGCCTCCCCAGTGGC
>JAILEN010000085.1 GCA_024687655.1 Lachnospiraceae bacterium | reverse complement strand
TCGAACGGTGCGGAAGTCTCGAGGGAATGTATAACGGCAAAAGCTTTACGTATACTTAGCAAATGGATTCCGAAATCGGAGGTATGCCTTTCACTTGCTACCGGCGGCCCGGACTAGATTACAGCGCTAAATAGTAATTATACTGCAATCCGTTCGCTCACAAATTCCCTTGACGCCACGGTAATGGGGAAGTCCGTCCCACGGTATGGCGTATCGGACATGGACACCTCCATCTTCACCGAGGAAAGCGCCAGCTGCTCATAATTATTCTCCGCCGACAGATGCCCTAAAAATACATGCTCTATATCATCATTTAAAACCGCAGACAAAAGCCTGCCGGAATTCTCATTGGAAAGATGCCCCCGGTCCCCCAGGATGCGCTGCTTCAGCGGATATGGATATCTCCCTGCCTGAAGCATCCTCACATCATGATTGGCCTCGATCAAAATGGCGTTGAGTCCGCTGATATTTTCAATGATATAATCATCATAGGTCCCCAGATCCGTAACAACTCCAATTCTTTTGCAGGCATCGGATACTATGTACGCCACGGGATCCGCCGCATCATGGGATACGGAAAAGGGATGGATGGTAAGCTCGCCGATATTGAAATCCTCATCCGGCCGGATCACATGAAAAAGGCTGTCATCTATCCTCCCCAGATACTTACTGGCTCTGATGGCCTCCATGGTACCTCTGGTGGTATAAATGGGCAGTCCGTACTTTCTGGCTATGACTCCAAGGCCCCCCACATGGTCACTGTGCTCATGGGTGATAAGTATCCCATCGCAGTCCGAGGTGGTCATATCGTATTCGTTCATCCCCGCCTCGATGCGCTTTCCGGAGATACCGGCGTCGATCATCACATGGTTTTTATCATTTCCCACACAGATGCAGTTCCCGGAGGAACCGCTGGCTATTGAGAATATTTCCATTTTTCTTTTTCTCCAAAAGATCCTTCGCTTCGCTCATGATGACATAGGGATCCTGCGACCCTCAGGATGACATCATCTGTCCTCCCAGCGGATCTCCACCCTGTCTCCCTCATGGAGGGGATCAGCATATCCGCACTGAGTGCCATTGATCCGGGTCACCACCCTCTTATTCTTGTGAGGCGTGGTATCAAAATCTATCTTTGTAAAAATATCCGAGAAGATATAATCCTTCTGGCCTTCAAAAGTAACATCCTCGTCATTTATCGTCACATGGATGGTGGAGGTGATATTCTTTTCTATCTCCGCCATGGCCTCCTCCTTAAGAGGGGTGTTGGGACGATAGGGAGTATTCACATCCCCGTAGGCATCGGTGCTGATGTCATCATCATCCCCCAAGACCTCATCCTCGTAGGAAGGCTCATCTTCCTCGTCATCAGAAGAAACTGCCGATGAATTCAGGGACTCGGCAACGGCATCCGCCATCTCTTTATCATCACGCTCTTTTTTCTCACGCTCGGCTGCTGCCGCCTCCTCAGCCCTGGCCTCAGCCCAGGACATGCCTGTGGTGGTCCACTCGATGGTGAAGTTATCATAGACCAGGCTGTTGAGATCACCTACACGATTGTTGACGATGATCTCATGGTCAAGATCGATATCGATATCCATAAACTCAGCCAGCTGACCCACAGTGTAAAATGCCCTGGTCTCCACCGCGTCACCCTCACGTATGATATAGGTAGAAGGTTCCAAAATGCCGTTGACCTCCACAAACTTGGGACATACGATACGCTGTCCGTTTACCACAAAGGTCACGCTGTCGGAGGTAAACTCATCCAGCTGCTCTATGGTCATGGAAGCTCCGCCGCCTGCTGTAGACGCCTCGATCTCCACGCTGCTGTTGGGGATGAGCTTGGTATTGAGACCCACCAGCTGACCGTTCATTTTAACCACAGCTGATTCTCCCAAAACGCCTCGTGCCATGTGTGCCGTACCGTTTACAGTGAAATTGATCTCCGCTCCGCGTCTGGGGAAAAGCTCCTCCGTAGGCACTCCCGCCTGAAGGGCCGCATCCACGATACGCAGATGACCGTTATCGTAAAGCTTCATCATCTCTCCGTTGAAACGGATCATGATGAAGTTGTTCCTCTGCTCATAGTAATTCAGACATATACCGATGGGAGTAACGATGAGGGAATCCTTTTGGATATCATCCTGGGCGATGTCAATGTTGCCCATGACCTCCTCGCCTCGAAGAGCCACACGCTCCTTTAATATACCCAGCCGCTCGGACAGGGTCTCGGTAAAACCGTGGACCTTGCCGCCGCCACCTACAACAAAGGTAGCCGCCACGGACTCGCCGCCGTTTAATTCTTTGATCTTGTCTGCTACCTCGCCGACTATCTTTTCCATGACGGGATCCGTGATCTCCCAGACCTCCTCTGACTTGACGGTATGCTCCAGTCCCATGATATCCGTAAAGGTCACATCCTTGCCATCCACAGAATCCTTTTTGATCTTTTCCGCCATGGCAAAGTCCACCAGGAAATGCTGTACCAAAACCTCAGTCAGCTCGTCTCCTGCATAGGGGATCATGCCGTAGGCGATGATACTGCCCTCCTTTGTCAGGCAGATATCGGAGGTGCCTGCACCCACGTCCACCAGAGCGATATTTAACATGCGGAAATTCTCGGGAACGGCAACGTTGGTAGCCGCAATAGGCTCCAGAGTCATATTGGCTACGGAAAGTCCCACCCGCTCCACAGCGGAATAAAGTCCGTCCACAACGTCCTGGGGCAAAAATGTAACGATGATGATCTCCTCGATATGAGTGGCTCTGTGTCCCTCCAGATTGGAGAAAGGCTCATCATCCAGATAATACTTCATGACTGAGTAGCCCACGCAGTAGAACTTGTACTTCTCGTCTCCCTCGGAGAGCTCCTGCTGGGCCTGATCGATACCCATGAGATCCAGGGTATTGATGTCCTCACCGGAAACAACCGTCTCCTCCTCAAAGTCCATGGCCACCCTGGTGGTAACAGTCCTAAGCACACGACCTGCTGCCGCTATACAGACCTCGGTAAGCTCAAAGCCCACCATTTCCTCCAGCTTGTCCTTGACCTCGCCAATGGTTTTGGATACCCTGCCTATGTCGTGGATCTGTCCGTCGATCATGGCACGGCTCTCATGCTCCACGCTGTACATGGCAATGACATTGAACCGCTTGCCATCCTTGTAGCCAACCGTACCCACCACATTTCTGGTACCTATATCAAGTCCGAAGACGTACTCTCTTTCCTCACTCACCTCTAACACCTTGTCATTCTCCTGCATATCCTCTTGATTCTTCTTGGGTGCCCCCTCTTTTAAGAGCTTTTCCGCCTGAGAGAGCATATCAGCCGCATCACCGTCATTTTCTATCACGGCATCACAGCCCTTTTCAAACTCCTTATCAGACAGCTGTGAATTAAAAATGGAAGCTATCCTGTCATCATCATAGCCCCGTCCTGACTTTAATCTGTCGCTGCGGAGCTTTTCCGATGCCCTGACATACCACAGCTCATCACAGACTTCACGGTATCCGCATTCTATGAGAAGCGCCGCCTCGATGAAAAAATAATCCACGTCACCGGAGGCTCTCACCTCGGCTATCCGGTCCTCTATCTCATCCCTAACTGCCGGATGGACTATGGAATTGAGCTTTTTTATCTTGTCCTCGTCACCAAATACATAGGCCGCCATCTGCTTGGAACGGACCATGCCCACCTTGTTAAAAAGGTCCTCGGGAAAAGCATCCTGCAAAGCCTCGTTCACCTCGGTGCCGGGCTCCATCAGCTCTCTGGCCACCTCGTCCGCATAGACTATATGGCAACTGATATGATCGGACAGGGCCTCCAAAAGTGTGCTCTTTCCTGCACCAACTCCCCCTGTAATGCCAATAACCTTCATTTATATCTCCAAATTACAACATATTGTGGTCACACCGCGAAAATTATACCACAAAATGACACGGAAAACCATATATATCTTAAAGCCGGGCACTTAACAAAATTTCAAAATTTAATTCCACCGCCCGCTTATGCGGTGGAATTAACCACTGCATAAGTAGAGTTTAATCTTTCATACTTTCATGGTA
>JAILEN010000081.1 GCA_024687655.1 Lachnospiraceae bacterium | reverse complement strand
TGCAGTCATGCTCCAGTCCTATCCTGGACTTAATGGCGCTTTCTCCGTCTCTGTTTTCCAGTTTGGGCTTTAAAAGCAGTGCCTTAAGGCCCCTTTCTATGTAATTGTAGTGTACCATCAGGGCGTTGGCTGTCTTGGATGAGCCCATGGCCCCATATCTGAAATAAAGTTTTGCCATAAAATATCCTTGCTTTTTATATGTAAAAATACTAAAATAATTCTTGTGCCAAGCACTTAGGAATCGTAGCTCAGCCGGGATGAGCGCTCGCCTCACACGCGAGAGGTCAGGAGTTCGAGCCTCCTCGGTTCCATAAAAATGCCATCCATAAGGATGGTATTTTTATTTCTTTAAAAGCTGTTCATTGTGCCATATCTCCAGATGATCTACACACACCCTGGCAAATCTGGTAATGGGATCCGCTCCTTCTCCCACACCGTAACCGTATACCTCGATAAGACAGTTACCGTCATCCAGATAATACTCCTCCTTAACGGGTACATTGGGCTTTGCTTTGACCAGCATCTCCTTGAAATCCGAAATGATCATGGGCATTATCATGACCGCGATATGGTTAGCTCTATCCTCACCAATCCTCTCAGCCAGCTTCTGCCTTACCTCCTCAAGATCCATACTCTCCCCTCCACTATGAAGATCCTTCGCTTCGCTCAGGATGACACCATGTCATTCTGAGGGCATATAAAGTTGACATGCTCAGCAGGTCAACAGCTGCCCGAAGAATCTTAAAAAAAGAGACGGCCAACATGACCGTCTCTAATTATATATTCTTTTTACTAAAAATGCAAATTGCTTCCGCCAAGGCTCGAATTCGCTTCGCTTCTTCTCGCTGTGGGCTGTCGCCCAATATAATAATAAAAAGATACCCGCATTCGAATGAATTCGATGCGGGTACTTTTCATTATTCTACTCGTCTTGTAGCTTCTCCATATTCGCAATCCGGACTATTGTCCTACTTGCTCATACAGGTTTGCCATCAATCAAAAAAACACCCTATCATGCAAGCATGAAGGGTGTTTTTTGTTGATGACTTTTTTAGTACATCCCGCCCATTCCGGGTGCGCCACCTGCAGGCATGGGAGGTTCGGGCTCCTTGATGTCTGCTACTACTGACTCAGTAGTAAGAAGTGTGGAAGCAACGGATGTAGCATTCTGAAGTGCGCTTCTTGTAACCTTAACGGGATCAAGGATACCGGCCTTAACCATATCAACATACTCTTCCTTGTATGCATCAAAGCCCTGACCAGCCTTGGACTCCTTAACCTGGTTTACAACAACAGCGCCGTTAAGACCTGCATTCTCAACGATGTAGAAAAGAGGTGCCTCAAGTGCCTTTAAGATAACATTTGCACCGGTCTTCTCATCTCCGTCAAGAGAATCAGCCAGCTTTGCAACTGCCTTCTGAGCATGGATGTATGCAGAGCCGCCACCTGCGATGATACCCTCTTCAACTGCTGCACGTGTAGCATTAAGAGCGTCCTCCATGCGCATCTTGGCTTCCTTCATCTCTGTCTCTGTAGCTGCACCAACGCGGATAACTGCTACGCCGCCTGCCAGCTTTGCGAGACGCTCCTGAAGCTTCTCCTTATCGAAATCAGAGGTTGTCTCCTCGATCTGCTTTCTGATCTGGGATACACGAGCGTTGATGTCAGCCTTCTTGCCTGCGCCGTCAACGATAACCGTGTTCTCCTTGGCAACCTTGACACTCTTTGCCTGACCCAGCTGAGCGATGGTAGCATCTTTAAGATCCAGACCAACCTCTTCTGAGATAACCGTACCACCTGTAAGGATGGCGATATCCTGAAGCATCTCCTTACGACGATCGCCGTAACCGGGTGCCTTTACTGCTACTACATTGAAGGTACCACGGAGCTTGTTGAGGATAAGTGTGGTAAGAGCCTCGCCCTCAACATCCTCAGCGATGATGAGAAGTCTCTTGCCGGACTGAACGATCTGCTCAAGCAGAGGAAGGAGATCCTGGATATTGGAGATCTTCTTGTCTGTGATGAGGATGTAGGGATCCTCTAAAACAGCCTCCATCTTGTCCATATCTGTAGCCATGTAAGCTGAAATATATCCACGGTCGAACTGCATACCTTCTACAAGGTCAAGCTCTGTCTGCATGGTCTTACTTTCCTCGATGGTGATAACACCGTCATTGGAAACCTTTTCCATAGCGTCAGCGATCATCTCACCAACCTCATCTGATGAAGCAGAGATAGCTGCAACACGTGAGATCTGATCCTTGCCTTTAACCTTGGAGGACATCTTTACGATAGCCTCAACTGCAACATCTGTTGCCTTTCTCATACCCTTTCTTAAAACGATGGGGTTAGCGCCTGCTGCAAGATTCTTGATACCCTCGGATACCATAGCCTGTGCCAAAACAGTAGCTGTGGTAGTACCGTCACCGGCAACATCATTTGTCTTTGTAGCTACTTCCTTAACCAGCTGTGCGCCCATGTTCTCGAACTCATCTGCAAGCTCGATGTCCTTTGCGATGGTCACACCGTCGTTAGTGATGGTGGGTGCGCCATAGGACTTATCCAATACAACGTTTCTGCCCTTGGGTCCAAGTGTTACACGGACTGTGTTAGCCAGCTGGTCAACACCGGACTGAAGAGCTTCACGAGCCTCTGCTCCGTACTTAATCTCTTTTGCCATGATTCATTACCTCTTTTCTTTTAGATCCTTCGCTAGGTTGAAGTCATCTACGATGACTTCTTCAAGCTTCTGTCTTTGACAGAAGCTTCACCACGCTCAGGATGACATGATACTTTAGATCAAATGTTATTACTTTTCTACAACAGCAAGTATATCGTTCTGCTTTACGATGATGAACTCCTCACCGTCCAGCTTAACCTCTGTGCCGGCATACTTGGAATAGATAACCTTCTGTCCCTTCTTGACCTGCATCTGAACTTCCTTGCCGTCAACGATACCGCCGGGGCCTACTGCGATAACCTCTGCCTCCTGGGGCTTCTCCTGTGCGGAAGATGCCAGGATGATACCGCTCTTTGTGGTCTCCTCAGCCTCGAGCTGCTTTAAAACAACGCGATCTGATAAAGGTGATAATTTCATAAAAACACGCCTCCTTTTTATACTTTTACGATCCTTTGGGAACCTATCCATCGGATCGTTCCTGTCGGATTGTTAGCACTCACTTCATTCAAGTGCTAATCACTAAAATGTATTATATCACCCTTTCAATAAAAATCAATACTTTTTTTGCAAAAAATAGAGGTGACAGCAGGTATGTGCCATCACCTCCATACTTTCACTCTTTTCTTCTTTACTCCTCCGGAATGGATCCATAAGAAGCAACAGCCTCATCCACCGTCATTGTCCCATTACCCACAGCATATATCGCAGCCCTAAACTGTCTGACTGCCGGATCCAAAAGGCCGGTATCCTTGTCACTGAAGCTTCTGTCTGCCGGCATTTGGGCCAGTTCCGAGTAGATCTCATCGGCCGAAAGATCACTGACAGGTGGTATAAGGCGCTTTAGGCCTGCCATGTTGCCAAGCTCCTTCTTGCAGATCAGAAAACGCATGAATTCATTTGTCATGTCGATGTTTCGGCTGTTTTTGTTGACTGAGAAGCAGATGCTTACCGAATTGATAAAGTATCCGCCATCGTCACCGGAAGGAACGGTAACGAATTTATACTTAAAAGGATTTGCGCTAAAAGCCTCGGACTTGCTTTCTCTCTTCGCCGTTCCTGAGACCACATCACCTGTAGCAAGCATCATCGGTACATCGCCCTCAAAGAATCTCATGATAACGGCTTCATACTCATCTTCTATCTCCTTTTCGCATTTTGCCACATCAATACAGTCCGAGCTGACAAACTCAGAGAGTCTTTCAAGTGAGGGACGCATCAGCTCTCCGGCGGAAGGATCAAGATTATTTAAAGCATCAACCTTATCACTGTTTTTTATGACATCATGGGAAAACATAGGATAGATAAAACAGTTGAAAAGTCCCGAGCCGCTGAACCTGTCAGTTCCCATGACCGGAGATTCATAGCCCGCGCCCTTTAGCTTTTCACAGACACTTACGAGTTCCCCATAATTAGCAGGAACCTTCAATCCCTCTTTTTCAAATATATCCATATTTACCATCATGCCATAGGAGGTGGTAAAAATCGGAAGCATCAGGACTTCATCCGAATCATTAGTCCTAATCAGTGACTCCTTGATGCAGGAATAATCAATATCCACAGCCGGATCGGATAAAACCTCGCAGTTGTCAAACATTTCGTTATATGCATCATCTCCGATCATGTAGCTGTTGGTAGTAAAGATATCCGGCGGCTCGCTTCCCACAATCGCGCTGGAGATCACATTATTGTAATCATCCATCGTTACATACTGCAGGCTGGCATTGGGATAGTATTCGTAAAAACGCTCAAGCCCCTTGTCTTCCGCCCTCATCTGTACCATATTCACAAGATCATTGAGCAGGGAAACAAAGCTGTAGTCTACGTTTATAAGCTCCATTTTTCCTGCTTCTATCTTTGAAAAATCCAGGATATCGTTGATGATGCCTAAAAGTGTATTCCCCGCCGCCCTGATATTTTCCGAATACATCATGATGTTTTCATCCCCGGAATCCCTGAGGATCATCTCATTTAGACCCAGGATAGCATTCATGGGAGTACGGATGTCATGAGACATTGTGGACAGGAAGTAGGATTTGGCCTCATTGGCCTGGTTAGCCTGCTGCGCAGCCTCAGACAGCTTGTGGTTGTAGGTGATCATTACAATGGAATTGAATATGAAAAGAACTAAAAAACCAAGGGTCGCTATACCCAAAAGCAGCCAGTCTATGGACCGGCTTACCATAAGATCGCCTGCGGGTATATAGACTAAAAGAATCCAGGTCGTCATGGCCTCAAGGGGGGTGTAGGATAAAACGCAATCCTCTCCCTTGGCGTTTTTTATGGTCATGGTCCCGGTCCCACCGGCTATCTCATCGATGACCTGCCCGTATTCCTCTGCGGATGCCGGATTTTACGACTTATAGTATTCAAAAAAGTTGCTGTTTTTAAAGGATTTTCCGTGGACAACGTAATTGCCTTCCTTGTCGACTAAGCTGATCTCTACATTCTCGTACTCACCCTTAAGGAAAACAAGCTTCTGTTCAAGACTGCTAAGTGGAACGACACGCATTAAAAGCCCCTGTTTTTGCTTGCCGCTTTTACTGTCAAGTACAGTCACATGATCCAAAAAGGCAATGGACTGCACGCCGTTAGTTGGATTTGTGTAGGCCCGGGTAAGGTTTACTACATCATTAGTAGGGCTAACATTTTCAATGTTTTCAAAGATATTTACATTTTTATATGAAACGGTATAGTCGTCAGGGGCGGAAACCTTAGCCGTCGTCGATAAGCCTTCTGTGTTTTTATCATCAAAAAAGATCAGGTGCCCCTCTATCTGGGGAGAAGTCTTTGCCTTACGGATAAAGGATATGGCTTCCTCAGCAGTCATGGGCGTGCCACCCTCCGCCGAGCGATTGATATAGTTCGCCCATATGTCACAAAGATGCTGTTCATTCTCGAGATAGTTGGCAATGATCTGATTGGTCGTCATGGTCATCTTTTCAAAGGAAACGATGGAGCTTTTGTTGCTCTCATTAACCTTTATACCGGCATACCTGACGATAAAGATGAGAATGAATCCCATTATCAAAAGATTAATTGTAATTATCAGACTTCTTTTCACTATCGTTCCTTCTAATACTGCAAAACAAAAATGTCTCACCCCTCTATTTTAGTTGGAATGAGACAATTTGTAAAGAGGACTAGGCGGGAATCCCTCCGGCGGCTCAGCCGCCTATCAGGCCGGCCTTCGGCGCATGAGTGCCACCGGCACTCACGCTTCCGGCGATGCCCTGGCATCGCCTCCCTCGGCGTTCGATTCCCGCATCGAACATCCCAATAATCTTCTATGGACTAGGCGGGAATCGAACCCGCGTCCAAAAACCTATCCACTGTTCTTCTACGAGTGTAGTCTGTCATTTGAGATTCCCCCCACGACCCGGGAACAGACACCCTGGCCGCTTCGGTAGCTTCATATTACGCCCTATGGCTCAAAGCTTTGCCACAGTCGTTTCCGGTCGGTTTTGAAACCCGTCTTCAAGGCAACCGGTAGCCCTAAAGCGGATTACAGCTATAATTAAGCTGCTAATGCGTAACTATCGTTAGCGTTTAAATTTAATTTGGCCATTTAACGCATCGCCATGCGACTCGCTTCACCAGCTTCACGATCCCTGTCGAAACCTTTACTAGCCCGTGAAAGATCCTTCGCTACGCTCAGGATGACAAAGCGTCATTCTGAAGGCTTGCCCGAAGAATCTTTATATAGTATAACACAAATCTATAATAAAAGCATTAACCGATGGTTTAGTTTATTAAGATTCTTCGCTTCGCTCAGAATGACATGTTACGCTCAGAATGATCATTTCAACCTCATCTTGAAACTCCTCTGTGCCTCGCGGTTTAAGTCCTTTTTGGCAATATCGGCGCGCTTGTCATAGAGCTTCTTACCCTTTGCCAGCCCCACCTTTACCTTTACCAGACTGTTCTTGAAATAGACCTCCACGGGAACCAGAGTGTAGCCCTGCTCCTTCAGTTTCTGGCTGATCTTTCTGATCTCGCTTTTATGCATCAAAAGCTTCCTGGGACGCAAAGGATCCCTGTTGAAAATATTGCCCTTTTCATAGGGAGATACATGCATCTGAAGTATCACCATCTCACCATTTTCGATACGGATATAGGACTCCTTTATGGAGCACTTGCCGGTGCGCAGTGCCTTGACCTCCGTACCCACCAGTGATATCCCCGCCTCATAAGTCTCCTCTATAAAATAGTCGTGATATGCTTTTTTATTGTTGGCGATCAGCTTGTGGCCGCCTTCACTGTCCTTAGCCATTACTTCTTCCTCTTTTTGGATCTGATCTTTCTCTTGGCGTTCTTTTTGACAGACTTATCCCTGCCGGACTTTTTCTTTTTACCCGTCTCTTTACGGGAGGTTTTCAGCCCGTAATCCTCAGGCAGGATAAAATCGATCACACGCCTTTCAACATCTGCTCTGTCAACTATAATATCAATTTCCTGTCCCAGAGTAAATGACCTGTGAGTATAGGTTCCGATGACCTGATAGCTATCCTCATCGAAAACATAGTGATCGTCACGGATGCCGGTAATGGGGATCATCCCCTCAACGGTATCCGGCAGCACCACATATATGCCCCACTTGGTAACTCCGGAGATAACGCCGGAAAACTGCTCTCCCACATGGGCCGACATATACTGCACCTTTTTCAGCTTGTTCACCTCACGCTCCACCTCGTCGGCACGGCGTTCCAGCTTGGACAGGGAGCTGGTAAGGGCAGGCAAAAGTCCGTCATAATACGACCGTCTCTTCTTGCGGAGCTTTTTTGCCTTGTTTTCCTTGATGATCCTGTGGATGATCAGATCAGGATAACGACGTATGGGCGAAGTAAAATGACAGTAATGCTCTGCAGCCAGACCGAAGTGTCCCTGACAGTCGGTGGTATAGATGGCCTGTTGCATGGAGCGGAGAGTCACCGTGGAGATCAGATACTCCTCAGGCTCACCCTTGATCTTTTTTAACAGCTTTTGGATATCCTTGGGAGAAATATCATCGGGATCTCCGGAAAGTGTATAGCCCAGGCTGCCTACTAAGTGCTTCAGTTCACTGATCTTTTCTCCGTCCGGCTGACCGTGGCTCCTGAAAACAAAAGGAAGCTCCTTTTTAAGTGCATCCCGTGCCACGGTCTCATTGGCCAAAAGCATGAACTCCTCGATGAGCTTGTTGGCTAACCGGCGCTCGTAGGGCTCCACGCCCACAGGCACACCTTTTTCATCCAATATGATATGGCTCTCGGTAAAATCAAAGTCGATATTGCCCCGCTTGTCCCTTCGCTTTTTGAGGATCTGCGCCAGCTCCGCCATCAGGGAAAACATGGGCACCAGTTCCTCATATTCCTCCATCAACGCCTCGTCATGATCCTCTAATATCTTGTTAACATTAGAATAGGTCATGCGTCGGTTGGAACGGATCACTGATTCCAAGATCTTATATGAAGTCACCTTACCCTTTTTATCGATATTCATGACACAGGAAAGACTCAGGCGGTCCTCCCCCTCGTTGAGGGAACAGATGCCGTTGGAAAGTGTGGTGGGGAGCATGGGGATCACACGGTCCACCAGATACACCGAAGTGCCCCGGCGCCGGGCCTCCTCATCCAATGCGCTGCCCTCCTTCACATAATGGGACACATCCGCTATATGCACGCCCAGCACATAATGACCGTTCTTTTTGGTAAGAGATATGGCGTCATCCAGATCCTTGCTGTCATCCCCGTCAATGGTGACCGTGACCTCGTCCCTGAAATCAGTCCTGCGTGCATACTCCGAAGCAGGTATGGGAACATTCACACTCTCCGCCTCAGCCATGACATCCTCAGTAAACTCAGTGGGTATGTCATATGCCTTTACCACGGAGGTGACATCCACTCCCGGCTCCTCAGGGAAGCCGAGTATCTCCACTATCACCGCCTCTGGTTTTTTATATCCCCGCTTATAGTCAGTGATATAAGCTACCACCTTTTGTCCCGGCAGTGCATGCAGATCCCTGCCCTCCGGCACATAGACGATGGTGGATATCCTCGCGTCATCGGACCTGATAAACCCGGTTTTCCCGTCCTTTTCATAGGTGCCCACTATGGTGGATATCTCATGGGACAAAACCTTGTCCACTCTGGCCTCTATCCTGTGGCCCCTCCTGGCGGGCAGCGTCTCGATACGGACCTCATCCAAATGAAATGCGTCTCCTGCGAACTGCTCCGGGATATAAAAGTCCTCCTCAAATCCCTCCACCGTCACAAAACCAAAGCCCTTGGGATGTGCTGTATATTTTCCTTCGTATAATTTTCCTGCTTTCATCAATCCTCCAAAACAATTGTATGCGAGGGTATGTGTTGATAATGCAGAGTGCTTTCGAAGACCTTTAAGCGAGAGCGTTCCGAGAATCCGTCGTACAGCCGTTAGGCAGACGACTTTAGGAGTATGCCTTACGGATGTTCGACTAGTCGAGCTAGAGCGGAGCGGGTCGCGAAAGTATTCTGCATTATCAAAACGTACCCGTATAAAATAAAAGCCACCGGGGAATGACCCGCGGTGGCACATAAAACTCAAATATCTGATGACTTAGAAACTTCCGATATTCAGCACAATGGAGAAAACAAAGAAAAGTACTACGAGTGCCGTCGTCACCTTTACGAGGATGCCCTCACGGGAACGACCCTTGTTCTTGCTCCAGTAGCTGTCTGTAGAAGCCTGTCCGCCCAGAGAACCAAGTCCCTGGTTCTTGCCCTCCTGCATCAGAATGATGGTTGTAAGTACCACACTTACTATAATAAACATTACTGTAATAACTGTCTTTAATACTGCCATGACTAACCTCCTATTGATCTGCCGCTCCAACGCGACCGCTATATATTACCACAAACCCATACAAAAAGCAAGAGAAAAAATCCCATCAGTGTGCTATGGCATTCGCTATGGCCTCAAAGGAACTGCCCGATGGTATATTGTATGAGCCGGGATGTATGCGGGTATCATAACCATGGGATGTAAGGTAGTCATCAAAAGCATTGGGATCATCAATGATCCCCTGCCGGTAAAGCCTGGAGGACACAACCGCAGAGTCCTCACCCTCTTTGATGGAAAATGACTTCATGGCTCCGGTGTCATTATCAGAGGATGAACTGTCATTGACCGTATCCGTAGTCTTGTATCCCGAGTTGTCAGCAGCATCGGAGCTCCCAGCCCTTTCGGCATCCTCGATCTCCTTTAATGCAGCCAGCGCCTCCTTGTCCTCCTCTGACAACTCGCCGCCATCAATGGTCTCCTCCGAAGTCGCTTCTCCGGCATCCTCTGAAGCAGTCTCATCTGAAGCAGTCTCCTCTGAAGCAGTCTCATCCGAAGCATCAGCCTCTGTCTCATCCTCTTTCATATCCTTCTGGTTCAAAAGAGTCTCATCCGACTCCACCATACCAAGCATCTTGGCACGGGCGATGACCTCCTCATCGGACAGCGTAGGCGGCTGCAACGCAAAAGCCACGGTGAAGATGATCGCCGTGACCGTCACTCCTATTCCCATTCCTTTCAGAAAATACTTAGCCTTCATTCAAACAACCCTAAAACCAACTTAACCTCGCCAAGTCCCTTGCCCAGCTGCTTGGCGATCTCTATATCGGATGCTCCCTTTTCGTGAAGCTCTATGATCTTGTCATTGACAGCCTTCTGATCCATCTCACTGCGTCCCTTGTTCTGCTCGGCCACGCCCTCGGAAAGCTTCTGTGTAAAGGCTTCCTTGATGGATTCCACATCTCCCCGGATGATCTCCTCGTTATCCTCCAGGTACTCCTGCTCCTTTTCCTCAATTATAACATTGAGGTCTGCAAGCTCCTTGGTTCTCTCCTGGATGGACTGATCCATGGCGCGCAGCTCCGCCTGCTTGTCCTCTATCATGTCCGCCAGCTTCGCCAGCTCATCCTGCTTGTCATTGAGTCTCTCATATATGAAATGATTCTCGTTCTGCGTCTTTTGCATGGCGTCCAAAACTGTATCCGAATACTCCCCTATGGATAAAAGCTGCCTGTTGGCGGTCTCCCCCGTCAGGGCGTCGATATGGCTGATAGCCTCCTCGGATCTCTCGGTAAAATACTCTTCCAGACCCACCTTTGCCTCGGCTATCTTCTCGTCTACCACATTTTTAACTTCCTTTTCAGAAAGCTTGTGTATAAGCTCGATATCAGAAGAAGACAGCTTTTCCGTGAAGAAAAAGCTGCCGATAAAGATTATCACACCAATGATTATAAGAGAAATCTCTAAACCTGTCATATTACTCCTAAACGGTTATATTAAAGGAGGGATGCCCGGTCTTGATCCTGACGGATCCGTCGCCCATCTTCTCCCTGTTTTTTTTCTCCTGGCCCGGACGTCTGCCTCGATTGCCCTCATATCCGTGTCCGTCGCCGCCCTCGGAGGAAGCCTCCTCCTCGGCTACGTTGGAGTGCTCATGTACCACGGTGGTGGTAACCTCCGACTCCTGCTGCGTGGCCATGCTCATAAACTCCTGCTGCACAGCAGGTCTCTGCTCCTCTGCCACTCGATGATTGCTGACCTCAACGGTGTTTTGGATCATACCGTTAAAATCAATAGGTCGTATATCCATAATATCCCTCTTATAAGTTCGATACCACTATCTCACCGTTCTTCTTCTCAAAGCAGCAGAATGACCTCTTATCCTTGGTAGTCATGGAAACATCTGAGATAGTTATATTAACTCCGGGGAAAATGTCCCTGGCAACCTTTATCTTGGCATGCTTGCTGTTGAGAAGCTCCTGATGAAGTGCATTGAACCTGACTCTGTCATCCTGAAGCTTGCCCTTGGCATCCTTGAGCTCGGCCATTAGATTGTTGAGATACATGAGGTTCTTCTGGTCAAGCATCTTGCCGGACTGGATAAAGTCCTGATAGGTCTTGACGATGGGATTGATCTTGTTGATCTTCTTGGACAAAAGCAGGATATCCTTTTGCAGATGTGCATAAAGCTCCTTTTTGTCCGGTGCCATACCTACCTCTATCTTGGTCATGGCTCCCATGGAGGACCCGATGATCCTGGACTCCACCTTGCCGCCGGCACGGATGACGCCTCCGGTAATGAAGCCCTTTTTATCATTGACGAATACATCCTCTGCAGCATTGACTTCGCTGTATAAAATGGATCCTGTCTCAATATAGCCGCCCGAGAAAACCTTGGCATTCTCGATGAACTGGATGATGACATTGCTCTTGGCATCGATAACGCCCTTGTTCATGCCATGGATGCCGCACTTTACGATGACCTGTCCCTCAGCGGAAACAAAGGCATCCTCAACCACACCGTCAATTATAACATCTCCCTGGGCCTGGATGGCAAAACCGCCACGGACAGAACCCTTAACATGAACATTACCATTGTAATAGATATTGCCGGTGGAGTTGTCCACATCGGCAGGAACCTCATAAACATCGGAAACAAAGACCTGACCGTTGACAAGTGAAACATGACCTGTAACCTCTGAGTAAATGCAGGTCTGATCCTCGTTGATCTTGATGTTTTTACCATAGGAAAGCTTCATATCCTTGACATTACGGGTGGGGATATCGCGTCCCGTGATATCCTTGCCCATGGCACCCTTATCTGCAGGATGCAGCTTGGCCAAAAGGTCGCCCTTTTGAACCTCGGATATGGTGTTAAGCTCATGATAATCCACCGATCCATCCTCGTAGTGCTTGGGCTTGAGGGACGGATTGGTGTTAAAGAAATATTCTATCTTGGCATCCTTACCTATTACGGGAGGTGTGCCTACGGCAAAATCAAACTTGGTATTGTAACATCTGTGGTTCATGAATTCCTGGACCAGCTCGGAATTGAGGCCGTATACCACGCCCTTGCCCTGAAGCTGCATGATGATATCCTGGATATTCATAAGGGGTCCGCCTACCGAAGGCGGGAAAAAGTGACATGTGGCGCGCATCTTGTCCAGGGAAACCTTGACATACATGCACTCCGCTAACTGGGTGTCCAGACAGGGCCCCATGTTCATAACGTTCTCCGTATCCCCAATGAGCATGCGGCGAAGCTCACTCTTGTCGAAGCCTACTATCTGGTGGCTGTCAAGATATTCCTCAACATCCTTGGACTGGATGGGGTCACCACCGTCCACAGGAGGATGATAATGAAGAATTGCATCGCCATCTTTTATCTCAATTTGTACGTAAGCATTCTTCTGTTCCATACTCTCTTCCCATTATTTCTTCTAACAGCGGAATTACTCCGTCACTTCGTGACTCTCGTAATATAATCTATTATGCCTCTGTTAAAACGTTCATGTACGGTCCCATCTTCTTGCGCATCTTAAGAAGTGCCTTTGTGTGAAGCTGCGATACGCGAGATTCCGAAACCTCCATAACCTTGCTTATCTCCTTTAAGGTCAGATCCTCGTAGTAGTAAAAAACTATAACTGACTTTTCCTTTTCCGTGAGGAGCTCCAGTGACTCTGCCAGCATCTTGGACAGCTCGTCCTTGGACACCGACTCCTCAGGCTGGATAAACTGCGCCGTAGTAGACGCCATATCGGCTGCCGGCTCATTTCCGGCCTCCATAAACTCATTTAATGATACCAGATTGGTGATCTTCATCTGAGACTGCCAGTCCAGATATTCCTTGTCGGAAAGTCCCAGCTCAGCAGCCACCTCCTCGTCGGAAGCAACTCGTCCGCTACGCTCCTCTACAGATCTGGTAGCCTCCTCGATCTTGCGCTGCTTCTGGCGGATGGTCCTGGGTATCCAGTCCATCTTGCGGATCTGGTCTAAAATAGCGCCCTTTATACGCAATGACGCATATGTCTCAAACTTGACGTCCTTACTGGTATCGAACTTGTCGATGGCATCGATGAGACCGAACACTCCGTATCCCACCAGGTCATCGTACTCAACATTGTTACCGAGATACATGTTCATCTTTCCGGCAACGATCTTGACTAAAGGTGCATATTCAACTATTATCTTTTCCCTAAGCTCCGGTGTGGGTTTGGTCCTATAGTTGTCCCAGAGCTTTTGTCTGTCTGTATCCTTCATCTAAAACCCCACGACCTAAAGTCCTTCGTCCTCTTCTTCTTCCTCGTCTGGGTAATCATGTGGCTCTTCCGGCTCTGCGGCAACCTCCGCGCCGTCATCAGCCCCGTCTTTTTTCTTAGCCTGCTCATCCTTATTAAGGGCCTTGGCAAAAAGTATCTGCGCCACCGTCCCTATCAAATAGAATGAAATACTGGCAATGAATATCCGAAGCAAAAACATCCCGAAAGTGATCTCGGAAAACAGGGATATCACCGCCGTAAGCCCGGCTGCAAAAAGCATGGTGATGATAGGTATCTGCTTAAGCTTTTCCTGATCATCCATTAAATTGCTTTCTCCGCTTTTCCAACTGCCTTGATCAGGTACTTACCGTCCTCGCTGTAGATCTCAACAGTACGTCCGTAATTGAGTCCGCAGTCCTCTGCCTTGAGAGGAATGCCCAGCTGCTTGAGCTTGGCCTTGGAGGCCGCTGCATTTTTTTCACCAATATTGATACCCGATGCATTACCACCGGAGATCTCAAACATCTTGGCTCCGCCGGCTATTTTGGCAACCATACGACTCTTATTGGCACCCATCTTGATCATATCGTCATACAGCTTCTGAATACCCGTGTCCGCAAACTTGGCTATGTTGGAATTGTTTCGGATAGTGGTACTGTCGGGAAGCATAATATGAGCAAGTCCGGTAATCTTGGTACTGGGATCCCATATGGCAATACCGATACAGGATCCGAGTCCAATAGTCGTTAAATTATCAGGGGCCTTGCAGACCTTGAGGTCCGCCATGCCCACCTTGATCATCTGTCCCATAGCAAAAACCCTCTATTACTCAACAGGTACTCCCAATGCTGTTAAGATCTTGGCATAGGAATCACCCTCCGGCATCAAAATAAAGTAACCATTGATATCCACGTCATCACCCATCTCAGTCTCAATGATAAGAGCATTGTCTCCCTGCATACCGAACTGGATAGCCGGAACCGATAAAATAGCTGCAGCCATATCTATGGCCACAAAAGGCACCGTGGGAGTGATGGTGAGATTGGTAAGACCGGAAATGGCGGACAAATAGGATCCTGCTATGATATTACCGATCTCCTTGATAGCGGACATATCCATCTCGTCAAACTCCGCATCATAGTCGGGGTCACGCATCATCATACGATTGACCAGATGATGAGCTGAAGGAATGTCCATCAAAAACATCATGCTACCCTCGATATCAGTCTCGATACCGAGCATGATACCGACGACTATCTGCTCCTCAGAACCTATAACTCCACCGATCTTTTCGACCTCGATAAACTCAACGTTGGGAACCTTCATGTCGATCCTAAGTCCCAGCATGTTGGCTACAGCAGTGGTGGCATTACCGGCACCGATATTACCGATCTCTCTCAAGACGTCAGGGTACATCTCATTGATCTGTTCTATAGATACTGCCATAATAAAAATCTCCTTCTAACAGGGAGGATACTATGCCTCCACCTCATCAATGATAGCATTGATCTCAAAGATAGATACCAGTGTATCTCCGCTCTTGCCGATACCGTTGATGTATGTGGTATCCTGCTTGTTGGTATTCTGGTTGGAACGATCTATCTCAGACTCGCCTAATGTAATAACCTCTTTGACCTCATCCACAAGGATGCCTACCAGGCCCTGAGCCTCAAGTCTCAGGATGATGATCCTGGTATCCTTGGTGATCTCGTCCTCCTCCAGGCCCATCTTAAGACGTGCACTCATGACCGGAACTACCTCACCACGGAGGTTGATAACACCGGGATAATATGAAGGCGCCTTGGGCACACGTGTGATCTTTTGCATACGAACAATATTGTCAACCACGGAAATATCGAGGCCATATTGCTCCGAACCAATCATAACGACGATATATTGGATTTTCTCCTCGTCTAAAGTTTCTAATTCAGCGCCCATAGTAACCTCCTCTTACATAAGTGCATTAACATCAAGGATCATAGCAACCTCACCATCGCCGAGGATGGTAGCACCGCTGATGAGCTTGTTGTTGTCAATTACTTTACCAAGTGACTTGATAACGATCTCCTGCTGTCCGATGAGATTGTCTACAACAAGACCTGCCTGCAAGTCTCCCTTTTTAACCACGACAACCGTAAGGTTAGAAGGCTCATTATCAAGAGGCTCAAAGTCAAGAAGCTGATCAAGCCTGATGATAGGAATAACGTTACCGCGGAGATGTACAACCTCCTTGGCCTCAACGTACTTGATATCTTCGATGGAAATATCCTCAATGATCTGAATGGATCCAAGAGCGATAGCATACTTCTCATCCCTGATCTCAACCATCAGTGCCTGGATGATGGCAAGTGTCAGAGGCAGGCGTACCGTAAAGGTAGAGCCCTGTCCGAGAGTGGACTTGACCTCAACATTACCACCCAGTGCCTCGATATTGGACTTAACAACGTCAAGACCAACACCTCTGCCTGAAATATCCGTAATGGTCTTGGCCATGGAGAAGCTGGGCATGAACAGGAAGTCGATGATCTCCTTCTGTGAAAGGTTCTCAGCCTCCTCGGGTGTGACCATACCACGCTCGATAGCCTTGGCCTTGACCTTCTCGGTATTGATACCGCCACCGTCATCTCCTACCTGGATGATAACGTTGTTGCCCTCCTGGAAAGCATTGAGGAAAATGGTACCTTCCTCGGGCTTGCCGGCTGCGCGACGCTCCTCTGGAGACTCTATACCATGATCTGCGGAATTACGTAACAGATGCTGGAGGGGATCACCCAACTGATCCACCACGGTACGGTCAAGCTCTGTCTCTTCACCGGTCATGACCAGATTCATGGGCTTACCAAGCTTACGGGACAGATCCCTGATCATACGAGGGAACTTATTGACAGTACTCTCGATGGGTACCATCCTGACCTTCATGACTGACTCATGGAGGTTAGTGGTGATACGCTCAAGGTACTCTATCTGTGACTGCCATGACTGTGTATCCAGACCACCTGAGGAATTCTCTGAAGATGAAGAAATGGATACCAGTGAGTTCTTGGCGATGATAAGCTCGGATACCTGGTTCATCAGGGCATCCAGCTTTTCAAGATCCACACGAACGGTACGTGTGGTAACAGGCTTATTAGCTGCCTTTTTGGCTGCGGGAGTAGATGCAGCCGCAGGTGCGGGTGCTGCGGGAGCTGATGCTGCTGCGGGTGCAGGTGCAGCACTCTCAGCGGGAGCATCATCTGCTGCTGCAGGCTCGGAAGCTGAAGTGTCTTCTGCCTCGGATGCCTTCTCATACTGCTCCACCGTAACGGCGGCCAGGTCCACGCTCTCTATCTCCGAAACTGCAAGCACAGAAGCCTTGATAGACTCCAGATCCTCGGATTCGGATGCAAAAATAACGGAAAAGCCCAGATCGAACTTTTCGTCCTCTATATCCTGAGATGAGGGATCGTAGATCAGTATCTCTCCATAATCCTCAAGAGCCTTAAACACCAAAAATGCACGCGCTGCTTTAAGCAGGCACTCCTTTTGGATATGTACGGTCATACCATAAAGCTTAAGGCCGTCATCCTCTTCTGCGGAACGGAGCTTACTTAAGCCCTCCTCATCCAGCTTAAGTACAAGGAAGTGATTGGTACCATTGGGATCCTCGGATCCTACTTGATCATCTGCAACCGCCGCAGGCGCTGAATCCTCCGCTGCAGGAGAATCATCGCCGGCATCATCAGAAGAACCGCCACTGTTGCCATCAAGGACATCATTGAGCATCTTGATAAGAGCGGCATTATCCTCTGTGCCCTCATCAGATGTAGCCTTGACTGTCTCAAGGTAGCCCTCAACTGCATCCAAACACTTGAACAGGATATCAATGAGGTTGGAATCCACCTTGACTGTGTCATTACGAACCTCAGAGAAAACGTTCTCCATATCATGGGTAAGGTGCTGCATGCGCTTAAAGCCCATGGTACCTGCCATGCCCTTAAGAGAGTGAGCCGCTCTGAAGATCTCATTGATCGTGTCCTTGTTCTCGGGCTCCTGTTCCAATGCCATGATGTTGTCGCTCAAGGCTTGAATGTGTTCGTTGGTTTCGTCGATAAAAATATCGAGATATTGACTTACATCCATAACTTAGACCCCCAGTCTCTTTGCTATCGCATTCGCGATTTGAGTGATCGGTACCGACTCGCAGGACAGACCCGCCTGGTCAGCCGCCTTCGGCATACCGTATACTACACAGGTATCAGCACTTTGGGTGATACAGTAAATCTCCTTATACGCACCAAGATAAGAGATACCCTCCGTTCCGTCACTGCCCATGCCTGTAAGTACCACGCATAACACGCGTTTACAGGGAAGCTTGGCAATGGAATGGAACATTACATCTGCACAAGGTCTCAGATTCCCAATGGCCGGTGCATCGGAAAGATGATTGGCAAGCTTTCCTCCGCTCTTGGATACCACCTCCAGATGCCATCCTCCGGGAGCGATATACACCGTGTCATTTTGAAGGATCTCACCCTCCTCGGCCTCCTTGATCCTGACATTGCTGACGTCATCGATCCTCTCCGCAAGTGATGCCGTAAAGCCCTTGGGCATATGCTGTACGATAACGACAGGAACACCCAAATGCTTGGGAAGCATGGGAAGACATGTACGAAGTGCCTGCGGCCCACCGGTGGATGACGCAATAGCTACCAGATCATATCCCCCTACTACGGAAGGTGACAACTTTTTAATGTCCTTGAGAGGTATGGTGACCTTGGAAAGAGGCTTGGAAAGCTCCCTGGGATCAACACCTCCCTTGACCGTCTCGGCCTTGTCGGGCTGCCGCCTGGCGGGCTCCGTCTCCCTGATCCTGGGCCTGACCGGCTCGGATGGTCGCGAAGGAGTAACCGTCGTACGGGCTGCGGGCTGCTTTTTCTTGCTGACCGCTGCCTCCAGGATACTGACTAAGTCAGCTCTGATAGTCTCACGATCCGCAGGTGATACCCTGTAGGGTCTGACCAAAACCTCCACCGCTCCGCTCTCGAGAGCCTTCACGGTCATATCCCGGTCTTCCTTAACCTGCGACGACACAGCCACGATGGGGATATCACATCCATCATCATTGAGCCTCTCCATAACCTCGAGGCCGCTCATCCTGGCAAGTGCCACATTCATGGTAATAACATCAAAGTTGCCAAACTCGGAGATCCTGCGGTAGGCACTCTGTCCGTCCGAACAGATATCCACTACCTGAAACCCTTGTATGGAGTTGATTATATCACACATGATCTTCCTCATGAGTGCAGAGTCATCTACAACTAAAACCTTATACATATCTTAGCCTAACTCCTTTTTACGTATACGTCGCTCTTCTTCAAAAATA
>JAILEN010000059.1 GCA_024687655.1 Lachnospiraceae bacterium | reverse complement strand
ACATATCAACCCTCCTTTTTGAATTATACAAAACAGGTGTAGGAAATCCTACACCTGCATTTTAGCACATTTCAATTATGAAAAACATACCATAATAAAAATGCGCTATCCTTTTTTGATCCCATGGTTCTTGAAGCTTCCCAGCATCACGCAAAGGGATGCTACAAGAGGCAGATCCCGCTCATCAAAAACCATTATCACAAAATTATCAAAGACCATATCCCGTACGAAGGTTCCCAGACCGGTCAGTCCGATCTTCTGGCTGATGGTCCCGATCAAATTACCATTTTTATAAACACCAAACTGGTCGCCTATTGTAGCTGTCATCTCACGAACCACAACCTCGCCATCTTTTGTTTTCATCCTAAACTTCGTGCGCAGGATCCGAAACAGCCATCTCATACGGCCATATTTTTCTCCATCCAGATAGATATCATATGTGGGAAAGAGAATATGCCATATGATCCGCTTGCTTTTTACAACCTCTCTGCCATCCAGGGCATTTTCAAGCCTAAAGGTCCAGAAGGGAAATGTCCCGAAAAGATAATATCCGAATAAAAAGGATCCGCTATTTGTGGGTCCATAGATAATGCAGTCTCCGTCAACATTTACGACCTTTCCGATCCACGGACGTCCCAGGGGAGTATCTATATCCTTAAAGGCATTGTATAATGCATCGATGGGAGCATTCACATCCTCGCTCTGCTTGATCCCGTCAACAGCATAATTCATAGCCTTATCAAAGGCATAATACTCCATGGCGATGCCGGAGGCCTTGATAAGCTTTACGATCTTTTTGTAGTTTTTGGCGCTGGCATTTATCATGATCGTAGCCTTTTTATTAACGTTTTCATCTTCTTCATGTTCTTCCCTTTTCCTGCTTTGGTTTATTCTAAAATAGGTTTTATTACAAAAACATTGCCATATACAACGGCATGGTATAAACACTATTTGCACACCCAATATTACCATCAATGAATTTATAAGCTTCTTTTATGTCTTTCTTTTCATCCAACAGTTTATTTAAAGAAGTAGCCTTGGAATTACTGCTTTTAACCTCTATCGGAATTATCATTTCGTCTTTTTGTATTAGAAAGTCTATTTCCTTTTTCGTCGTATCGTTCTTGTAATAATATAGATCATAATCCTTTTTGATAAGTATATCGGCCATAACACTTTCAAACAAACCGCCCTTTGTGTTTCCGGTCAAAGTATTTTCAACAATATGCTGTTTTATGCCATAATCCTTCATGGCTACCAAAAGCGATAGTTCACTTGTATATGCCCTGAAAAAATCATCTCTTGCATAGTCACCTAAATCATAAGAGACATCGGTAACTACCCGACAAAGCCTGATTATATCAGCACGAAGCAACCACTCTATACTGGAATAATACTTTTGTGCACGTCCACCATGCTCCACTTCTTTGTACTGAAATTTATGGTTTTCTTTATCCAACAGTTGTCTGGCAAGAGACATAAAACACTTTTCCGCTTTTATCTTCTCCACCGAATCTGCATAATGTGCAATATCGTATTGATAGCCCTGTAGTATCTGCCTCTGTATACGGTCAACCTCTACGAAATCCATATGGGATATAAAAGAATCAACCACTTCCGGCATGCCGCCCAAAGAAGAATATACTCTGAAAAGCTCCATCATTCTGTTATGGATTGCTTCAGGCACCACATTTTTATTCTCATAGCACTCCCGGATGGAGCCTATCATGTCATCACTGATATTATTTGCCCAAAGGAATTCCTCAAAATCCAAACCATACATCCGGATATACTCAACATAGCCCACGGGGTATGATGACGGTCTGTTATAGTCAATTCCCAAAAGGGATCCGGACACCACTACATCGTAATTCCCATCTTCTGACCAAAACTTCAATGAAGTGATCGCTTCCGGACACTCTTGGATCTCATCTAAAAAGATAACCGACTCTTTTGGGATCAGATCGATCTGGGGATAGCGAAATCTTATGGCCATGATCAGACTTTTTATATCAATATCACCTTTAAAGATTTCCATGGCCGATGGCGATTCCTTAAAATTAATCTCTAGCACATTCTTATAATTACTCCGAGCAAATTCCCGTATGGAAAAAGTCTTTCCAACCTGCCGAGCGCCCTGTACAACAAGACATTTATTATTTTTTGATTCTTTCCATTCTATTAGTTTTTCAGATACTTTTCTTCTTAACATCAGAATCATCCCTCATTATGTATAGAGATCAACATAAAAATATACCAAAATGTTGATCAGTCAACATTTTGGTATATTATATCACCTTTAATAGAATATTTCAATTTTGAGACATTATCTACAGTTTTTGCATCTTCTGAAGGTTTTAAGGTATATGGCGGATTCCTTTATCATCCTCAAGCATCTCCTCAAACATCTCTTTAATGCTATCAAGAACCTCCGTATCCATTATGTCACGAGTCTTTTTTGACTCATCACCCAATGCCACATAGAATCTTCCAAAGCGGTAATAACAATAAACAAACAATCCGCTGTCATCCGGCCCAAAAACAATGCACTCCTTATGTTTCCCTACCGGGGCAAGCCTGGGGCTGCCAAGAGGAGTATTATTATCCTTGCAGCGATAAAATAGCTCACTGATGGGCATATTCATGCCATCGATCCTTTCCCTGAAGGAGCTTACCTGTCCAAAGATAATTACAATGACTCCCTGGATCATCATAAGTACAAATGATATAGCACCACCCATGGATCCTGTGATCAGAACCATAATGGCAGCGCATATCGTACAAATGCCATAAACATGATGCACAACGGAAATCCCATGATCCATCCGAAGGTTCATAGAACCTCTGTTAGCTGTTCCAAGCAGGATCAAACCTTCTATCATAAACAGAAATGACAGGATCATTCCTTTCCCGCTTGCATTACTGATACATAGATAAGCCGCCCCAAAGGTCATAATGCCAAGACCCATGATAAGCCATAGAACTGTATCCGATCTGTATTCTCTCTGTTCATCCGGAGCATCCATTCCATTATAGACCCGGAAATAACCGATCATAAACAGACAAATGGATACTCCCAGGATCACATAGGACACGGTATTTAGCCCATGTGGAAGAAAGAGCAGAATAACAAAGGACAGTATGATCAGTCCGATATTTTTCAAATTTTCTTTCATAATCTGTTCCCCTCATCCCCCTGCTTAAAGATGATATCATTTGTTTTGAAATCTTTTTTCATGTCATTCACTCCTTGTAATCGTTTTTTATATTTAGCGCATCACCCCTGGGTGATAGTTGAAGCCGCATATTTTACCTTTATACCATCTGAATACCTGGATCCTTCCCAGACCTTTAAGATCCGGTCTGTTATATCCGTAACATCCTCCCCATGTAAAAGAGGTAAAACCGCAATATACTGGGACTTGTGCCAATGTAGGATGATATCGGATTTTCTCAGATTATCCTTGAGTATATTTCCGAATTCCGAAACCTTATCGTAAAGATCCGGATTATCCTCTTTGGCCTCCAGAGAAAACAATATCCTTGTAACGTCTCCACCATAACGGGACAAAAACCGCTCTATATAACGGTAACTCCAGGAAAAGGCCTCCTGCCCCAAAAGAAGCGCACCCTTGTTTTCTCCGCGCTCCGATATGATCTGCATGACTCGTAAAAGCTCACTGTCAAGATCATCTGTGGCCATGTCATCGGTGGCCTCAGGGCGATATATCTCATATCCGTGCTTGCCGTTATTTTTAACGATGTACATGGCATTGTCTGCCTGGGAAAACCCCCTGGTGAAATCAACATATCCCTCGTCTATCATAACAACTCCCATAGATACACCGATGGGAATTCCGTGATCCTCCCCCAAAAGCCTCGATGCCTCGGCAGTTATCTTTTCATTAAAGATTTTTGTCAGGGAAGCAACCTCTTTTTCACTGTTAACCCCGGAAAAGAAGCCCAAAAACTCATCGCCGCCGATCCTGGCAATGATATCGGTTTCACCGGTGTGTTCCCTGATAATATCTGCAAAGGCGGCCAGCACGGAATCGCCCATATCATGCCCAAAAAGGTCATTGACCAATTTGAAATTATCCAGATCGATCATGATCAAAGCACCGGTTGAAAAAATAATCCTGTCAGAAATGCGGTGGGTGCCGCTATCCTTGTTATAAAACCCTGTCAGCTTGTCTTTATATGCCTCCTCCCTGAGGGTATCTATTGTTTTTTGATTGTTGATGGAATTGATTATGCGTTTAACTACCACTGCCTCGTCAATGGGCTTGTGTATGTAATCGGCAGCACCCATGTCAAGACCGCGAAGCTCGCGGTCCGTAGTGCTTGCACTTGTCAGAAAGATCACCGGAGTACGTCTGCGTCCCAGCTTGTCCTCTAAGTATCTCAGTCGGTTATATGTTTCAAAGCCGTCCATTTCCGGCATCAGAACATCCAAAAGTATCAGATCCGGAGAGTTGTCCTCCATAAAAGTCAGCAACTCCCGGCCCGATTCCATACAACTGACACGCATATTATTCCTTGTGAGCTGCATTTCTGTATTCTTCAGATACATCGGCTAATCATCAACTATAACTATCCAATGATCCACAACATTCTCCTTCCTGTTATGTCAGGCCATAAATTACTGCCTTTCAAGGTTTTTCTAAATCGTCATTTTTTGAGCAGGGCCCTGAAATCATTCACTGCCTTCTGCGCCACCGGGATCAACTGGTCAGACCACCACTCCAGCTCCCAAAGCTGGGGTCCTTCGATACCTGACAAATGACCCTTCACGAGTTTCCCCTGGCTGTCCGTATGATCATTAATGTAATACTTATATCCTGCAAGGGGCTTTACAGCCTCGACCATCCTGTTTACAGCCTCCTGGAACTGTTCCGGCGTAACGCCGTCAGCGGGTTTAAGCTCCTTTCCCTTCAGCAGATCCAGATCAAATACATCAAACAGTGGCACCGATACCTTTGTCACTTCATCATTCACCTTGAATTCAGCCTCGTTTACAGCCAGAGGCTCAAGGGTATCCCCTGCCGAACGTGCATTATTAAAGTGTTTTTCATCCTTATCCACAAATACACCATGTTTGCATCTAAAATCCATAATTTCCTTCTGAAGTAAAGCATAATCGCGTTTTGCCTTCATTAATTCCGGAGCCAGGCCGGTCTGCATATCTTTGACAGCTTTCTTTATCAGCCCTATCTGCGCCCTTTCCTCGGGAGCATAGGCATTATTCGCTATTCTCCAGTAATCAGCCCATTGGCATGACTGCTCATTCTGGCTGTCAACACGGTTCAAATAAGCCTGTGCCTTCATCAGACGGTCTGTATAGTCTGTAAGTTTGGTAACATCCTCAGTCGATAAACCGTACTGCTCGGGCTTCTCAAGCATGTCAAGCGTCGCTTCATTCATCCTTTTGAAATCCGGGCCAAACAGATTGCTGGCTCCCTGGCCTACATTGGGCTCATTTTCCCTAAGGGTCTTAAGGGTCATATCAGGGAAAGCTTCCAAGGCCTTATCAAGTGTCATCTTTACGAAGGCCTGATTGTACTCGGACTGGATATTAAGCTCTATACCCTTTCTGGCCGCCGCAGCCTGTAATTCCGGCATCACCCTGGATAATAGCTCGCGCCCCTCGTTAGCATCCATTTCATAGGCAGCCTTAAGCTTATCTGCATAGATCGTGTCTATAATGTCTGTTTTGCCATCCTTTTTGTAAGATGTCGCGCCCTTCATCTGCCTGATCGCTGCCAAATATTCCTTTAGAGCCGGTTCTTTTGTCTTCTGTTCCATGTCAAGGATCTCATTAGGCTCCATTTCTGCAAAATCCTTTCCCGCCAGTCCCGCGTAATACGGAGACTGGATAATTGTCATTCTAAGTTCATAGTCTCTTAAAATATCCTTGAGCATCTCGGATTTCGCCCGGGCAACAGCAAGATCCCCGCCACCTTTCATATCCTCCGATTTATTTTCCAAAAACTCCAGGCCATGGGAAAAAGCTCTCAGCTTTTCGTATTTTTCTTTGTATTTCTTCACAAAGTCCTTATCGTTTTCATAATAAAACTCTTTCAGATCAGTTTCACGAATTTTTTTAAGAACAGCGCTGTATGCAACGTCTCTTTCTCTTTGACTGTTCGATGTGAGCAACAAATAGGCCTGACTACTGTCTGTTTGTGATGTTTTATACTCACTCGAATCTCTGCCCTTCGTAGCCTCTGCCTTAAGGGCTATGCCTTCATAGTATGTGACCAGATCTCTTACTGCCTCGGAGTGCATCGTATTCTCAATAGCAAAACGATACTCCTCAGTTCTCCCCTGTTCTGTCTTCAGTCCCCTGTTTATCATACCCATAAAACGCCTGTCCTGGAAGTCCTCGTTAGCCTGCCTGATCTCCCTGGTAAGGTCGGCTTTTTCATAAAAAGACCCACCTCTCTTTTTCCTCTGAGACCAACTGAGTTTTTTTCTGAATACCGTCTCATATGTCTTGTCGGCTACGTTCTCCGGCGCATATAAGCCTCCTTCCTGGGCATCTGTATACAGTTGGGCATCCACCATCTCATCATGCGCCAGAAGATCTTTCAGTTTGTTAGAGGTCTCATCCACATTCAGATGGCTCAGATTTTCTTTAGCACGTTCCAGCAGTACATCATCACTCACCTTTGATATCTTAAGGCTCTCTCCCCTGATCTTTTCCATGGGAACGTTTTTAAAAAAAATACTGTTATCACCCATTTTTTTTCCTTTCTTTTTTAAATAACCTTAAGCCCTGTCAGCATATTTTGCTTCTCAATTATGTCATCGCCGTCGGGCAGTATCAGGTTCATTACGCTGTTCATCTTTTCATCCAATATAACATAATGCAGCATACACTCACCCATGTGCTCATGCAGCACTATTGACTTGAGCTTGGCAAAAATATATGGCAAAACACTCCGGTCCGTGCCGAAATTGGCAAGGTATTGAAGCATGATATCATCATAATTCCTGTCTATGATAAGACAGCCCTTGAATGCTTTATCTGTCACATCATAAACAGCCAGCGACAGGTTCTCGTCATAATTTCCTTTTTCAAAGCCGCCGGGGACATCCATAACCTGGATCAGAGTGTTATTGAGCTTATTGATCTCGCCACCGGAAAAATCAGACAAGGGTCTGGCCAGGTTTGGATCTATACCATTAACCGCCTTGTTAAAAGCAGGCGATGTGACCAGGGATTCAATGGGAATGGAATTTATCTCTCCGCTTTTTGTAAAGCTAAAACCCTCATTTAAAAAAAAGGCTATCATATCCTCGTCACCCTCCAGGCACTGCAGCTGGAAGAAATACTCTCCCGCTTCTTTTGCCCTGTCAAAAAGCCGTTCTAAGAGTTTGTGTCCCACGCCCTTGCGCCTGTGGACCTCCGGGACATAGATATGGTCTATACATATCGTGGACTGCTCCTGATGGAATGTCATGCCCCCTACGGCATAGCCATCCTCCACAGCCCCAATGGCCATGCTGTTTGGATCTAACGAACCCATCAAAATAGGTTCAAAAGCCTTTATATTCTCCGGTACTATAGTTATTATGTCCATTATAAAACCTCCCAAGAGTCTTAGTTCTTATAATACTTGTTTATGGCCTCACTTAACTTGTCAATATTGTAGAAATCACTGTAATCAGCGATATCAGCTTTTTCCAGAATCTGAGGATATACGGTTTCCACCTCTATTGTTTTCATGTTGCCCTTCTTGTCGTATTTAAGCAGATCCACATCAGGCTCGATGCCTCCATCAATGCATTTCCCCTTTTTATCTATAAGCCGGGATCTTGCGGATGAGCACTGCCAGGTAAAGCCCTCCGGGGTAACCATCTTCTGGATGGCACATGCTCCGCCACCACTGGTCCTTCCCATGACAAGAATCCCATTATCCTTCATCAAAGAAGGATAAAGATTGGCACATGAGAAGCAGTAATCGCTGGTAAGAATGGCAAAGTTAAGGTCGTAGGATACATCCTTGTCCTTCTCGTCAAATACTCCGTCAAAATTGCGGTCCACATCATAGCGCACTGTAAACTTCTGGCCTGTGGCAGGATTGTCGTATTTAACGTAGTTTTTCCCGCTTCCCAGCATCAGGCTCATCATCGCCTCAACTATATCCAGGGATCCGCCACCGTTAACCGTAATGTCCAAAACAAAATTTTTTATATTGGGATTGGCCTGCGCCCTCTTAAGGGAATCCACAAACTTTACCATGGGTTCTCCGCAGGTAGAAGCATCCGGCCATTTTTTAGTTTTGTAATAATTCTCAATGGCAGTCATACCTTTTGCAGTAGGGCAAAATGTATCAAATACACAGACTGCAGTATCACCCTTTTCCACATAGTACTGGTTACCTTTAAGGCCAAAGCCTTTTTTTCGCTGTTCCGTCATTGAAGACACGTCAGTATATTTATAAATGTACTCCGAATACCTGGAATAATACCATTTATAAAGCTTAGGGTTATCTTTATAAGCCTTAATATATGCATCATAGACCACATCATTGGCTTTTGATGTATTGGATGCAATGGAGATAGCTGTATGTCCGCCATCATCCAGCAAAACTCCGACCATATCGTAGCCCATCATATACTTTGACCACTTGTCAGACATAAGCAGTGATCGTATTTTTTTACCGGTGACATATTTGTTTTTATAGCTTTTTAAAAACGCATCAAAATCCTTGGTTTTTGAATTGGGATCAACGATCTCCCTGCCGGGATAACCATAGCAATGATCTATCTGGAAGCAAAGCTCCCGGTATATGAGTTCCCGCTCGGCACGTGTATAAGGCCTCTTGTCACCCTTCCCGATTATGGTTTTATAAAATGAAGGATCATTATCGGCCACATTCCCATAACGGTTATCATCACAAACATAGATATCATCACCACCGATATACAAAATGTAATGATATGCCAGATCCGTAGTCATATCGTTGATGGTGCAAAGGGGCATATAGACCGTCAGATTGCCGTTTTCGTCTTTCCCCTTTCTGAGGTCAATGCCGTATGACTCAAAATCATAGGACTGGGCAGAGGATTTGTTTTTGGCGATCTTCTGTCCCCTATATCGGACATAAGCCAGGCCGTCGAGATAGCTGTTGTCCATACCCGGCTGGATGAGCCCCATGACATTGGTGAATTCCGCCATATCCTCAGAAGAGAAAACATCAGCGATGGTATCCACTTTTGCCGTAGCCAGGGTTACTCTGTTTGTCACTTTAAACTTATTTTTACCGGTTTTTCTCACGGTGAAGCCGTCATAAAGCGTCCCGGGGAACATCTTATAATACTCCCTGATATCAATGTAGGGAATATGAGGCAGATCTTTATAATATCTCAGCGTCGTAGTCTCATTGGAGGTTTTTTCTCCGGCCTGATAGACATTAACCACCCTGTCCCGGCTGATGCGGGACTCAAGAGCCACCTCATTCTTCTCGCTGTTTGCAGCGTAAACAAAAACTCCTACATTGTCTTCCAATAATACCTGCGGTGCTCCCGTTACCAAAAGCGCTGCACTTAATACAATCCCCAATACTCTTAATCTCTTCATTTTATTCTCCTTTCATCCTCTTGAACTTAACAGTAGAAGGCACTCCGCTCTTCTTTACTATCGCTTTTTTGATCTTACTGTAGTTCTTCTTTGTTGCCCTGATCTGTATAGTCGCATTCTTGTTTATATCCCTGAAGGCATTCTTGCCTACAGCGGTGACCTTGCTCTTTATGGTAATAGTCTTAAGCTTCCTGGCCCCCTTGAAGGCATTTGCTGAGATTTTGGTTACATGTTTTCCTATCGTCATGGAGGTTATGGCCGTATTACCGGCAAATGCCCCCTTACCGATGACGGTCACCTTGTACGTCTTGCCGCCTGCTGATATGGTATCGGGAACCGTCACGGAATTGCCTGTGGTCTCATAGGCAGTCAGGGTCAGCTTGTTTCCGTCGACAGGTGTGTAGGTGACACTTGTAACAGAGGTCTTGTCCTTGTTTTCAGAATGTGTGGTGACCTCCGTCACTGTCTTAGTGGTGTCTGTGACTACCTTCACCTCAGAGGTATTGCCCTCCTTGTCGATCTTGGTCTCTGTGACAGATCCTGAGCCGTCTTTATTTTCCACCTTCTTTTCCTTTAAGGTAGTACCATCAGGATATTTATATGTGGTTGTGGTGGCCGTATAGGTACCTGTCTTTGTAACGGCCTCCGTCACCCTGGTCCCATTGGAAAGCGTGGTTGTACTTGAGGAAGTATTGCCACTGCTGCTGCCACCACCGCCGCCACCTCTGCTTCCTGAATTACCATTGCCTGAATCGTATGCAACGGTAAGCGTGACGTCATTTGACTCTTTTGCATTCATGTAAGCATCATATGCAACAAATGTGCCTATCTGCTGATATCCGGGCATGCCTGCGAGAAATCCGCCCTTTAATTCAAGCGATATTTCCGCAGAAACCGGTACGGTCTGCTTACGAACGGCTTCATACTCAGTGAGATCGCCATTCGACTGAGATGCTATTACCGGCCAAAACTCCAGATTTGAACCCAGAGTATTCACATCAGGGCTTAATCTACCTATGGTCTGACTACCGTCAGAAGCTGTTGCCGTCTCCCATATTTTGGTTACGATCCATTTTTCTTTGGTATAATTATAATCAACCACCAGATATCTGATCTTATCTTCAGGTACCCGAGCCTCACTGTCGATGGGGGCTTCGCCTTTAAGCTTTACATAAGCCGGGATCATAAGACTGGACAGATCCTCGTTGCGGGCGATATATGTAAAAACATCCGGATCTGTTATCGATCCAAAAAACAGGGTAGGCATCCTTCTCTCATCAATCTCGTAAATCGCCCCGTTGACATCGTAGCTAACAGGCAATACCCCAAGCAGGTAATCTGTGTGGGTGGCCTCCTCATAAAGCGAATAGTAGCACTCCACATCTACCATCTTTTTGTTGTTATCACCGTTTGCTTTAACATTTACAGCCTTGTGCCCATCGCTCTTGGTGACCTCTGTTGCTGTAATGGCTACATCTGAGGAGAAGCCAAAGGTTCCACCTGTCTCAGACACCAGTTTCTTAACAAAAGCCGCATAGGACTGGAGAGTATTTCCATCGTTTTCAGAGCTGAACTTAAGGTCGTTTAAATACAATCCCTGCGTCCCGTTATTCATTACTTGTTTCAATTTACTCTGCCAGATATTTGAATTGCCGGGATAGAATATGGACAAGCCATTGCCGCCTGCATAATCAGACGCCAGTGCCCTGTAAACAACCGCATCATTTGCTGTTCCAACCTCACCCACCTGGCCTTTCCCATCCAGGGAAGCTACACCGGGCCCCGCGGCAGTGATCAGGGCATCGGCAGCGGTTTTTATGTTCGTAAGCTTATTTGTAATATCAGCATTGCCGGGAGGTGTCCCAAGCTGCCTGGCCGCTTCGTCTGAAATTCCCTTTGCAAGTATGTAAGAATCCACCAGACCAAGCTGCCCGCCAAACATAGTAGGCAGGTCTGCTATGGTTCTGGCAAAACCAATGTATTGATTTAAATGATCTGCATTGTAAATAGCATTCAGTGCCGCACCAAGCTGGTTCGCCGCTGTCCTCACGTCACTCATCTTGGAAAGATCTATGAGCGCCAAAGTGCTTCCCGTAAATTCCGTAGAATTCCACAGTTCTTTTGATTTTGCCACATCTGCTGCATACTGGGCGGCCGCATCCGAATTGTCGGCACTCTTATCAATACCATTGGAGAAGAGATTTATTACGCTCTTACCGATAAGGACTTTCTGCCGGTCTGCTTCTGCCTGCCGAAACTTTCTGTCGTTAAAGACATTCAGCCAGCGATAGTTCCATCCATCACCGGGTTCAGATTCCTCCGATGCAAGGAGATAGTCTGCCTCATCCTTCAGCTCATAAGCTATCTCAGCATTTCCCATAAGGCAGTTATCAAAGCCTATAATGGCATACTTCTTTCCATTAGTGTTGTTATATGTATTAGCCGCCGTCCTTGCCTGATGTAGTGCCAGTGCTATGTCCTCAACGCTGATACCGGACTCAGTGTAAAAACCTCCGGGACTCGATGCGTCACTGTTTTGTGCACACTCCGCTCCACCGAGTGGGCCACCGCCGTGATCCCAGAACGATGCCATGAAATTCTCCGCAGGTGCATACATCTGGGCGACCTGAAAGAAGGTCCTTACGGTCTCAGGCTTGGAAAGATTACACTCATTTGGATCCTCGTATAGAAGAGTCATATTATTATCATTTATCTTCCATATCTGAGTCCCACGATCATCAGGCTCTGTATATTTGCCTTTGAGTGTACTAAAGCCCTGATGATAAAACTGTGAATAATACGTATCAACTATAGCTGCATCTTCCCCCGTCAAATGACTAACTCCACTCCATTCATATGTGCCGCCTGTAAGCACGATGACATTTACCTTAGTTGTATCAATATGCGCATCCAACATTTCCATGATATCCAGGGCTCCGGATGCTCCTTCACTCTCCAGATCTGTGCCGCACAGATAGATCGCAACTGTCCATGTTGCAGTTCCTGTCGCAACGGTAACCCCGGCAGCTGAACCACTTGTGACCATCTGAGTTTTAATCTGCGCAGCGGTTTTTGCCTCTCCCAGATAGTGATCATTCCTGACCGGTGCCGCCAAAACCTCCCCCATATCCCCGGTAAAGACAATACCGCCGGAGAAAAGTGATGTAAATGCCAACAAAACTGCAAGTATTACCGATAAAACTCTTTTTTCTTTCATAATCAACCTCCTTGTTTTATTCCCTCAGCTTAATCCCTTTTGCTTTGCAAAATAATTTGCCAGCTTTTCACGAAGCTCACCTTTTGTGATGCTCTTTAGCAGATAGTCCACAGGCTTTAGCTGCATGGCAGTCAGCACGCTGGACTTGGTGGTCTGTCCTGTCAAAAACATCACGGGTACCACATCAGAATCCGGATCACTTTTCAGCATCTCAAAAAAAGTGGGACCGTTTACCACGGGCATCTCATAGTCCAAAAGCACCAGGTCCGCATGGTTATTGGTAAGCCACTTGATGGCCTTCACGCCGGAGTTGACCATGACTATCTGGTAGGTGTCCTTGAGCCAGTCACGGATTACCTGCATGTATGCCACATCATCATCCACAATAAGGACGGTCTTTCGCATGGCCATCATGATCATGCTGTTCTTCAGATTCTGTACTGCCAGAAGAAACTTGTTCATATCCAGAGGGCGTTCAAACCAGGAGTTGATACACTTTTTAGGCATGCTTTTCAGCACCTGCTCATACTCCTCTTTTCTGCCGATCAGGATCAGACTCTTTTCCTTTTCCATGCAAAGATCCTTGAGATAGACCACTAAATTGGTATCTATGGGCATCTTTTCATCCATATAGTAGACCAAAAAATTACTCTTCCATGCTACTTCATCAAGCTCCTCTATATCATCCTGGACATAGACCCCTTCATAGCCAATCTCCTTAAGCTTCGACTCCATGCCGTGTATGGAAAAGGTCTCCTTATTGCTTACCAAAAGAACTGTATTATCGTTCATCTTTTATCTCCTTATCAAACTCCTATACTTCCCCAAGGATCACATTGATCCCATCCCAGTCAAGTCTGTTCATAAGTGTCTTTATCTTGCTAAGGATCCCGGCATGTTTTTCATCCAGCCTGTAGGCTGACAGTGACTCCAGTATTCCCTCCACCAGTGTATAATCCTCTGCCAGAGCATATTCCTTAAGCGCCATCATGGCATCCGAAAGCTCATCCGGGGAGATATCCTCCTTTTCTCCCTCATTGGCATGGCCTGCGATAATGGTCTGGTACTTTTTGTAAAGCTCTATAAATGCGGCATGCTCCTGCCTGATGAAATCCAGGTTTTTATCGTCTCCAGCCCTTTCCAATGCTGCGGCCGTGGTGGATAATACCATTGCTCCGATGACTCGTGAGGTGCTTTTTAAGCCATGGACCTTTATGGTGTAGTTTTCAAAATCCCCGGCCTGAATGCACCTTACAAGCTCTGCCACGTTATCGTCCACATGATCCATGAAGATGTCCATGGATGACAGGTAGGCATCTGCCGACTCACTGTTTATAAGCCCCGCATCAATATCTATTAGAGGCTCGTGCAAAAGCCACTCAGGAAGTTTGCCCTTTTCAGCCTTCAGATCCGGCTCACTCCCCCGGGAGGTATCCGCCGCAGGCGCCGATGTTGCCGCAGGTGCGGCTCCTCCCTCAAAGGCTGCCTTTACTGCGGCCTGGATCACGTCTGCCTTTACCGGCTTTCTGATAAAGGCTGCGGCCCCCACATCCATGCCCCGGCTCTCTCCTTCCTCGCTCTCGTCGGCGGTCATGAAGATAAAGGGAACCGTGGCTCCATATTTTTCCTTAATGGCAGTGCAAAGCTCAAAGCCCGACATCCCCGGCATCTTGATATCCGAGATCACCATGTCCGGCCTCTGGGCCTCAAAAAGCTCCAGGGCCTCTGCACCCGATTCTGCCGTTATGGTCTCATATTCATCCTTAAGTGCCCTGGCCGCAAGCTTTAGCATCATGGGCTCGTCATCCGTTAGAAGTATCTTTTTCAATTTTCCTCCTCCTTTTTTATCATCCTGTCATTTATAAACTGTCCCTGGATCAGATCACATCCCATACCAATAAGCATGTTATAGGTCTTTTCATCAAACACCCCGGGGGCCACCACTGACAGGTCTGTCTCCTTTAGCATCCTGATGGTGCCCCGCAAAAGGGTCCCCGCCTTCTCGGACTCTGCTTCATTTACCAGAACCTCATCAAGAATAATGGTACTGACAGGAAGCTGGGACAAATGGGTTATATCGGTATAGCCCCTGCCGTAGCCGCCCAGAGCCAGACTGTAGCCCTGCAGCGACAGCTTGTTGATATTCTCCTCGTAGTTTTCACCCATGGCGTTGTAAACCGTCTCCCTGAAGGCAAAGCATATATGCTCAGGGTGAACACCATATTTACTTCGCAGGTTCCAGATCAGATCCGTAAAGTTCTTTTGCATGGCCAGACTTGTGGACAGCTTCAGCACCACATAGGAAAAACCGTCGTGGGCCATACCACCGGTACCCACATGGGAAAACACCTGCTCTAACACATTCTCCTCGAAGATGGTAGAGCTGCCTCCCGCTCCGGCGGCTACCTCCAGGGTCTCCTCATCGATCAGGCCGAACTCCTCGTCATCGATGGCTGCAGACACCTCGGCAAATACAGCCCTATCCTCCTTAACCGACCAGATGGGATCAAACCCAAGCCGGATACGCCCCTGGCTGATACCTCTTTTTAATATCTCATCCAGCCGCATCCTGATCTGATATTCACGCCTGTCAAAGATCTGAGGCGCATGGTA